>NZ_JBNPYB010000003.1:31708-302611 GCF_050432985.1 Pantoea sp. AN62 | reverse complement strand
GCCAGAGCCAGAGCCAGAGCCAGAGCCAGAGCCAGAGCCAGAGCCAGAGCCAGAGCCAGAGCCAGAGCCAGAGCCAGAGCCAGAGCCAGAGCCAGCAAAAGGTAAAAACAAAAAAGGCTGAACACCATGCTGCTGACGCTCGAAGAAATTAAACAGCAGTGCCGTCTTGATAGCGACTTCACGGAAGAGGATCGGCTGCTTGAGCTTTTTGCGCTGGCAGCCGAGGCAAAGGCGGTGACTTACCTCAATCGCAATCTGTATAAAACGGTGGCAGATGTTGCGCCTCTTGATACGGACGGCATGGTCATCACCGAAGATATCCGGCTTGCACTGCTGATGCTGGTCAGTCACTGGTATGAGCACCGCAGCTCAGTGTCAGAGCTGGAAATGACGGAGACGCCGCAGGCGTTTGAGTTCCTGCTGTATTCACGGCGTCTGCCGGTGTCGGGGTATTAGCATGCAGCGACGCTCATCAAATACCAGTGCCGTTTACACGCTGCCCGATCCCGGTGAGCTGAATAAGCGTATTCACCTGCGCCAGCGCATCGACCAGGCCGCAGCGGATTACGGCATAGAGCCGGTCTATCAGAATGAAACGGACGTCTGGGCGAAGGTCCGGCAGGTAGGTGCTACCACCTATCATGAATCAGTTCAGGCTGACGAAACCATAACCCACTACATGACCATCCGTTATCGACGGGGAATCACTTCAGATTTTGAGGTGGTTTACGGCGGTTATGTATATCGCGTTAAGCGCCTGCGCGACCTCAACTCAGCCGGTCGTTACCTGTTGCTGGAGTGCGAAGAGTTGAGGGCTGTGGACAGCGACGGAGAGATGTATGGCTAAGCCGCTTCTGCACGTTGATTTTCAGCAGCCCAAAGACCTCGTTTTTAACCGGGCAAAAATGCGCCGCGCCTTCATTCAGATTGGTCAGGTTCACATGCGTGATGCCAGGCGTCTGGTCATGCGTCGTGGTCGTTCCGCGCCGGATGAGTATCCGGGATTCAGGACTGGCAGGCTGGCACGGTCAATCGGCTATTACGTTCCCCGCGCATCAAAAAGCCGTCCGGGCCTGATGGTGCGCATCGCGCCAAACCAGAAGCGGGGCGAGGGTAACCGACTCATTGAGGGCGACTTTTACCCCGCGTTTCTGTTCTACGGCGTGAAGCGTGGTTCTAAGCGCAAAAAGAGCCATCACAAAGGGAAATCCGGCGGTAATGGCTGGCGGGTTGCCCCGCGTAAAAACTACATGACCGAAGTGCTGGAGGCGCGCAAAACGTGGACGCGTTATGTGCTGACCCGTGCGCTGCGTACCTCCCTGCGTCCTGAAAGGAAAAAGAAATGAAGCTATCACTTGTGATCGCCGCTCTCCGGGCGCGATGTCCGATGTTCGCTGGCAACGTAGCCGGGGCGGCTGAATTCAAGTCTATCCCCGAAACCGGGAAGATGAAGCTGCCGGCGGCGTATGTGGTGCCGACCGAAGACGTCACCGCTGAGCAGAAGTCCCTGACTGACTACTGGCAGAACGTAACCGAAGGCTTTGCGGTTGTCGTAGTGCTGGACAATACGCGCGACGAGCGCGGTCAGGCAGCAGGTTATGACGCCGTGCATGATGTGCGGCAGCAAATCTGGAAGGCACTTTTGGGCTGGGAGCCGGATGAAGATGCTGGCCCCGTCGCATATTCTGGCGGGCAGCTTCTGGATATGGACCGGGGCCGACTCTACTACCAGTTTGAATTCATGCTGACGCGGGAAATCACCGAAGAGGACACGCGGCAGCAGGATGATCTTGACGCTCTGGATGAGCTGAAAACGGTCGAAATCGACGTTGACTACATCGATCCGGGTAACGGGCCTGACGGCATCATTGAACACCACACCAAAATCAACCTCAGCGAGTAAATCATGCAACTCAGACCTAAGCGCGGGCGGTCAGTTCCTGACCCTGTCCGGGGCGATCTGCTGCCTTCAGAAGGCCGGAACGTCGAAGAGAGCAGCTACTGGCACCGCCGCATTGCGGATGGTGATGTCGAAGAAGTCAGTGCGGAAGAAGAAAAGCCCGCAGCTGACGCCAAGAAAAAGGGCGGTGAATAATGTCAGTCTCGTTCCCCAATATTCCGTCAGACCTCCGCGTGCCGTTGTTCTGGGCGGAGATGGACAACAGCGAAGCGAACACCACGCAAGATAGCGGCCCATCGCTGCTGATTGGCTTTGCCTCTGCCGACAGCTCCATCGTTAAAAATAAGCTCACCATCATGCCGTCAGCGGCACTGGCGGGTAAGGTTGCAGGTCGTGGCAGCCAGTTAGCACGTATGGTGGCGCGCTATCGTGCCGTCGATCCATTTGGTGAGCTGTGGGTTATCGCGGTAACTGAGCCTGATGGCGAAACCGCCAAAGGAACTGTGACGCTAACCGGCAACGCACAGGCGTCAGGTTCGCTGAGTCTTTATATTGGCGCGGTACGCGTTCAGGCCGCTGTGGTAACCGGCGATGCCCCTGCAGCAGTGGCCGCCACACTTGCAGCCGCAATTAACGCTAACGCAGACCTGCCCGTGACAGCAGCAGCAGCAGCTGGTGTGGTGACGCTCACTGCTCGCCACAAGGGGCTTACCGGCAACAGCATTCCTCTGGCGCTGAACTACTACGGCACCGTGGGGAGCGAAACTACGCCTGACGGGGTTAACGCTGTGATTGAAGCGATGGCGGGCGGTGCGGGTTCACCGTCACTGGCTGCAACCGTGGCCGCGATGGGCGATGAGCCGTTTGACTTCATCGGCACGCCGTTCAGTGATTCCGCCTCGCTAGCGACGCTGGCGCTGGAAATGAACGATTCGTCCGGACGCTGGGGCTATGCACGTCAGCTTTACGGTCACGTCTACACCGCAAAAATCGGCGCGCTCTCCGACCTGGTGGCCTTCGGCGACACCATGAACAACCAGCATATTACCGTTGCCGGTTATGAGCCTGCTGTTCAGACAGCAGCAGATGAGCTGGTCGCGCTGCGTACCGCCCGTAACGCGGTATTTATCCGCAATGACCCGGCCCGACCGACCCAGACCGGTGAGCTGAACGGCGCATTACCGGCACCTGCAGGCAGCCGTTTTACCCTGACCGAGCAGCAGTCGCTGCTGAAGCACGGTATTGCCACGGCCTACGCTGAGAGCGGCGTGCTGCGCATTCAGCGCGATATTACCACCTATCAGAAAAACGCCTATGGCGTGGCGGACAACAGCTATCTGGACAGTGAAACGCTGCATACCAGCGCTTACGTTATCCGTCAGCTGAAAAGCATCATTACCAGTAAGTACCCTCGCCACAAGCTGGCGAATGACGGTACGCGCTTCGGTCCGGGACAGGCCATTGTTACGCCTGCAGTGCTAAAGGGTGAGATGTGCGCCAGTTATCGCACCATGGAGCGCGCCGGGATCGTGGAGAACTTCGATCTCTTCAAGCAGCATCTGATGGTGGAGCGCAACGTGAGCGATCCAACCCGCGTAGATGTGCTTTTCCCGCCGGATTACGTCAACCAGCTGCGCGTGTTTGCGCTGCTTAATCAGTTCCGTCTGCAATACAGCGAGGAGACCGCGTAATGGCAAAGATTGCGGGTACAGCATACGTCAAGGTGGACGGCCAGCAGCTGTCGCTGACCGGCGGCATTGAGGTGCCGATGAACACCAAAGTGCGTGATGACGTGATCGGCCTGGCCGGTGACGTGGATTACAAAGAAACGCACCGTGCGCCTTACGTCAAAGGCACATTCAAAGTTCCGAAGGCGTTTCCGGTCACCAAACTGATGGACTCAGACCAGATGACCATCACCGCCGAACTGGCTAACGGCATGGTTTACGTGCTGTCTGAGGCCTTCCAGTTCGGTGAAGCTAACCACAATGCGGAAGAGGGTACGGTAGACCTCGAATTCCACGGCTCAGAAGGATTTTATCAGTGAGTGAACTGCAACTTTCAAAACCTATTACGGCACATGGCGAAACCCTTCATGTGCTGGAGCTGCGTGAGCCATCTTTCGATGAGATTGAGCAAGTCGGTTTTCCTTTTACCATTGGCTCTGAAGGCAATATCAAAATCGACAGCTCGGTATCGCTGCGCTATATCCCGGTACTGGCCGGGATTCCGCGATCATCTGCCAGCCAGATGGCGAAGATTGATATTTTCAAAGCCTCAATGACGATTCTGGGTTTTTTTACCGGCTCGGGAGCGGGAGAAATCTCCGGCAGCGATGTTACAACGTCGCTCACTTCTGGCGAATAAACCCTCTTGAACTGAAGCGGTCAGCTCTTTCCGATTTTCTGGAGCTTGAGGAAGAAGCAGTGCGCATAAGCGAGGAAATAAAGAATGGCTGACAGCTTCCAGTTAAAGGCCATAATCACAGCCGTTGACCAACTCACCGGCCCGATGAAAGGGATGCAGCGCCAGCTGAAGGGGTTTCAGAAGGAATTCTCATCGCTGGCCGTTGGAGCAACTGCTATCGGCGCATCCATCCTGGGTGCGCTGGCTATCCCTGTAAATCAGGCCATTAAGTTCGAATCAACAATGGCTGATATCCGCAAGGTCGTTGACGGTCTGGATAACGCTGACGCTTTCAGAAAAATGAGCCAGGACGTTATTGACCTGTCAACAAAACTGCCGATCACGGCAGACGGTATCGGTCAGATTGTTGCCGCAGCAGGTCAGGCTGGCATCGCCCGAAGTGAGCTTGTCAGGTTTGCAGAAGATGCGGCCAAAATGGGTATTGCGTTTGATCAGACTGCGGAAGAGTCCGGTCAGATGATGGCGACCTGGCGAACCGCTTTCAAAATGACGCAGAAAGATGTTGTCGGGCTGGCGGACAAGGTGAACTACCTCGGTAATACCGGTCCTGCCAGCGCAGCTAAAATCTCTGAAATAGTCACCAGCGTAGGCTCGCTTGCTGCAGTCAACCACGTTTCAACGGGTAATCTTGCCGCGCTGGGTGCAACCATTGCGGGAATGGGGGTGCAGTCTGAAGTAGCCAGTACCGGCATTCAGAACTTCATGCTTTCGCTCTCCAATGCCAATACCGGTAATGCAAAAAAGGTCCTGAAAAAAATCGGGATGACACCTAAGTCTCTTGCCAGTGGCATGGTGAAGGACTCAAAAGCGACCATGCTTAAGGTGCTGGAAGGGATTAAAAATCTTCCTGAAGAAAGCAAGTCAAAAGCGCTCGAATGGCTGTTCGGGAGAGAGTCGATAAAGGCTATTGCACCGCTTCTTAACAATCTCGACCTGCTTCGCAAAAACTTCGGTAAGGTTGCTGATGCACAGCAGTATGCTGGCTCAATGCAAAAGGAGTATGACTCCCGCGCAGACACTACCGAAAACAAACTCACGCTGATGCAGAATGGCATAACAGCGGTGAGCCTTGCGCTCGGCGATGCACTTACGCCACAGCTCAAGCAGGCTGTAGTTGAGCTGATGCCTTATTTAAAGCAGACAGAAAAGTTTGTCAGGGATAATCCAGAGTTGGTCAGATCGGTTGCGAAATTTGCTATCTCACTGATTGCTGTAGGTGCAGCAGTAGGCACTGTCTCACAGGCATTCAAAGTACTAAATTTCGTAATGAATCTGTCGCCCGCCAAGCTGGCTATCGCTGCGCTTGCTGCCGGTGCCTTATTGATTATAAACAACTGGGATCAGGTTGGGCCAATTGTTAAGCAGGTCTGGACTGAGATAGATAATGTCGCTCAGGAAATGGGGGGCTGGCAGACCGTTATTGAGGGCATCGGTGCGGTAATGGCCGGTTCTTTCGCCCTTAAAACGATTGGCTCACTTCAGCAGGCCGTAACTCTTGCGAGTTCGCTTTCTAGCTTGCTGGGCTCAATCAGCCGGTTTGGTGCGATGACCATCACGATTGGCATAGCAATCTCACTTCTTAAGCAGTTGCAGGATTTAGACAAGCAGGCAAATGCGCAGGGTGTAAGTAAGGGTGAGTTTCTGGTTAACCGCATGCAGTCACAGGAGCGGGAGCGGGGATATAACGGATTTTTCCCGAGGCTGCGTGAAATTCTGGGAATGGACAACCCAATACCTGAAGGGCGTTATGATCCAAAGGTGGGACTGGAACGAGCATCTTCTGCAGGCCGCCCGCAAGCGGGCGAGCTTAAGGTAAATTTTGAGAATGCGCCGCCTGGCATGCGCGTTGCTACTCCAGCAGGGAGCGCGACTCCATGGCTTAGTTATGATGTTGGCTACAACCGTTTCAGCGCCAATAAGAGCTAGGAAAAAAGTAGTACAAGCCTTAACCTGGGTTTTCTTATCCTATTTATGGTGATTGTTTATGATTTTCGTGCGTGGGATTTCAATACTTTTAGCAGTCTTCGGTGCAATTTATATTTTGATTATGATGGGAGATCGTGCAGCTGAAAGCCCCGACCTTATCCCCGTTTATCTCGCAGGGCTTTCGCTGGTTATTATTCCTTATTGCATAACGAGGATGATCTCCGATCAACTCAACAGTAGAAAAAAACAATAACCCGCTCCGGCGGGTTTTTTTACGCCCGGAGAAAGCCATGAGCTGGAAAGATAATCTGCAGGATGCCTCACTGCGAGGCATCGCGTTTAAGGTGGACAGCGACGAAGCAACCTTTGGGCGTCGCGTGCAGGTGCATGAGTACCCGAACCGCGACAAACCGTGGGCGGAGGATTTAGGCCGGGCAACTCGCCGCTTCAGCGTTCAGGCCTATCTGATTGGCGATGATTTCTTTGAGCAGCGCAACCGGCTGATTGAGGCTATTGAAAAGCCGGGTTCCTGTACGCTGGTTCATCCTTACTACGGCGAGATGACCGTGGTAGTAGATGATGCGGTTCGCGTCAGCCATTCACAGAGCGAAGGGCGTATGTGCCGCGTCAGCTTCAGCTTCGTTGAGTCCGGTGAATTATCTTTCCCCACCGCTGGACTGGCAACCGGACAGAAACTCACCTCGTCAGTTTCATTCCTGGACGATGCCATTTCATCGGCGTTCGGTGCCTTTGGTATGGATGGCCTGCCGGACTTCCTGCAGGACGGAGTGCTGGATGAGGCGGCAGGCATGTTCAGCACCGTAACCAGCGCCTTTCAGTATGTTGATTCTGGTATCAGCGCCGCATCACGTCTGATGCAGGGCGATTTATCGGTGCTGCTCAGTCCGCCGTCGAGTGGCATGAGCTTTGTTAACCGGTTGCAGACCATGTGGCGCGCCGGAACGCGGCTGACGGGTAACACTTCTGACCTGATGTCGATGATTAAGGGGCTGACCGGTGTCACGATTGATTCGGGTCTGGCCCCGCGCGGTGTCTGGAAAACCGACAGTAAGACAGCACAGGCGCAGACCACGCAGCGCAATTACGTTGCGCAGGCGGTACGCACCACGGCCATCAGCGAGGCAGCCGCAACGGTCACCAGTCTGCCACAGCCTGCAAACCGGACTGTCACGCGCCAGCAGGACCCGCAGCAGCCGGTCGTGGTATCGCATCCTGCCGTCAGCAACATACGGACTGAATCAGGCAGTGCGGCTTCAGATATTGATACCACAGCGACAGGCACCGTTTCCGCATCTTCCGGCGTAACTACCTCTCTTGATAACAGCACCGTCATTTCCTGGGATGATCTCGCGCAGGTGCGTGACAGTCTCAATGAGGCCATTGACCTTGAGATGGAGCGCGTTTCAGATGACGGACTTTACCAGGCGCTGGTCACCGTGCGAACAGATGTTAATCGCGATATCTCTGCACGCCTTGAGCAGGTCGAGCGCATGACGGAGCGCACACCTTCACAGGTGACGCCCGCACTTGTGCTGGCCGCCGACTGGTACGACTCAGCCTCCCGCGCTGGTGATATTACCGCGCGTAACGGCATCCGCCATCCCGGCTTCGTGCCGGTTCAGTCACTGAGGGTGCCGGTGCGATGAACAACACAGTTATTTTACGGGTGAACGGTCAGGAGTGGGGCGGCTGGACTTCGGTCCGGATCGCGGCCGGTATTGAGCGCATCGCCCGAGACTTTACCGTTGAGATTACCCGCAGCTGGCCGGGCGACACCGACCAGGCAAACCGCAGCAACCGCATTAAAAACGGTGACCTCGTCGAAGTGCTGATAGGCACCGATAAAGTGCTGACCGGCTACGTTGAGGCGACGCCGGTCCGGTATGACGCACGTAGCATCAGCGTGGGAATATCAGGGCGCAGCAAAACTGCTGACCTTATCGACTGCTCAGCCACGCCGTCACAATATGCCGGTCGTTCGCTGGCGCAGGTGGCTGCAGAGCTGGCGAAGCCGTTCAGCATTACGGTGGTGGATGCGGGCGGCGCATCCGGTGCGCTTCAGGGAATTCAGGCCGACCAGGGCGAAACGGTCATGGACGTGCTGAACAAGATGCTCGGACTGCAGCAGGCGCTGGCGTATGACAACGCGCAGGGCAATCTGGTTATCGGTGGCATCGGCAGCCAGCAGGCGCATACAGCACTGGTGTTGGGTGAAAACATTCTTTCCTGCGACACCGAAAAAAGCATTCGGGACCGTTTCAGCGACTATCAGGTGTCCGGACAGCGTAAGGGTAACGACGACGACTTTGGCGAGGCCACCACTACGGCCATTCGCTCAAAAACCATTGATGGCGGACTGAAGCGTTACCGCCCGATGATTATCCGCCAGACCGGCAACGCCACCACGGCAACCTGCAGCGCACGCGCAGAATTTGAGATGCGCCAGCGTGCAGCGCGTACCGATGAGGTGACCTACACCGTGCAGGGCTGGCGACAGGGTGACGGCTCACTCTGGCTGCCTAACCTGCAGATTATTGTCTTCGATCCCATCCTTGGTTTTAACAATCGCCATATGGTGATCGCTGAGGTGACCTATCAGCAGGATGAAAACGGCACCGTGACCGAAATCCGCGTCGGGCCTCCGGATGCCTATCTTCCTGAACCAGCGAAGCCTGGCAAGCGTAATAAAAAGAAAGAAGAGGATGATTTCTGATGGCTAACCCGATATCAGGTATGGGCCGTGCGCTGTCAAACCTGCTGGCGCGAGCGGTCGTTCGCGGGCTGAACACGGCAACCAAATGCCAGATGCTTCAGATTGAGATGGCCGGAGGTGAGGGAAAAAGCGATATCGAGCATATGGAGCCTTACGGTTTTACCGCCGCGCCGCTTACCGGTGCAGAGGCCGTGGCCGCCTACTTTGACGGTGACCGATCTCACGGTGTGGTGCTGGTCGTCTCTGATCGTCGCTTCCGAATTAAAGATCTTAAGTCCGGTGAGGTGGCGGTGTATGACGATCAGGGGCAGTCAGTCACGCTGACCCGGGCAGGGATTATCGTCAATGGCGCGGGAAAGCCAATTACTTTTACCAATGCGGCAAAGGCACGATTCGAAATGGACATCGAGTCCACTGGTGAAATTAAAGATAGGTGCGACTCAGGCGGCCTGGCGATGTCAGCAATGCGAGTGACCTACAACGGGCATACGCATGAAGAGAACGGCGATGGCGGCGGCACTACTGATGCGACAACGCAGAAAATGGAGGCGTCATGATTATTGTCATCAACGGCATTCAGCGTGACGTGACCTTGCCGACTGACCCTCTTACCCGAGCGGTAATTATTTCGTTTTTCTCCTGGAGAAAGTCTGAGCCTGACGACAATCCGGAGCAGGATAACGGTTGGTGGGGCGATAGCTTCCCGACCGTCCAGAATGATCGTATTGGATCGCGCCTTTATCTCCTCAGCCGCCAGAAACTTACCAATAAAACTCCACTAAAAGCCCGCGAATATATCAGCCAGGCTTTGCAGTGGCTGGTGGATGACGGCGTGGCGGTTCGTGTGGATGTGAAGGTCGAGCGAACCGGCATTGATACGCTAAGCGCCTCGGTGGTAATCAGTCAGAAAGACGGCAACCGCACGGCATTTTCCTTTGATGATTTATGGAGTGAACTTAATGGCTGACAGTGGATTTACCCGCCCGACACTCCCTCAGTTAATCACCACCGTCCGCAACGATATCCTGACCCGCCTTGCTGCAGATTCAACCCTGGCAGTATTGCGTAGAACTGACGCCGAGGTGTATGGGAGGGTCCAGGCGGCAGCGGTACACACCGTTTACGGGTATATAGATTATCTGGCCCGCAACCTGCTGCCTGACCTTGCAGACGAGGACTGGCTGACGCGGCACGCCAATATGAAGCGATGTCCGCGAAAAGCAGCGACGGCAGCAACCGGATACGTGCGCTGGGACGTGGCCACGAACGGCATTCCTATCCAGGCTGGCGTGACGATTCAGCGTGATGACCTGACGTCCTTCACCACAACCGCGGCGGCTACGTCAGCAGGGGGCGTGCTGCGCGTACCGGTAACAAGTGATACAGCTGGAAAAGTCAGTAACACCGATGACGGGCTGGCCATGCGACTTGTCAGCCCAATTACCGGCCTGCCTTCAGCAGGCGAGGCGGACAGCATTCAGGGTGGCGCAGATATCGAAGATATTGAAGTGTGGCGGGCGCGTGTCATCGAGAGATGGTACTGGACTCCACAGGGCGGTGCTGACGGAGATTATGAAGTCTGGGCTAAGGAAGTGGCTGGCGTAACGCGTGCCTGGGCATACCGGCACTGGAGCGGACGGGGAACGGTTGGGGTCATGGTTGCCAACAGCGACCTGGTGAATCCCATCCCTGACGCTGCAACAGTAGCATCTGTGCAGTCTTATATTGAACCGCGCGCACCGGTGGCCGGGGCTGACATTTATGTGTTTGCTGCGACGCCCCATGTCGTAGATTTTCATATACGGCTTAACCCCGATACTCCGGAAGTGCGATATGCCGTTGAGGCTGAGTTGCGATCAATGATGCTGCGCGATGGCGTGCCAGAAGGTGTGCTTAAACCTTCACGCATCAGTGAGGCAATCAGTATCGCAACGGGTGAATACAGCCACACGCTGGTCAGTCCGGCAGCCGATGTGTCGATTGCAAAAGGTGAGGTCGGCGTAGTAGGGGCTATTTCATGGACATGACAGCTCAGTACCGGCAGATGCTTGGTGCGCTACTTCCGCGCGGCCCTGCGTGGGATGCAGACGATCTGCTGCTGACGGGATTTGCACCTTCACTGGCAGCAGTTCACGGTCGCGGCGACGCACTTATGCTGGAAATCGACCCCCGGTCGGTAACGGAGTTGATTGACCGTTATGAAGAGATAAGTGGGCTTCCCGACAGTTGCGCCCCTGCTGGCGTTCAGACACTTCAGCAGCGTCGCCAGCGTTTGGATGCAAAACTGAATCTGCCAGGCGGTATCAACGAGGCTTTTTATCTCGGGCAGCTTGAAGCGCTTGGCTATACCGGGGTGACTATTACCCGTTACAACAAGAGCCAGTTCACCTGCCTCTCTGACTGTACAGACTCTCTTTATAGCGACGACTGGCGTTACTACTGGCAGGTCAATATGCCAGTGGCCACACAGACTACCCCTATGACAGCGATCAGTAACTGCACCGACAGCCTCAGAACATGGGGTGACACTATTGCCGAATGCGTTCTTGAGAAGCTGGCACCGTCACACACTTACGTAATTTTCAGATACACGGAGTAAGCATGCATCGCATTGACACATCAACAGCCCAGAAAGACAAATTTGGTGCGGGGAAGAATGGTTTCACAGGTGGTAATCCGCAGACCGGAGAACTGGCAACGGCACTTGACGCTGATTACTTTGATGATCTGCAAGAAGAGATATGCAACGTTATCGAAGGGGCTGGGGTTAACCTGGCTAAGGGAACGCGTAACCAATTGCTTTCGGCTTTAAAACAGCTTCCCCGGATTTCAAACCAGACTTTCTACACTGACACAGGATCGGCGAATGCGATTATTATTGCGCCATCACCAGCCATTACGGCTCTTTCTGATGGGCAGGTCTTTGAGATAGCATGCGCTGCAGTAAATACAGGCGCAGTCACACTCAAGATTAATGCGCTGCCTGCATATCCTGTAATTGGTCCGGCCGGTTCATTGCAGGGAGGTGAGATCGGTGCAGCCAAAGGCGTAATACGAGTTGTATGGTCAGCATCTAAAAGCTCGTTTCTGCTTATGTCACAAAACACAGCCGGCCCACAGCAGGTAGCTCCCGCCACACAGTCAAATCAGGCCGTTAACCTTGGTCAATTTACGCTTCTATCAGGTGATGCTGGCTATATGAAGTTTCCGAATGGTGTAATTCTTCAGTGGGGCTCTGCATCTATCGCGGGTGGAGGCGGAGCCAATGGCGCGCTGAATGTCAATTATCCGGTGGCGTTTCCGAACAACTTCTTCCAGGCGGTTGCGGTGCCCCGAGACCTATCGGGGGGAACTACAGCTGGCAATACTATTTATCTTAACTTCCAGACTGGAACAGCCCCATTATCGCAACTCAAAGTAGGTGTTGCTGGTTCTAACATTGGGAACTTATCTTTCCGTTATTTCGCAATAGGAAACTAAAATGACTAAATATTATTCCCCCAGCGTCAATGCGTTTTATTCAATCGATATTAATGGAACTTCAATACCTGAGGATGCAGTGGAAATCACGCATGAGGCGTGGCTAGAACTTCTGAAGCAACAATCTGACGGTAAAGTCATCGCTGCAGGTAATGATGGGATCCCGGTTGCTAATGACGCCCCGCCACTCACGACAGCGCAGATGGTTGAGATTGCTGATAACCAGAAATCGTCACTAATGGCAGAGGCCACTGTGGCAATTGCACCCCTACAGGATGCGGTTGATCTTGAAGAAGCTACTGATAATGAGAAAACACAACTAACAGCGTGGAAAAAATACCGGGTTTTACTGAACAGGATTGATACGTCAATCGCTCCAAATATTACATGGCCAACTAAACCTTAATTGAAAAAAAAGCCCCATGCGGGGCTTTATCCAATTTGGGTCATAAAGGTTTAACTTCTCCATTGGTAAATATTCTTTTGTCGGGATATAACATGATCAGCACTCCTGATATGTTTTCAATTTTGAAATCATTGCCAAAGATTTCTGCCATGCTTTTTACTTCACTTTCATCCTTAGCTATATAATAACTTGATTTTACACTATACCAATCCTGGCGAGAAAGCCATGCGTATGGTTTAAGTCTTAACTTAGGAGTGTCTATTAATGTCCCTCCGATATTAATGTCATTCTTAGTATGTATGGCAATTGAAGTGGCGTACCAGAAACTTCCATAACCTGACCCCAAATTATTTTTATCTAAAAACTTAGCTACCTTAACATAACTCGAGTCACGATATGTTTGCTTCCAGTCTGTAAAGTTTAATGCCATGATAACTAGTGAGGGTATAATCACAAGGTAAATGCTTTTATGGTTAATATCCATATTTCTACCTATGAAGATGAATATGGTAAAGTAAGCCGGGATTAAATACCTCGTGGATGCCATATCTATTGGCATATTACTTAACAGGAAGGCGGTACAAAGTAAGGCGAATGACGCTACTAATACGCGGTCTAAAAAATACGACCTCCAGTTTTTGTTTATATATTTATATGCGAATATTACAATGCTTATTATGCATGCAAATCGAACAAAGTTCTTTAAGTTAAGGAGATCAGAGATCGGTTTGCCAAAGAAGTCGGCACCAAAGGCTTTTATCGTTCCATATGAAAATAAGTATAAGTTATGGGCTATGCCATCGAAAGTTACAAATTCAGGAGGGTTTATGCCTCCTATATCAAAGTGAGGTATATAGCTTACCAATAACTTAATGGCGCCACTTATAACTATTGGGATGATAACTATTCCAAGCCAGTGATAATTATTTTTCTCTTTTAGTAGTGTAAGCGAAATGATAAATATCACAAAAATTGGAGCTGTTATAAAATAGAAAAAAAGGTTGTCACTGAACAATGCAAGAGCATTTAGTATTAAAATTATAGAGTATTTTAAGGTTGATGTTTTTTGATTCAAGGCATGGAGGGTATATAGCCCAACGATTAAAGCACCTATGTGAAAACATGCACTGATAAGAGCGGGGGCTAAGAACTTGGACGGCATCAGGAAAATGGCTAAAACTAGGAAGCCATACCCATTTTTCTTTGTTAAGGCCAAAGATATCAAGATTACGATTGAATAATAAACCGCAGGTAGCAGGTATAAAAGATTTGTGTGAGATCCTAGCATTCTTATTGCAATGGCAAATGGAACCATCTCAGTGAAATAAAAATTCACCGTTGATAGATTCCATCCATTTAATGTTATGTTTCCAGAAGCCAAATCTTTAGCTTCAAGAAAGAAAGCAGCTTGATCAGATGAGATGCTGCTTTTGTAAACATACAGATAGTAAACTATGGACAGTATAATAAGGCTGGCCCAGCCTATAATGGAGTTCTTTTTAATCATTTTTTTCACTTTTTATTATGAACCGAGGTCTTTGTTTGGTTTCTAAATATATTCTGCCTATATATTCACCTAAAACTCCTATGCCTATCAATTGTATTCCGCCGAGAAAAAGAATTGAAACAAGAATAGAAGGGTATCCTCGCACTGGGTTGCCAAATGCGATTGTGTCAAAAATCATCCATGAGCCGTAAAGGAATGAAATAGCTGCAACAATTAAACCTATATAAGTCCATATCCTTAGGGGGAAGGTGGAAAAGCTAGTAATTCCCTCTAAAGCTAAATTCCAAAGTTTCCAGCCATTGAACTTTGAATCACCTGCAACGCGTCGCGCGCGACTATATTCAACAACGTCAACGCGTCCACCTACCCATGAAAGAATTCCCTTCATAAAAAGATTTCTTTCAGGCATTAACTTAATGCTTTCAACTGTCGCCCGAGACATAAGACGGAAGTCTCCAACATTCTCCTCAATCTTTGATGAGCTTATTTTATTGTGTAATTTGTAAAACCACTCGGCGGTTTTCCGCTTAAGTCTGCCATCACATTTACGATCTGTCCTCTTTGCTAATACAACATCAGCTCCATTCTGCCAGCGAGATACTAATTCCGGGACGACTGAAATTGGATCTTGTAAATCGACGTCAATCGGTATAACCGCATCACCTGTTGATTGCTCAAGGCCAGCAAAAAGAGCAGGCTCTTTACCAAAATTTCTCGTAAATGAAATAGATTTAACTAATGGGTCTGATGAAGAAAGAGCGTTTATAATTCTTTCAGTTCCATCAGTGCTTCCATCATTAATAAATATTATCTCAACTTGTAATATTGAAAGTTCCTCACGAACTTTTTTATAAAAAATAGGTATCGCATCCTCTTCATTAAAGACGGGGACAACAAGTGATATTTTCATTATCATTACCTGAAAACGATTAATTTTGAATAAAAAAAGCCACAAATAAGGCTAACCGCAGAAAAACCAATCAGGGTAACTATTGGGGATAGTACATATTGATCTGCAGACCACCCAAAAAAACAAGCTATGCCACCCATGAAAATGACATATAGCGAGTAGCGCATCAGAGAAGCATCAGATGAAAAGGTCCATCGCGCATTGACAAAGAAGGAAAACGTAATAGCAAAACAGAAGGCTACAAAATTTGCGAGTGATTGACTGGACGAAAACCAATAAAAAAAAACTGCAAATACTACCCAATGGATAGCTGTGTTGGCGATGCCAACTCCTGCATATTTGTAAAACACATTTAACATAAAGAGAGGTCGTAGTTGGGAGTTATCTGATTTTATACATGATCATTCAGAGTGCAAGATTTTGATAGCAAGAAAACTAAAAAAGCCCGGCGACCGGGCAATGACTCAGCCGCGCCAATCTCAGCAGGCTGCTGGGTGGGTAATTTGAGATTGGTAACTCCCCGCCGCAACTGCCAAATGATAAATGTGTACACAAAAGGGTGCTTTAATTGGTTGTGATCTAATCTTGCGAGATTAACCTATTGATTTGAATTATTTTATAAATTCAAACTAAGCGCTATCGGAGGGCATACCATTCCTTATGTTTCAACGGATTCATCGCTGCGCCAATCACGTCGGAGATGACGTTGACCAGAATCACCAGCCCGCCAATCACCATCACGCCGGCTGAGATCGCCGCATAATCCTGCTGGCGAATCGCATTGATCAACCAGCGGCCAAGGCCGGGCCAGTTGAAGACCATTTCAGTGATCATCGCCAGCGTCAGCATGGTTGAAAATTGCAGGCCAAGACGCGGGATCACCGGCGGTAAGGCGTTGTGCAGCACGTGACGTCGGATCACCGTCAGCTGTGACAGTCCGCGGGTCGCGGCGGCTTTAACATAATTTTTTTCCATCACCTCGCTGGTGCTGTTGCGCAGCAGGCGGATCACTTCGGTGGTGGGTGCCATCGCCAGTACCAGCACCGGCAAAATCAGGTGAGTCAGGGCGCTGATAATCATCTCGTGCCGCCACGGTGAGCGGCTGAGCCAGGCGTCAATCAGCGCAAAGCCTGATACGTTCTGTACCGGATAGAGCAGATCGTGCCGCCCCGACACCGGTAGCCAGCCGAGCGTCAGCGAGAAAAACAGCGTGAGCAGCAGGGCCAGCCAGAAAATCGGCGCTGAAAAGCCGAGCAGCGCCAGCGCACTGATGGTCTTATCCTGCCATTTGTTGCGCATCACCCCGGCGCAGATGCCGAGCGGAATACCCACCAGCAGGGCAAACACAAACGCCAGAATGCACAGCTCCATGGTGGCGGGAAAAACTTCGCGCAGCTGCAGGCCAATTTCCTGTCCGTTGGTGCTGGAGACGCCAAAATCAAACTGCAGCATCCCTTTAAACCAGAACCACCAGGCGTCAGACAGGGCAGCACCTTCCAGCGGCGCGTTTGGGGTGAAATAGCTGAGGCTGAAGCTGACCAGCGACAGCAAAAACAGCGTAATCAGCAGCAGCAGCAGGCGGCGCAAAATATAGATGATCACTTACTTTTCCTCACCCTCTTCACGATAAACCCCGGCAAACGAGGCGTTGCCAAACGGACTCAGCACCAGGCCTTTAATGTCATGGCGAAACGCCTGCAGACGCAGCGACGACGCCAGCGGCAATACCGGCAGCTCCTGAGCCAGAATCTGCTGCGCTTTGTCGTAACTGTCGATGCGCCCCGACAGCTGCTGTGTCAGCAGAGCATTCTGCAATGTTTCATCAAAGGCCGGCGAGCACCAGTGCGCATAGTTGGTCTGGGAACGGATCGCCGCGCAGCTGAGCAGCGGACGAAAGAAGCTGTCCGGATCGTTGCTGTCGGTCGCCCAGCCCGCCAGGGTCAGGTCGTGATTCATCGACATCAGCTGCGCCTCCTGAAAACGTCCTTCGACCGGCACAATGGTCAGGCGGACGCCCACCTGGGCCAGATCGGCCTGCAATAATTCCGCGGTTTTAAGCGGGCTGGGATTCCACGACTGCGAGGCCGACGGCACGACCAGCCGCAGATGCAGGTCGGTCAGGCCCAGCGCTTCCAGCGCAGCGCGAGACTTTTTAGGATCGTATTCGGTCACCCGCGCGTCACTGTCATAAGCCCACGAGGCGCGCGGTAATATCGAGGCCGCAGTTTCGGCCGTGCCGTAGTAGATCGACTCCATCAGCCGCTCATTATTGATCGCCAGCGCCAGTGCATGCCGGACTTCAGGACGATCAAGCGGCGGCTTGCGGGTATTAAACGCCAGATAGGCGATATTCATCCCGGGTCGCAGCGTCATTCGCAGGCGCGGATCATCGCGCAAGATACTGAGCTGACTGGCAGCCGGATAAGCCAGCACGTCGCACTCGCCGGTCAGCAGTTTCGACAAACGGCCGGTGCCGCCGGCGCCTAAATCGATCACCGCCTGCTGCAGACGCGGCACGCCTTTCCAGTAATGCGGATTACGTGCCAGGCGGATGTACTGGCCGGTGCGATATTCACTTAGCTGGTAAGGGCCAGTGCCCACCGGCTGGCGATCCATCTCTTCCTGGCGGCCCTGAGCCGTCAACTGATCGGCATACTCTTTAGACAGCACCGGCGCATAGTGGGTCGCCATATGCCAGAGGAAGGAGGCATCCGGGCTGTTCAGCCGGAATTCAACCGTGTTGTTATCCAGCTTTTTAACGCTCTGCACTGAATCGGCAAACTGCAGGCTATCGAAGTAGGGATAGTTGCCGCCGTTGACGTTATGCCACGGATGATGACGATCGAACATCCGGGCGAAGCTGAACACCACATCATCTGCGTTCAGAGCGCGTGTCGGTTTGAACTGATTAGTCTGCTGGAACTGCACGCCGCTGCGCAGGTGAAAACGATAGGTCGCGCCATTGTCACGCACTTCCCAACTGGCGGCCAGATCGGGCTTCAGACGGTAGGTGTAGGGATCGACATCCAGCAGGCGATCGTACAGTTGTGCCGCCAGGGTATCGACGGTTAACCCGCTGCTGACCATTTGAGGATTGAAGGTGGTCAGCGTGCCGCTGACGCAATAGACAAAGCCGGTCTGGCGAATATCACCGGCGGGGGCCGACCACGCAGGCGAACTCAACACGCTGAAGCTGAACAACAGCGAACATATTAGTTTTGACATAGAACTCAACGATTTTGAGGCATTAGACAGAGTGTATCGCAAAGCGGGCGTTGTCCCAAAATCTGCGACGCTGCCCGGCCTGATATTCATTCAGCCTGCGGCAGAAAAAACGTACAGAGAGTGTGGTAATGAGAAATATTCTCAATTAGCGCTTTACAGATGATAATAAGAATGATTATTATTCATCTGCACTTCGACGGTGGCTCTACCGAAGAAGAGCACGACATTGCTCACATTGCTTCCAGTATTGTTGCCCGCCTGATGGCGGGCTTTTTTTTGCCTGAAATGGTCAACGCGAAGCGGACGGCTGGCCTGATAAGCGCCTGAGACGGCAGGGGAAGGGCGAAGTCGATCCGCACGGTATCAGCTGATATCTTCACGCGCCTGAATACCGTGCTTTTTCATCATGGCGCGGAGCTGGTGGTAGGTAACGCCCAATAACCCCGCGGCGCGGCGCTGATTGTATCGTGCCTGTTGCAGGCTGGTTTCCACCAGCTCTCGTTCCTGCTGATTTTGCCACTGACGCAGATCGAGCGGCAGCGCCGGCAGGTCGCCCTCGGGCGCGGGACGGCTCACCGGCAGGGTATCGACCGGCTCAGGCCGGCGAGCGAACGGATTAATAATCACGTTATCCAGCGGCTGCTCGCTGCTGTTGTGACGATAAACCGACCGTTCCACCACATTCTTCAGCTCACGAACGTTGCCGGGCCAGTGGTAACTCAACAGCGTCTGCTGCGCCTGCGCGGTAAAGCCAGGGAACAACAGCAGGCCAAGTTCACGGCACATCTGGATAGCAAAATGCTCAGCCATCACCAGGATGTCGCTGCGACGTTCGCGCAGTGGCGGCAGCTGAACGACGTCAAACGCCAGACGATCAAGCAGGTCGGCGCGGAATTTTCCGGCGGCCGCCAGGGCAGGCAGGTCTTCGTTGGTGGCGCAGACCAGCCGCACATTAACCTGCAATGAGTGATTACCGCCGACGCGCTCCAGCTGCCCATATTCGATTACCCGCAGCAGTTTTTCCTGAACCAGCATCGGTGCCGTCGCCAGCTCATCAAGAAACAGCGTGCCGCCATCCGCCCGTTCAAAGCGGCCCAGATGTCGCTTCTGAGCGCCGGTAAAGGCCCCGGCTTCATGGCCGAACAGCTCAGAATCGAGCAGATTTTCATTCAGCGCGGCGCAGTTCAGCGAGATAAACGGTCCCTGCCAGCGGTCAGAAAGATAGTGTAAGCGGCTGGCGATCAGCTCTTTACCGGTACCGCGCTCGCCAATCACTAATACCGGCTTTTCCAGCGGAGCCAGCTTCGACACCTGCTCCAGCACTTCAAGAAAATTATTGGACTCACCGAGAAGGTTGTCGTTGTTTCCAGCCATGATGAATTTCGCCACCCCTTAATCATTTTGACTATATTAGAACAAGCCAAAAGGGCTGTAAAATTTAAAAATTGATAATAATCAGATAATTATAAAATTGGCACGCATCTTGTATTAGCCATACAGCGCAACACGCCATGACACATTTAAAGAGGAACATCATTATGGGTATTTTTTCTCGTTTCGCCGACATCGTAAATGCCAACATCAATTCGCTGCTGGAGCGTGCGGAAGATCCGCAGAAACTGGTCCGTTTGATGATTCAGGAAATGGAAGACACGTTAGTTGAAGTCCGCTCAACCTCTGCACGGGCGCTGGCTGAAAAGAAACAGCTGACACGCCGGATTGAGCAGGCAGAGATTCAGCAGGCCGAATGGCAGGAAAAAGCCGAGCTGGCACTGCGTAAAGATAAAGACGATTTAGCCCGCTCAGCGCTGATCGAAAAACAGAAACTGACTGACCTGATCGCCGCCCTGAAACAGGAAGTGAGCCAGGTAGAAGAGACGCTGGAACGCATGAAAGGCGAAATCAGCGAGTTGGAGAAAAAACTGAGCGAAACGCGGGCGCGTCAGCAGGCGTTAACGCTGCGTCATCAGGCGGCTTCCTCTTCACGTGACGTTCGTCGTCAGCTGGACAGCGGTAAAATTGATGAAGCGATGGCGCGTTTTGAATCGTTTGAACGTCGCATCAATCACATGGAAGCGGAAGCGGAAAGTCACGGTTTTGGCAAACCTAAAACGCTGGATCAGCAGTTCACCGATCTGAAAGCGGATGATGAAATCAGCCAGCAACTGAATGCGCTGAAAGCCAAAATGAACCGCAGTGAATAATTATCGACGTTGCGATGAGTGATTAAGGAGAGTCAATGAGCGCACTTTTTCTTGCCATACCGCTAACGATCTTCGTGTTATTTGTGGCACCGATCTGGCTATGGCTGCATTACAGCAACAAACGCAACGGCGGTTCGGAACTGTCGCAAAGCGAAATCCAGCGCCTGCAGCGTGTTGCTCAGGACGCGCAGCGGATGCGCGAACGCATTGATGCGCTGGAGGCGATTCTGGACGCAGAACACCCTAACTGGAGGCAACCATGATCAATGGCCGCAAGTTATGGCGTAAGCCTGACGAAGGAAAACTGATGGGCGTCTGTGCAGGTCTGGCGGAGTATCTCGATATTCCGGTGCGGCTACTGCGCGTCATCATGGTGCTGTCACTGTTTTTTGGCCTGTTTATGTTTACCGTGGTCGCCTATTTCGTGCTGGGATTTGTACTGGATGTTAAACCGGCCAATGCCGCTGACAACCCACGTCAGCCCAGCGCCAGCGAACTGCTGGACCAGTTAGAAAGCGCACTGCAGCGTGATGAACGCAGCGTGCGCGATGTGGAACGCTACGTCACGTCTGAAACCTTTAGCGTGCGCAGCCGCTTCCGCCAGCTTTAATTCTTATCATACCGGGCCTGTAACAGGCCCTTTCGCTGACCCTTCGGAGGTGTCGATGTCCTTCTCGCGATCCACTGCTTTTCGCCACCGCGCGGCACCCGCGTTGAAGTCGGCGGCTAAATTCATCATTATTAACGCTGTCACTTACGGTCCTGCTGGCGTCACCGGCTGGGCGGTAAAATCGGTAGCACGCCGTCCGTTACGTCTTTTACTGGCGATGGCGCTGGAGCCATTGCTGAAACGCGTAATGAATCGCGCGGCGTCGCGCTTCATCAGGGAGAAAGATGAAAAGACTGCAAACTGAATTTGTCGCGTTAATGAACCGCGGCGTTGACCGGCACCTGCGCTTAGCGGTTACCGGCCTAAGCCGCAGCGGAAAAACCGCGTTTATCACCTCGCTGGTTAATCAACTTCTGACGGTCCACAGCGGCGCACGTTTGCCGCTGTTTTCCGTGGTGCGGGATGAGCGCCTGCTCGGGGTAAAGCGGGTACCGCAGCGCGATATGGGAACGGCGCGCTTTACCTACGATGAAGGGCTGGCACAGCTCTACAGCACGCCACCTGCCTGGCCGACACCGACCCGTGGCGTCAGTGAGATGCGGCTGGCGCTGCGCTATCGCCCCAATGCATCGCTGCTGCGACATCTGAAAGAGACCGCCACGCTCTATCTGGAGATCGTGGATTATCCCGGCGAATGGCTGCTCGATCTGCCGATGCTGGCGCAGGATTACCTTGCCTGGTCACGGCAGATGAACGGGCTGCTGCAGGGCGATCGCGCAGAGTGGGCGACGCCGTGGCGCACCCTCTGTCAGCAACTCGACCCGCTCGCACCCGCCGATGAAAACCGGCTGGCGGAAATTGCCGCAGCCTGGACCGATTATCTGCACCGCTGTAAGGCTGAAGGATTGCATTTCATCCAGCCGGGCCGCTTTGTCCTGCCTGGCGACATGGCGGGCGCACCGGCGCTGCAGTTTTTCCCGTGGCCGGTTACCGACGATCTGCAGCTCAGCAAACTCGCTCAGGCCGACAAAGGCAGCAACTTCAGCATGCTGCAGCAGCGGTTTAACTACTACTGCCAGCACGTGGTGAAAGGCTTCTATAAAAATCATTTCCTGCGCTTCGATCGCCAGATTGTACTGGTCGATTGCCTGCAGCCGCTCAACAGCGGACCACAAGCCTTCAATGATATGCGGCTGGCGCTGACGCAGCTGATGCAAAGCTTTCATTATGGTCAGCGGACGCTGTTCCGCCGGCTGTTTTCACCGGTTATCGATAAATTACTGTTTGCCGCCACCAAAGCGGACCATATCACCAGCGATCAGCACGGCAATATGGTGTCACTGTTGCAGCAGCTGGTGCAGGATGCCTGGCAGAACGCCGCATTTGAGGGGATCAGCATGGACTGCATCGGCCTGGCCTCGGTGCAGGCGACGCAGAGCGGGCTGGTGGATCACCGGGGTGAGAAGATCCCGGCGCTGCGCGGCAATCGGCTGAGTGATGGCGAACCGCTGACCGTCTATCCCGGTGAAGTGCCGCCGCGGCTGCCGGGCAATGCTTTCTGGCAGCAGCAGGGTTTCCAGTTTGAACAATTCCGCCCACAGCAGCTGGACGTTGATCGGCCGTTGCCGCATATCCGCATGGATGCTGCGCTGGAATTTTTGTTAGGAGATAAATTGCGATGAGTGATCCGCTGAAGCCCCGTATCGATTTTTCTCGTCCGCTGGATGAGGCGACAGAGGTGCCGTTACGACCCGCGCAGACTTTTGACGCCCAGGCGCAGGCGGCGTTTCTGGCGGTGCAGGATGACGAAGCCGTCGTCGAGGAGGAGGGCGCAGGTGAGCGCGCGGTGGAAGCGGCGCTGAAACCGAAGCGCAGCCTGTGGCGCAAACTGGTGATGGCTGGCGTGGCACTGTTCGGCATCAGCGTCGTCGCGCAGGGCGTGCAGTGGACCCATGATGCCTGGCTGGCCCGCGACTGGTTTTCGCTCGGCAGTGGCGTGGCGGGCGGCCTGATCGTGCTGGCTGGCGTCGGCGCGCTGGCCGGTGAATGGCGCCGCCTCTATCAGCTTCGTCAGCGTGCCGAAGAGCGCGACATCGGCCGCGAACTGCTGCACAGCCATGGCATAGGTAAAGGCCGGGCATTTTGCGAAAAGCTGGCCCAGCAGGCCGAGCTGGATCAGGCGCATCCGGCGTTACAGCGCTGGCATGCCGCGCTTCATGAAACTCATAACGACAGCGAAATAGTACGTTTATATGCCCAGCTGGTGCAGCCGGTGCTGGATCGCCAGGCGCGACGTGAAATCAGCCGTCACGCGGCAGAAGCCACGTTGATGATCGCCGTCAGTCCGCTGGCGCTGGTTGATATGGCTTTTATTGCCTGGCGTAACCTGCGGCTGGTCAATCGCATCGCCGCAATTTACGGTATCGAACTGGGTTACTTCAGTCGTATACGCCTGTTCCGGCTGGTGCTGCTCAATATGGCGTTTGCCGGTGCGTCGGAACTGGTGCGCGAAGTGGGGATGGACTGGATGTCGCAGGATATCGCCGCCCGACTCTCTACCCGCGCCGCGCAGGGTATTGGCGCCGGTTTGCTGACCGCGCGGCTGGGCATCAAAGCGATGGAACTGTGTCGCCCACTGCCGTGGCTGGAGCAGGATAAGCCACGACTGGGTGATTTCCGTCGCGAGCTGTTAGGACAGATGAAAGAGGCGTTGCAGAAGGGCGGCAATAAGTCTGCCTAGCCAGTGCTGTGACGCAATCAACAAGGGCGGCCTGGCTGGCCGCCTTTTCTTTGCGCTTAATGAGGCTGACGCAGCACCGCGCGCGAATCGATAACCAGACAGTCACCCGGACAACCGGCTTCGTCGGTAATAACCGGATTCGCCGGCAGCGTAAACGCCATGCCGTTTTGTTGCCGGATAAAGTGCGCCATGCCGGCAAAGGTCCATGACATGCTTAATCCCAGCCCGCCAAAATCATCATATTTACGCAATGTCGCCACTTTCGGCAGATATTCTCCGGTCAGACGATAATAGAGCGCGCCATGGAAATCTTTTGGCACCTGAGAGGTGATGGCCTGATTAAGCAGCGCAAACTCTTTGCGCGCCGGAACCGAATAGCCGTTGTTGAGATGACTGATTGCCAGTGAAGCCGCTGCCAGCACCAGCGCGGCATATAAGCACTTTTTCCATTTAAATTTTTGGCTGATCTCAAACAGACCGACAATAAAAATGCTGGTTGAAATCAGGGCGCCGGCAATCAGGGTACGATAGGCTGCCATGCTTTCACTGACAATCAGATTGGGCAGCGCGGCGATCAGCAATAAAAAAAAGATCAGGCAGAACTTATCAGTGCCAGCGGCTTTAATTTTCTTTAGCCCAAAGCCAATGACGATTAAAGAGAGAATCACCGAAACGGTTTTTGCCCCGAGATCAAAATGACAGATGATGTTTTTAAGGTACTCTGAAAAGAACCATTTCACCTTATTCAGCAGATCGTAGCTAAATGCCGAACGCGGCAGCGCATGGCCATAAAGCTGGACTGGCAACACCTTCGACGCAATCAAGGCGGCAAACATGCCCGCGCCCAATACCACCAGCGAAATCACGGCACGTTTTTTATCGATCCTGCGTGCTGAGAGGCACAAATCCAGCATGGCAAAAAAGGTAAAGCTCATCGCAGCTGGCTGATAAATACAGAAGGCGATGGTCAGCAGAAAGATCGCCAATAGTGGCCCAGCTACGCCTGGCTTCACGGACCATCGATAACTCGCGCCAGCCAGCAGAATCGCGGCGATATAGGGAAAGCAGGATGCCCAGGCGATATAAACCTGGAAAGAAGGCAGCAGGCAGAGCAACAGTGAAAAGGTTATGCGCTGCGCCTGGCTTTCCATCAGCGCGTATTTCTGAGTCAGGGTATAAAGATAATAGCCGGTAAAAATAAGCAGAATAATTGCCACTGCACGCAGCAGCGCCAGTTTTTCTACGCTATCGACAATAAAAGAGGCGGCATACTGGATGATTCCGTACACCGGCCGGCCTGATAACGTATCCCAGTTTAAAATACTGCGCTGATCGAAGTTGGCCCAGTAGAGGTTGGTCCAGTCATCGGTATAGGCATAATGGGTTAAATAAGCCGGATAGTATGCAAAAAGAAACACCACTATAAAGAGCACAAACACGTTGCCACGGCTCAGGCCCTGTTTACCGATCATCATCTTTCATCCTTTGTTATTGGCACGCTGCTGTTGCCACGCGGTGGCATAATTCATCATCTTTCAGTACTGGTTTTTTTTAACTTATCGCTGTTTCGTAAAATATAACGTGGCCGGTTTTTGGTCTCCATATAGATGCGACCGATATATTCGCCGAGCACGCCAATGCCGATAAGCTGAACGCCGCCCAGAAACAGCACTGAAACCAGGATCGAGGGATAGCCCGGCACCGGATTGCCAAACAGCAGTTTGTCGACAATCAGCCACAGGCCATAAAGAAAGGCTAATGAGGCGACCAGAAAACCAATGTACGACCAGATACGAAGCGGGAAGGTCGAGAATGAGGTCAGTCCCTCCAGCGCCAGATTCCAGAGCTTCCAGCCGCTGAATTTACTGTTGCCCGCTATCCGTTCTGTACGGATATATTCGACAATCTCTGTCTGCCCGCCAACCCAGCTAAGAATACCTTTCATGAATAAATTTTTTTCAGGCAGCAGCTTAATATTTTCCACCACTTCCCGTGACATCAGCCGGAAATCACCCACGTTCTCTTCTATCTGAGGATGGCTGATGCAATTATGCAGCTTATAAAACCAGTGCGCGGTTTTACGTTTCAGATGGCCATCGGCGCTTCTGTCAATTCGCTTGGCTAAGACGATATCAGCACCCGCCTGCCACTTGCTGACCATTTGTGGGATCAGCGAAATCGGGTCCTGCAAATCAACGTCAATCGGAATGATGGCATCACCCGTAGCAGCTTCCAGGCCGGCGAACAGCGCCGCCTCTTTGCCAAAATTGCGGATAAAGGAGAGGGTACGCACCAGCGGATCGCACTGGCTAAGCTGGGCAATCAGCGCCCGGGTGGCATCCGTACTGCCATCGTCAATAAAAACGATCTCGACCTGCCACTCGGCAAATGCGGCATATTTCCTGACGGCATCGTAAAAAAGAGGAATCACCTCTTCCTCATTGAAAACCGGCACCACCAGAGAAATCTTCATTTATTTCCTTTAAACACGATAAAGTGGGAAAAGATAAAGCCACAGGCCAGGCTCAGGGCCGAAGACGTTATCAGCGTAACGATCGGGTAAAGGCCGATCCGGTCCGCCAGATAGCCAACACCAAAGGCCATCGCGCCCATAAATATCACGTACAAAATATAGCGAAAGGGTGTGGCTTGCTGATTAAAGGTCCAGCGTGCATTAACAAAGAATGAGAAGGTTACCGCCAGACCAAAGGCAATAACATTCGCGGTGGATTGCAGAAAGCCCTGACTGATACAGATAAAAAATGTGATCCAGTGGATCAGAGTATTCAACACGCCAACGGTCAGGTATTTAGCAAAGAAGATAAGCATTTTATAATCGTTATTAATGAGTTGAGTGAAATATACAGCAAGTCAGCAACGATCAAAAGTTTCATACTGACAAAGATTGACAATCCCAGCTTCCTGCACAAATCGGCGGCAGGCAGTATAAAAGGCAGCCAAACGCCGGGTGAGTGTCAACTTTTCCTGACAGAGCCCTTTCTGCTGGCGCATCTCTTAGCGTATCATCGGCCCATCTGAAGCTGATTAAGGCCATCACAATGCGTCTGGAAGTGTTCTGTCAGGACCGAATCGGTCTGACGCGTGAACTGCTCGACCTGTTGGTTGCGCGCAATATCGATCTGCGCGGTATCGAAATCGCGGCGTTAGGCCGCATCTACCTCAACTTTTCCGCGCTGGAATTTGATGCTTTCAGCAGCCTGATGGCAGAAATCCGGCGTACACCGGGCGTAACAGATGTGCGCACCGTAGCGTACATGCCGTCGGAACGTGAGCATCGTGCGTTGAGTGCGCTGCTGGTGGCGATGCCGGAACCGGTCTTCTCTATCGATCTGAAAAGTAAAGTGGAACTGGCGAACCCGGCGGCGCAGAACCTGTTCAATCTCGACGAACAGAAGATGCGTAATTTCAGTGCCGGAAACCTGATTAACGGTTTCAATTTCATGCGCTGGCTGGAAAGCGAGCGGGTGGAAGCGCAGGCGCAGCACGTGGTGATTGAAGGGCGGGATTTCCTGATGGAAGCGCGACCGATCTATCTTTCCGGTGAAGAGGGTCAGAACGATCAGCCGGTTGGTGCCATGGTGATGCTGAAATCCACCGCGCGCATGGGCCAGCAGTTACAGAACCTGGTGGTAACCGACGAATCGGAGTTTGACCATATTGTCGCGGTGACGCCAAAAATGCGTCAGGTTGTGGACCAGGCGCGCAAGCTGGCGATGCACGATGCGCCGTTGCTGATCATTGGTGACACTGGCACCGGTAAAGATATGCTGGCGCGCGCCTGTCATCTGCGCAGCGCGCGCGGTAAAAAGCCGTTCCTGGCGCTTAACTGCGCCTCGCTGCCGGATGATGTTGCCGAGAGCGAACTGTTTGGTCATGCCGCCGGGGCTTACCCGAATGCGCTGGAGGGTAAGAAAGGCTTCTTTGAACAGGCTAATGGCGGCTCTGTCTTGCTGGATGAGATCGGCGAGATGTCGCCAAGAATGCAGACCAAGCTGCTGCGTTTCCTCAATGATGGGACTTTCCGCCGGGTCGGCGAAGAGCATGAAGTGCATGTCAATGTGCGCGTCATCTGCGCCACCCAGAAGAACCTGATTGAGCTGGTGCAGCGCGGCGAATTCCGTGAGGATCTGTTTTACCGGCTGAACGTCCTGACCCTGCATCTGCCACCGCTACGCGACCGTCCGCAGGATATCCTGCCGCTGACCGAGATGTTTGTCGCCCGCTTCGCCGACGAACAGGGGATGCCTCGTCCGCGCCTGTCGCCGCAGCTTAATGCCTTTTTAACCCGCTATGCCTGGCCAGGTAACGTGCGTCAGTTGAAAAATGCGCTTTACCGCGCGCTGACCCAACTCGAAGGCTATGAACTGCGTCCTCAGGATATCGTGTTACCGGAGCAGGCGCTGGATGTGTCGTTGGGGGATGAGGCACTGGAAGGCACGCTGGATCAGATTACCAGCCGTTTTGAGCGTTCGATTCTGACCCGGCTCTATCTCTCCTATCCCAGCACCCGCAAGCTGGCTAAACGGCTCGGCGTATCGCACACCGCGATTGCCAATAAGCTGCGTGAATATGGATTGGGGCAGAAGCGAACTGAAAGTGAGTAGGTGACCTGCGAGGGTGATAAAAAAGCGGATAACCGGGTTATCCGCTTTTTTTTTTACTTCAGCGCTGCCAGCGCCGCGTCATAGTCCGGCTCAGTGGTAATTTCATCCACCAGCTGGCTATAAATCACCTTGTCGTCTTCATCCAGCACAATGACCGCGCGTGCCGTCAGGCCTTCCAGCGCACCATCGGCAATTTCCACACCGTAGTCATACTTAAACTCTGAACCGCGCAGGGTCGACAGCGTTACTACGTTGCTGAGGTTCTCTGCGCCACAAAAGCGCGACTGGGCAAACGGCAAATCAGCAGAGATGCACAGCACAACCGTGTTATTCAGTTCACCCGCCGCCTGATTAAACTTGCGTACTGAAGAGGCACAGACGCCGGTATCAATGCTGGGGAAGATGTTCAGAATTTTACGTTTTCCTGCATACTCAGAGAGCGCAACGTTGACCAGGTTTTTTGCCACCAGCGTGAATGCTTTGGCTTTATCGCCAGCCTGAGGAAACTGACCCGCAACCGGTACTGCGTTACCCTGAAAATGAACAGTCTGAGACATACTGATTCCTTTTTGATGGTGAAGAGATCTGACTTATAAACGGCTAAAAACGCGCTATAGTCGTTGTTTATGACATAAAATTTAAGGGTTTACGAGTTCAATTATTGAGTTTAGCGCAGGCAGCCTGCCATTGCGTTGCAGATTCTGGAGAGTAAATGAGAACGGTAAAAAGTTATCCCGAAGCCTGGCCGCTACATACGCCGTTTGTCATTGCCCGTGGAACACGCACTGAAGTAAAAGTGGTGGTGGTTGAAATTGAAGAGGCGGGCATGAAAGGGGTCGGTGAAGCGACGCCTTATGCACGCTACGGTGAAACCGAAGCCTCGGTACTGGCACAAATCGCCTCGCTGCTGCCTGCCTTACAGCAGGGAATGACGCGCGAAGCGCTGCAACAGGCACTGCCCGCCGGCGCGGCGCGCAACGCTATCGATAGCGCGTTATGGGATCTGACGGCCCGCCAGCAACAGAGCAGCCTGTGGCAGCTCAGCGGCGTGGCGGCACCCGCGGGTGTGGTCACTGCCCAGACCGTCAGCATTGATACGCCGGAAGCGATGGCCAGCAGCGCCCAGGCGCTGTGGCAGCACGGGGCGACACTGCTGAAAATTAAGCTGGATAACAATTTTATTACCGAACGACTGATGGCGATCCGCGCCGCAGTGCCACAGGCGACGTTAATCGTCGACGCTAACGAATCGTGGCATGCGGAGGGACTGGCGGCGCGCTGTCAGCTGCTGGCCGATATCGGGGTGGCGATGCTGGAGCAGCCGTTGCCAGCGGGAGAAGATGCGGCGCTGGAGAACTTTATTCATCCGTTGCCGATCTGCGCCGATGAAAGCTGCCACACCCGTGACAGCCTGGCCGCGCTGCGCGGTCGTTATGAGATGGTCAACATCAAGCTGGATAAAGCCGGTGGACTGACCGAGGCGCTGGCGCTGGCGGCGACGGCACAGCAGCAAGGCTTTGCGCTGATGCTTGGCTGCATGCTCTGTACCTCACGCGCCATTCGCGCCGCATTGCCGCTGGTGCCGCAAACCCGCTTTGCCGACTTAGACGGGCCGACCTGGCTGGCGGTCGACGCAGAACCAGCCATTAAAGTGCAGAACGGTCAGTTGATTATTGCTGCCAGCGCAGCAGATTAACCATCATCTCCAGATAGGTTTCTGTGGCTTCATCCACTGAAATCACCGGCATTTCTGCCGTGACGCACGTCAGACTGAGATCCTTACACCAGCTACCAAACGAGCCTGGCGTGTCATAACCCACGCTACTGACGCGCGGCAGGCCGGTCTGTTGCGCCAGCCAGCCGCCGATCTCCGCCTGATGCGGATCGTCTATGCAGCCGAGTGGCTCGTGCCAGGAGACAATCCAGCGCGGCTTGAGCTGATGAATCAGGGCACACAGCGCCTGAGTTTCCGGTTCAGATGCCGGATGGCTGCCGGTGGATAAGGCGACGTCACGCGCGTCCGCCACGCTGTTCCAGCGATAGACCGTGTCGCCTGATTGCCAGTTCGCCGCCGGGAAATTGCGGTTAAGATCGACGCCGTTAGCATTAGCGCGCAATCCCAGTTGACAGCCATCCGGGTTGACCGCCAGCACCACGTGGTGACGGCGCAGCGCGTCCGGCAGCGTGCGAAGCGCAGCAGAGAGCGTGGCGATCGCCGCATTTTCGTCGCCGTGGGTGCCCGCCAGGATCAGTCCGCTGTCGGCATCGCCCAGCGGAGCCGGGAACCACAGCAGCGGCGCGCCCAGCACTGAACGGCCATATTGCTGGTACGGAACGTCCAGTTTGCCGCGCAGCGGTCGTGGGTGTAATGACGACATGGTGATTTCCTCTGAAAGGGTTTTCCTAAAAGTAGCGGAAAAGCGGCGCGCGGAAAATAGCTATTTATCAATCAGCAATTTGCGATAAAGTGCCGCAAGACAAGCTGCGTCGGCATCGGACCGGGGCAGCGCTTCTTTGGGGTAAAGGAGTGATGATGGTTAAGACCTTTCGCATGACGCTGGCGGCGCTCAGCCTGAGCAGCGTACTCACACCCGCCATGGCGGCGACGCTACCCGCCGGCGCACAACTCGCTGACCAGCAACAGATTGTCCGTCATATCAAAGATGAGCCCGCCTCGCTCGATCCGCTCAAAGCGGTGGGGCTGCCGGAAATTCAGGTTATCCGCGATCTGTTTGAAGGGCTGACCAATCAGGATGCGCACGGCAAAATCGTTCCTGGCGTGGCACAAAGCTGGAGCAGCAGCGATAACAAAACCTGGATCTTTACCCTGCGCAATAACGCCCGCTGGTCCAACGGCGAGCCGGTCACCGCTCAGGATTTCGTCTACAGCTGGCAACGTCTGGTCGATCCTAAAAACAGTTCGGCCTTTGCCTGGTTTGCCGGCTTAAGCGGTATTGAGAATGCAGCAGCGATCACCAAAGGCGAAATGACGCCCGACAAGCTGGGCGTGGTGGCTCAGGACAACAACCGGCTGAAAGTTACGCTCGACCGTCCGGTGCCGTGGTTCCCGGCGCTGGTCGCCAACGTGGCGCTGTTTCCGGTTCCGCAGCAGGTGATTGCCCGGCAGGGCGACAGCTGGACTGCGCCAGGCAAGCTGGTGGGTAACGGCGCCTATCAGCTGAGCGAGCGGGTGGTGAATGAGAAAATTGTGCTGACGCGTAACCCGCACTACTGGGATGATGCCCATTCGGTTCTGACCAAAGTGACCTTCGTACCGATCAACGAAGAGTCGAGCGCCACCAAACGCTACCGCTCAGACGATATCGACATTACCGAATCCTTTCCTAAAAACATGTATGCACTGCTGAAGAAAACGCTGCCGGGGCAGGTGTATACGCCGGACCAGCTCGGTACCTATTATTACGCGTTTAATACCCAAAAAGGCCCGACCGCGGATGTCCGGGTGCGTAAGGCGCTGTCATGGTCGATTGATCGCCAGGTTATTGCCGACAAGGTGCTGGGAACCGGCGAAAAGCCCGCGTGGCACTTTACGCCGGACGTCACCGCCGGCTTTAAGCCGTTGCCGTCATTCCAGCAGCAGCACGATCAAAACAGCCTCAATGCCCAGGCCAAAGCCCTGCTGGCCTCAGCCGGTTATGGACCGGACAAGCCGCTGCGCCTCAAGCTGCTGTACAACACCTCTGAAAGCCATCAGAAAATCGCGATTGCGGTGGCCTCGATGTGGAAAAAGAACCTTGGCGTGGATGTCACGCTGGAGAATCAGGAGTGGAAAACCTACATCGACAGCCGCAACAGCGGCAATTTCGACGTTATCCGCGCCTCATGGGTTGGCGATTACAATGAGCCCTCCACCTTCCTCAATCTGCTGACCTCGGGCAACAGCAGTAATATCGCGCGCTTCAGCAATGCGGAATACGACGCGGTACTCGCCAGGGCCAGCAAAGAGACCAGCGACCAGGCACGCAACAGTGATTACAACCGTGCCGAGCAGATTCTGGCTGCTCAGGCGCCGATCGCGCCGATCTACCAGTACACCAACGGCCGCCTGATTAAACCCTGGGTCAAAGGCTACCCGATCACCAACCCGGAAGATGTGGCCTACAGCCGCGAACTGTGGATTGAAAAGCACTAGCCGTTTGCGGCCTGTAGTCAGGCCGCAGACTGACATCTTTCTACACAGCCCGGTGATTGCAACTCAACGCCGCCACGCTAGACTGTATCGTATTGATTTTAGTAGTGAGGCAAGGTTGTGGATGTAATTGACGGAAAAGCATTGCAGGTTTCAGACGCCATTATTTCCTGCCAGCTGGATGGAAAGGGCGGGCTGATCCCGATTGCAGAAGATGAAGTGATCCACTGCGAGCGGCCCTGCTGGCTGCATCTGAATTATACCCATCGTCAGAGCGCGGAATGGCTGCAATCGACGCCGCAAATCCCCGATGCGGTGCGTGACGCGTTAGCTGGCGATAGCATGCGGCCGCGCGTCAGCCGGCTGGGCGACGGGTTTATGATAGTGCTGCGAAGCGTCAATCATAACAGCGATGCGCGTCCCGACCAGTTGGTGGCGATGCGGGTGTTTATCAACGATAAACTGATTGTTTCGACCCGGCGGCGCAAAGTGTTCGCGGTGGATGAGGTGCTGACCGATCTGCAAAACGGCAACGGGCCCATCGACTGTGGCAGCTGGCTGGTGGACGTTTGCGATGCGCTGACCGATCACACCAGCGAATTTATCGAAGAGCTGCACGACAAAATCATCGAAATGGAAGATGCGCTGCTGGACCAGCGGATGCCGGCGCGCGGCGAACTGGGCTTACTGCGCAAGCAGCTGATTGTGATGCGGCGTTATATGGCACCGCAGCGCGACGTGTATGCCCGGCTGGCCAGCGAGAAGCTGGCGTGGATGGACGACAGTGAACGGCGGCGGATGCAGGAGATTGCCGATCGCCTCGGACGCGGACTGGATGACCTCGACGCTGGCGTGGCGCGGACCGCCATTCTGGCCGATGAGGTCGCCTCGCAGATGGCGGAGTCGATGAATCGCCGCACCTACACTATGTCGCTGATGGCGATGATTTTCCTGCCCGCCACCTTTCTCACCGGTTTGTTCGGCGTCAATCTGGGTGGCATCCCGGGTGGGGAGTGGCGTTACGGCTTTTCGATCTTCTGCCTGCTGCTGGTGGTGCTGGCGCTCAGCGTGGCCGGCTACCTGCGCAAGCGGCGCTGGCTGTAGCGGTATCACCGGCGGATTGCGCTGACCGGCCTGAAAAACGCCACTCAACCAACGCTGGCAGCGCTAAGCGAAAAAAAGCTGATCGATATCAATAACCCTTAAGCGCGACTGACGCAAACTCTCTCCCGCAGGTGAATGCAACGTCAAGCGATGGGCGTTGCGCTCCATATTGTCTTACTTCCTGATTTAGAATTAATGCATAGCACATTTAATTCGAAACACGCCGGCCACTGTGCCGGCTTTTTTTTTGCCGCCTGGCTGTGATGCGTTTCCTTTCCTATGCTTAAACTTCATTCGCAAGAAAAGGAGCACGGCATGAACGCGATTCTTAACAGCGAGCCGATCCCCACGGATCCGACCCCGATTCCTGACCCGATTCCCCAGCCACAACCGCAACCCGATCCGCCACCGGACCCGGAGTTTCCGCCGGTAATGGATCCGCCACCGCACCGAAACATATAAAAAAGGGCGTGCTGTTAACAGCACGCCCTTAATCGTGGCGGAGTGGCTTATTTAATCTGCACCACGTCCAGACGCGCGCTGACATCCGGCGCATCCTCTTCTTCCGCCCGCCAGCCTGCGGGTTGCAGTGGCAGGGTCTCACGGTCAAACGCCAGATCGCCGCCATCCACTACGGCATCGCCGTGCTTAATCCCTTTAAAATCGAACAGGTTGATGTCGGCCATGTGCGAAGGAACTACATTCTGCATTGCGCTGAACATGGTTTCGATACGGCCCGGATAACGCTTGTCCCAGTCACGCAGCATATCGGCCACCACCTGACGCTGCAGGTTCGGCTGAGAGCCACACAGGTTGCACGGGATAATCGGGAACTGACGAGCTTCAGAGAAGCGGATGATATCTTTCTCGCGGCAGTAGGCCAGCGGGCGAATCACAATGTGTTTGCCATCATCGCTCATCAGCTTGGGTGGCATGCCTTTCATCTTGCCGCCGTAGAACATGTTCAGGAACAGGGTTTGCAGGATGTCATCACGATGGTGGCCCAGCGCAATTTTGGTGCAACCCAGATCGCTGGCGGCACGATAAAGAATACCGCGGCGCAGACGAGAGCAGAGCGAGCAGGTGGTTTTGCCTTCCGGGATCTTATCTTTAACGATCGAATAGGTATCTTCTTCGATTATCCGGTATTCGACACCCTGCGACGCCAGATATTCCGGCAGGATGTGCTCCGGGAAACCCGGCTGCTTCTGATCGAGGTTAACCGCAATCAGGCTGAAATTGACCGGCGCACTCTTTTGCAGGCTGCGCAGAATTTCCAGCATGGTGTAGCTGTCTTTACCGCCTGACAGGCAGACCATGATGCGGTCGCCTTCTTCGATCATATTAAAATCAGCAATTGCTTCGCCGACATGGCGACGCAGGCGTTTCTGTAATTTGTTGAAATTATACTGTTCTTTTGAACTGGTCACGTGATTCCTGGCCTGTAAACAGAGACGTCAGCGTCATGGCTGACGATAGAAATAACTTTTGCTGCGTATGGTACTTAATGTGCGCTGAAATACCAGTGCCAATTGGCGGCGGGCAGGGGCAAAAACCGGCGTGCCCGCAGTAAAGCTGATTACATCATCTCCAGCGACTGCACACCTTTGATTTCCATCACCTTATCGTACAGATGCGCATCGTTTGATTTGCGTGACAACGTCACCTGAACGCTGAGTTCGCACAGGCCACTCTCTTCATCGCGATTGATCACCGTCACGTTGCCGTAGCGTATGCCTTCCCGCTGCATCACCAGCAGCACCAGCGGGACGCTTTTGGGTTTGAGAAATACCAGCAGCGTATGGTGTTTGCCAATCAGAAAATGGCTGAGACGGCGAAATACTTCCAGCACCACCAGCGCCAGTACCGTGCCGTAAATGCCAATCTCGTACATCCCGCTGCCGATCACCAGGCCAATCGCTGCGGTGACCCACAGACCCGCGGCGGTAGTTAATCCTTTCACCACCTGTTTCTGGATCATGATAGTGCCCGCGCCGAGGAAGCCCATGCCGCTGACCACCTGGGCCGCCACGCGGCTCGGGTCCAGCGCGACGTGCTCATTACTCAGCATATCGGCAAAGCCATATTTCGACACCAGCATAAACATCGCACTGCCAATCCCCACCAGAATGTGGGTGCGCAGTCCCGCCTCTTTGGCCCGCATCTGACGTTCCATTCCGATCAGACCGCCCAGCACCCCCGCCAGCGCGATGCGAATTAACATGTCAATTAACATGGCATTACTCCGATTTAATAAACGCCGGGAAAGTCTGACGATTCCCTGATAGCAGGTAAACAAGATAATTCTGCTTGCAAATGTCGCTGGAGAATTTTGTAAAAAGCTGTTTCACCCCTCGACCCCTTGCGCTGCCTGACATATGCTGGCTCAGCCTTTTACCCCAACCCCCGGAGTCTGACTGATGAAAGCAGCCACCTTTTTGCTGGCCGGTGCCGCGCTGATCCTCTCTGCCTGTAGCAGCAACAGTGATGACAACGAGCCACCGCAACAGGCGACAGCCGCCCATATCCAGCCCAGGGTGATGATGTCCTCGCTGGCTGAAAGTACCTGTTCCAATGCAGGCGGCACGCTGGCTTTTTCCCATCAGCTGGACGGTTCCCGGGTCGGCATGTGTCAGTTAGTGAATGGTCGTCGCTGTGATGAACAGGCATTGATTGGCGGACGCTGCGCCCGTTAAGGGACAGGCCGGAGAGTTCCGGCCCGCATGTTCAGGCAGAGATACGATTCGGGCAATTTTCGCCGCGATCGAGCTGGCTGAGATTATTCAGGGTAGTTTCAGAGATGGCGGTCAGCGCTTCGGCGGTTAAGAACGCCTGATGACCGGTAAACAGCACGTTGTGGCAGGCAGAAAGCCGGCGGAACACATCGTCCTGAATCACATCATTCGACTTATCTTCAAAGAACAGATCGCGTTCATTCTCATACACGTCCATGCCAAGCGACCCAATCTTCTGCTGTTTCAGCGCATCAATCGCTGCCTGTGAATCAATCAGACTACCGCGGCTGGTGTTGATGATCATCACGCCATCACGCATCTGGCTGAACGCGTCGGCGTTAAGCAGATGATAGTTTTCCGGCGTCAGCGGGCAGTGCAGCGTAATCACGTGCGATTCTGCGAACAGCGTTTTCAGATCGACATATTCGGCCCCCAACGCCAGCGCCTCATCGCTGGGATAGGGATCAAACGCCAGCAGGCGCATGCCTAATCCCTTGAGGATCCGCATTGTCGCGATGCCAATTTTACCGGTGCCAATGACGCCCGCGGTTTTACCGTGCATATTAAATCCGGTCAGGCCGTCGAGTGAGAAGTTGGCGTCACGGGTACGTTGATAGGCGCGATGAATGCGGCGGTTCAGGGTAAGCATCAGACCGACCGTATGTTCCGCCACCGCTTCCGGCGAATAGGCCGGTACCCTGACGACCGGCAGACCCAGTTCCGCCGCCGCGTCCAGATCGACATTGTTGAAACCGGCACAGCGCAGAGCGATGTACTTGACGCCCAGCGACGCCAGCTCCTCCAGTACCGCGCGGCTGCCATCATCATTGACAAAGATACAGACGGCATCACAACCGACGGCGTTTTTCGCCGTGCTCTCGGTCAGCAAAAAGTCAAAAAAAACCAGCTCAAAACCGAATTGCTGATTAACCTGTTCGAAGTACTTCTGATCGTAATGTTTGGTGCTGTAAACCGCGATCTTCATCGTTGTGCTCCTGCATACGGGTGTGGATCAAGGATAACGTTTTCTGACTGACTTTGCTCTAACCGCTGATTTGCGCGCTGGCCAGACCTTCACCTTCGGGGCGTTACATGCCATCATCGTTGTCAGGATACTGTAAGGAAAAGGATTATGGCTGTGATGCCACGGATTTTCCGGCGACGGCTGGCGGCCATTCTGGCGCTGATTCTGCTGTTGCTGGGCTTACTGCTGACGATCACTCAATGGCTGCCACGGTTAGTCGGCATCTGGCTGCCGGCAGAGACCCGCATTGCGCTCTCCGGATCGCCGCGCTGGCGGGATGGCGGCCTGTGGTTTCCCGGCATTCGCTATCTGGCCCAGGATTGCCTGCTGGCGGAGATCCAGTCGGCCTCGCTCGGCTGGCACGATTCACGCTGGAAGCTCAATGCCGCACAGCTGACGCTGAACAGCGAATGCCTGCAAAAATTACCCGCCAGTGACGGCCCGTCGCCAGCGCCCAAAACGCTGGCCGAGTGGCAGGCGATGCTGCCGGGGGCCGACATTCATCTGGCGAAGCTGGTCGTCACGCCGTGGCAGACCTACGCCGGCGCGCTGGATCTGACGCTGGAAAAACAGCGTCAGCAACTCCGTTATCAGGGTGAGAACCTGCAGCTGGCGGCGACGCTGACCGGCCAGCAGCTCGCCATCAGTCGCCTGACGCTTAATCATGCCGCTTTACCTGAGCCGATCACCCTGAGCGGCCACCTCGAACTTCCGACTTTCGCCAGCGGGCTGCCGGTCAACGGTGAAGTGGCCGGACAGCTGGCGCTGACCGCGCTGCCGCATCCGCTGCAACTGACCCTTAACTGGCAGCAGCAGCAGGGCGTACTGAGCGTGGCGATGCCGGATACCCTGCAGCCGCTGCTGCAACTGCCGTGGCAGGCGAGCCACGATCAGATTCGCATCCAGCAGGGTCAGTATTTCTGGCCGCTGGCGGGTCAGCCGCTGTCAGGTTTCATTAATCTGACGCTGGACAACTGGCAGGCGGGCCTCGACGCCAGCCAGATTAGCGGCCGGATTAACCTGTTGACGCAGGGACGCGGCGGCAAAGGCAACGTGGTGCTGGGTATCGGTCCGGGTCATCTGAGCCTGACCGACAGCCACCTGCCGTTTCAGCTGACGGGCGAAAGCAAACTCTCTGACCTGCAGCTTTACGGCTCGATTCCGGGTCTGCTCAGCGGCTCACTGCTCGATCCACAACTTTTGCTGCAACCTAAATCGCTGCTGCGACTGCGCGGTCGTCTGCTCTCGACGCTGGAGGTGGATGAGGCGCGCTGGCCGCTGGCGGGCGTCCGGCTCTCCACGCAGGGGATTGATGGGCGGCTGCAGGCGATCCTCAATGCGCACGACGCCAGTTTTGGCCGTTTCCGGCTGCACCTGGACGGTCGCGCCAATGATTTCTGGCCGGATAAAGGCGAATGGAACTGGCGCTACTGGGGCGGGGGCGAGATGCGGCCGCTGCAGGCGCGCTGGGATGTTAAAGGCACCGGCGGCTGGCGGGATACGCTGATTCATCTCGATACGCTCTCCACCGGCTTCAATCACCTCGCTTATGGCAGCGTCCAGGTTGAAAAGCCCCGTCTGACGTTGACCGCGCCGGTCTACTGGCAGCGCGCTGAGGCGCATCCGGCGTTTAACGGCGGCTTCAGGCTGCAGGCGGGGCCAACCCGTTTCAGTTATGGCGGCAGGCTGGCGGACGCGACGCTCGACTTTGAGGCCACGGGCCGCGACCCGGGGAAATTCATCTGGCGTGGTGCGCTCAACGCCGGTGAGGTGGGGCCGCTGCGGGTCCACGGTCGCTGGGATGGTGAACGGCTGCGTGGCGAAGCCTGGTGGCCAAAGCAATCGTTAACCGTATTCCAGCCGTTACTCAGTCCGGATCTGAAAATGCAGATCCGCAGCGGCGAACTGCAGGCGCAGGTGGCATTTTCTGCGGCGCGCGATCAGGGATTTCAGGCCGGTGGGCACTGGACGGTCAAAGCGGGCAGTCTCTGGACTCCGGACAGCCAGATTAACGGCGTCGATTTCTCGCTGCCGTTCCGGCTGAAAGATCAGCAGTGGCAGTTTGGTCAGCACGGTCCGGTTTCGCTGCGCATCGCCGAGGTAAAAAATCAGTTTGCGATGCAGAACATTCGTGCCGATCTGCAGGGAGCCTGGCCGTGGAGCGAACAGGCACCGCTGACCCTGCAGGATGTCAGTCTCGATCTGCTGGGCGGGCAGATCAGCTTACCGGCGCTTCAGATGCCGCAGCATCAGCCGGCGCGGGTATCACTGCGCAATATCAGCCTGAGCGAGCTGGTGACGGCGATCAAACCAAAACAGTTTGCCATGTCCGGACGGGTAAACGGCGAGCTGCCGCTGTGGCTGAATAATCCGCGCTGGCTGATCGAGAAAGGGTGGATCGCCAACAGTGGTCCGCTGACCTTCCGGCTCGATAAAGATATGGCGGATGCGATCACCCGCAATAACGTGGCGACCGGCGCGGCGCTGGACTGGCTGCGCTACATGGAGATTTCCCGCTCGTGGGCCACCATCAACCTGAATAATCTCGGCGATCTCACCATGGAAGCGCAGGTGCAGGGCGTCAGCCGCTTCAGCAACCGTCGGCAGACCGTCAACCTCAACTATCATCATCAGGAAAATTTGTTTCAGCTGTGGCGCAGTCTGCGCTTTGGCGATAATTTGCAATCCTGGGTGGAGCAACATGCCACTCTGCCATCGAACAAGGACACCTCACCATGAGCCTCAGGGCATTACTGGTTCTGGCAGCCGGGCTGCCGCTGATCGGCTGTGTGCCACGCATTGAAGTGACGGCACCCAAAGATCCGATCACCATCAATATGAACGTGAAAATCGAGCATGAGATTCACATCAAAGTAGATAAAGACGTGGAAGCGTTATTGAAAAACCAGAGCGATCTGTTCTGAGGAGAGCGAGTATGAAACGCATCAGCGTAGCCCTGTTGCTCGCCCTGGTGATGGCCCAGCCTGCCTGGGCGCTGACGCTGGACGAGGCCCGCCAGTCGGGACGGGTGGGCGAAACCCTGTCGGGCTATCTGGCCGCCCGGGCGCAGGACAGCGAAACCCGGGCGCTGACAGAACGCATTAACGCGGGACGACAGCAGCAGTATCAGCGGGTGGCAGAGCAGAACAATTTAACCACCGCCGAGGTTGCCAGCATCGCCGGCCAGAAACTGGTCAGCCGCGCCGCGGCGGGCGAATATGTTCGCGGCATCAACGGTCAGTGGCTGAAGAAAGAGTAACACCAGGCGAAAAAAAGCCGGGCACAGGGCCCGGCAAGTACAACGGCATCAAAAGATTATGCAGTGACGATCTGCTGGATAGTATCTTTAGCTTCAGCGGTCGCTTTGTTAGCCACTTCCGGACCGTAAGCGATACCTTCAGCAAATACGAACTCAACGTCGGTAATACCGATGAAGCCCAGGAACAGCTTCACGTATGGCGTCAGCAGATCGGACGCGGTGTCTTTGTGAATGCCGCCACGGCTGGAAATCACCACCGCACGCTTGCCTTTCACCAGACCTTCCGGGCCTGCTTCGGTGTAGCGGAAAGTCACGCCAGCACGAGCGATCAGGTCGAAGTAGTTCTTCAGCTGAGTCGGGATGTTGAAGTTGTACATTGGTGCAGCGATCACGATTTCATCATGCGCCTGCAGTTCTGCAATCAGCTCATCAGACAGCGCCAGCGCCTCCTGCTGACGTGGTGACAGTGGCGCATCAGACGGACGCAGCGCACCAACCAGCTCACCATCCAGTACCGGAATCGGGTTTGCTGCCAGATCGCGTACGGTCACTTCTTTGCCCTGAGACTTTGCCTGTTCAACGTAGAAGTCAGCCAGTTGGCTGGATTGTGAGTAGCCTGCGAGGATGCTTGATTTCAGAACTAAAACTTTGCTCATGGTGATTTCCTGTCTGTAACGCGGAAGGCTTTCCGCTCAATGGTTTACACTCTACGGTTATCAATGGCGCGGTGAAAGCGCAATATTTCGAGGTCAATGTTCGAATTTATTGAATAAGCGTAACGTGCGCCGCCCTCCGGCACAGGTCGAAATGTGCTATGATGCGCGCAATTATTTTATTGAATCAGCCGGTTATCCCGGCTTGCAGCGCGCTGCTATCGGCAGCGACAGCGTCTGAGTAAGGTACGTCATTATTATGTCATCTCCCGATACCTCCCCACTGGCTTCACTCTGGTCACGGCTTGACGGGTTAATGCTGCGCGACCGCCAGCGCCTGCAGCGTCGCTTACAGGGTGCCAGGAAAGTTAAAAATCCGGCGGCTCAACAGGGCATCGCCAGCGAGCTGGAGCAGGATTTTAGCGCCGCCGAGCAGAAGGTGGCCCAGCGTCGCGCGGCCACCCCGGCCATCACCTTCCCGGAAAATCTGCCGGTCAGCCAGAAGCAGCAGGATATTGCCGCGGCGATACGCGATCATCAGGTGGTGATTGTGGCTGGCGAAACCGGCTCCGGTAAAACCACCCAGCTGCCGAAGATCTGTCTGGCGCTGGGGCGTGGCGTGACCGGGCTGATTGGCCATACCCAGCCGCGTCGCCTGGCGGCGCGCACCGTGGCGAATCGCATCGCCGACGAGCTGGATACCTCGCTCGGCGGCTGCGTCGGTTACAAAGTGCGATTCAACGATCAGGTCAGCGATCTGACCCAGATCAAATTGATGACCGACGGGATTTTGCTGGCGGAAATTCAGCAGGACCGTCTGCTGATGCAGTACGACACCATCATCATCGATGAAGCGCATGAGCGCAGCCTGAACATCGACTTCCTGCTGGGTTACCTGCGTGAACTGCTGCCGCGTCGGCCCGATCTGAAAGTGATCATCACCTCAGCGACCATCGATCCGCAGCGTTTTTCGCGGCATTTCAATAATGCGCCGGTGATTGAAGTCTCTGGCCGCACCTATCCGGTGGAAGTGCGCTACCGGCCGGTAGTGGAAGAGGCAGATGACGGCGATCGCGATCAGCTGCAGGCGATCTTTGATGCGGTAGATGAACTGAGCCATGAGAGCCGCGGCGATATCCTGATATTCATGAGTGGTGAACGTGAGATCCGTGATACCGCAGACGCGCTGATTAAACGTGATTTGCCGCATACCGAGATTCTGCCTCTCTACGCCCGGCTGTCGAATGCCGAGCAGAATCGGGTATTCCAGTCACACAGCGGCCGGCGGATTGTGCTGGCCACCAACGTGGCGGAAACCTCGCTAACGGTGCCCGGCATCAAATATGTTATCGATCCCGGAACCGCGCGCATCAGCCGCTACAGCTTCCGCACCAAAGTGCAGCGACTGCCGATTGAGCCGATTTCACAGGCGTCGGCCAATCAGCGTAAAGGGCGCTGTGGTCGTGTGTCAGAAGGGATCTGTATCCGGCTCTATTCCGAAGATGACTTTCTCAGCCGCCCGGCGTTTACCGATCCTGAAATCCTGCGCACCAACCTGGCGTCGGTTATTCTGCAGATGACCGCGCTGGGACTGGGCGATATCGCCGCCTTCCCGTTTGTTGAAGCGCCGGATAAGCGCAATATTCAGGATGGGGTACGCCTGCTGGAAGAGCTGGGCGCGCTGACCCTGAACGAAGAGGACGGCCATTACCAGTTGACCGGTTCCGGCCGTCAGCTGGCGCAGTTGCCGGTCGATCCAAGACTGGCGCGGATGGTGCTGGAAGCGCAGAAATTTGGCTGCGTACGTGAAGTGATGATCATCACCGCCGGCTTATCGATTCAGGACCCACGCGAGCGTCCCGCCGAGAAAAAGCAGGCGTCTGACGAAAAACATCGGCGATTTGCTGATAAAGATTCCGACTTCCTCGCCTTCGTTAACCTGTGGAATTACCTGGCTGAGCAGCAAAAGGCGCTGTCGGGTAACCTGTTCCGCCGCCAGTGCAAAAGCGATTTCCTCAACTATTTGCGGGTGCGTGAATGGCAGGATATCTACACCCAGCTGCGGCAGGTGGTGCGCGAACTGGGCATTCCGGTCAATAGCGAGCCGGCAGGCATGCGCGAAGTTCACTGCGCACTGTTAAGCGGCCTGCTGTCGCATATCGGCCAGAAAGATGCCGATAAGCAGGAGTTCACCGGCGCGCGTAATACCCGCTTCGCCATCTTCCCCGGCTCCGGGCTGTTTAAGAAGCCGCCGAAATGGACCATGGTGGCGGAACTGGTGGAGACCAGCCGGCTGTGGGGCCGCACCGCCGGGCGCATCGAGCCGGAGTGGATTGAGCCGCTGGCCCAGCACCTGATCAAGCGCAGCTACAGCGAACCGCACTGGGAGAAATCGCAGGGTGCTGTGATGGCCACCGAGAAAGTGACGCTGTATGGCCTGCCGATAGTGGCGGCGCGCAAAGTCAATTATGGCCGCATTGATCCGACCCTGAGCCGTGAGCTGTTTATCCGTCATGCGCTGGTAGAGGGCGACTGGCAGACGCGTCACGCCTTCTTCCGCAACAATCAGAAGCTGCGCAGCGAAGTCGAAGATCTGGAGCATAAATCGCGTCGTCGCGACATTCTGGTCGATGACGAAACCCTGTTCGCCTTTTACGATCAGCGTATCGGTAAAGAGGTGGTGTCGGCGAAGCACTTTGATAGCTGGTGGAAACAGGCCAGCCGCGACAACCCGGAATTGCTTAACTTTGATAAGCAGATGCTGATCAAGGAGGGTGCGGACAAGGTCAGCCAGCTCGACTATCCCAACTTCTGGCATCAGGGCAACCTCAAGCTGAAGCTCAGCTACCAGTTTGAACCGGGTGCTGATGCCGACGGCGTGACGGTGCATATCCCGCTGCCACTGCTTAACCAGGTGGAAGAGAGTGGCTTTGAGTGGCAGATTCCGGGCGTGCGGCGCGAACTGATTATTGCGCTGATTAAGTCGCTGCCTAAGCCGCTGCGGCGCAATCTGGTGCCGGCACCGAACTACGCCGAAGCGTTTCTGGGGCGGGTCACGGCAATGGAGATGCCGCTTCTGGATGCGCTGTCACGGGAGTTTCGCCGCATGACCGGCGTCACGCTGGAGCGGGAAAACTGGCAGTGGGATCAGGTGCCCGATCATCTGAAAATGACCTTCCGGGTGGTGGATGAACACAACCGCAAACTGCTGGAAGGCAAAGATCTGACCGCCCTCAAGGCGCAGCTGAAAGGCAAAGTGCAGGAAACCCTGTCAAAAGTGGCGGACGACGGGCTGGAACAGAGTGGCTTGCATATCTGGAGCTTCGGCGATCTGCCGCGCAGCTACGAGCAGAAGCGCGGCAGCTATCAGGTGAAAGCCTGGCCGGCACTGGTTGATGAGAAAGAGAGCGTCGCTATCCGGCTGTTTGACAGCGAGCAGGAGCAGCAGAAGATGATGTGGCGCGGACAGCGTCGCCTGCTGCTGCTCAACGTGCCGTCGCCGGTGAAGTACCTGCACGAAAAACTGCCGAACAAAGCCAAACTCGGGCTCTACTTCAACCCGTATGGCAAAGTGCTGGAGTTGATCGATGACTGTATCGCCTGTGGTATTGATAAGCTGATTGCCGAAGCGGGCGGACCGGCCTGGGATCAGGCCGGGTTTGAGGCGCTGCGGGACAAGGTGCGCGCTGAACTGAACGAGACCGTGGTGACCATTGCTAAGCAGGTCGAGCAGATCCTGACGGCAGTGTTCAACATCAATAAGCGCCTGAAAGGACGGGTCGACATGACGATGGCGCTGGCGTTATCCGATATCAAAGCGCAGCTCAGTGGCCTGGTCTATCGCGGTTTTGTCACCGGCAACGGCTGGCAGCGGCTCGGCGACAGTCTGCGCTATCTGCATGGCATCGAACGGCGGCTGGAAAAACTGCCAGCCGATCCGCACAGCGATCGGGCGCGGATGCTGAAAGTGCAGGCGGTGGAGCAGGCGTATCAGGCGTGGCGCAATAAATTGCCGCCGCAGCGTCAGGATGATGAAGAAGTACAGGCGATCCGCTGGATGATTGAAGAGCTGCGGATTAGCTACTTTGCCCAGCAGCTCGGCACGCCTTATCCCATCTCTGATAAGCGCATTCTGCAGACCATGGAGCAGATTGCAGGCTGATAAAAAACCGGGGCGCGTCAGTGATGACGCGCCCCGGCTTCTCTTTGCGGCACATAGCCGATTACTGCGCTAACGCTTCCAGCTCGTCTCTGAACGAGGTAACGGCAATCGCACGGTTGTCGGCCAGATAACGATCTTTCGCGGCGGGCGCTGAGCTTTGCACCGCAATCAACTGCCAGCCTTTATCACTGTTCAGCAGCAGCGGTGAACCACTGTCGCCGGGCAGCGTATCACACTGATGTGACAGCACGGCGCGTTGCGCCCAGCCGGTAATCAAACAGTCACTGTGAGAATAAAGCGTATCGAGATGATCGGCCGGATAACCCGCCTGGGTCACTTTGCGACCGGTCTGCTTCAGCGCCGCAGTTAACTCACTGCGTGAGCCATCAAACAGTGGAATCGGCGTAATGGCGGAAGGGGGATTGCGCAAAATCACGATGCCGTAGTCAAACGGCGCGGCGTTGCTCGGCACGATCCAGCCTTCACCGTCCGCTTTCAGCTTTGAGGCCAGCGACGGTTCGACGCGGGCATCAATGTCGTGGATTTCATATCGCCAGCCTTTATCGCTCGCCATAAAGCGCAGCGCAACCGGCTTATCGAAATTGCCCGGTGGCGCGAGTAAACAGTGTCCGGCCGTCAGGGCCAGATGCGGTGAGATCAGCGTGGCGGTGCAGAGGTTACCGCTTTCGGTTTCCAGCTGTCCAATAGCATCCCAGGGGGCCGCGGTAATATCGGTGATGGCTTTGCGATGATCTTTGCCGAAAAACAGCATTTTGATTTCGTCAGGCGTTGGCGTGTCGTCATCATCATCGGCATGAGCAAAGGAGGTAAAACTGAAAAGTCCAACCATTAACAAGATAGCCAGGCGCATAGAACTCTCAATGGCGAGAAAAAGTGACGTTATTGTTATCAAGCAACTGCGATAACTATAGTCTGTGAGCGCTAAAAAAGGGAGTTTTATTGGTTAATCAGTACGCTACAACTGTTAAATAAAAAAACTGGCTGCCACAATGCCACACAGGATCATAATCAGCAGAATAATTTCGAAGCGATAGCGACGCACCATTTCATCCACTCCAGTAAAGAAACACCCGGCATAACCGGGTGTTTTTAATCATTAACGCGTGGTCGGGCGCGCTACGGCGACCTTAGTTCTTAGCCGCTGGTTTAACGACTTTTTTGTGGTGAACTTTTTTAGCGGCCTGCGCTTTCTGCGCGGGTTTTACTGCTTTTTTGTGATGAACTTTTTTAGCTGCCTGGGCTTTCTGTGCCGCTGGCTTGGTTGCTTTTTTGTGGTGAACTTTTTTAGCTGCCTGGGCTTTCTGTGCCGCTGGCTTGGTTGCTTTCTTGTGGTGCACTTTCTTAGCAGCCTGGGCTTTCTGTGCCGCTGGCTTGGTTGCTTTCTTGTGGTGCACTTTCTTAGCAGCCTGCGCTTTCTGCGCAGCCGGTTTTACTGCTTTCTTGTGGTGAACTTTCTTAGCCGCCTGCGCTTTCTGTGCTGCGTCTTTCTTCACTGCTTTTTTGTGTTTCTTGTGTTCAGTTTTGTGTGCAGTTTTCGCTGGTGCTGTTGCGGTAGTTGAAGTCGCAGCCGGCGCAGCGGCAGGAGCAGCTGTGGTATCAGCAGCGAAGGCAACAGAAGACATACCCATAGCAGCGGCGACAACCAGTGCAAATAATTTTTTCATTGCAAATTCCTCGGACATTTTTTTCATGTGTAGCCCACTGCGGGGCCGGTGAAGAGACTATAGGGAAATCGCTGCAGGGTGTCCGTGGGTGTTTGGTATCGGCGTGTAACCGATTGTACAACGCGGGAAAAGGGCGGTCAGATGACCGCCGCGCAGTTTAGTTATTCAGATAGCGTTGTTCAAGATGCTGACGGAAAAAGGCTGGATTCAGCGATTCGCCGGTGGCATTGATCAGCAACTGGTCGGTAGAGAAACGGCTGCCATGCTGCCAGATATTCTGTTGCAGCCAGTCAAACACCGGTTGCAGTTCGCCATGCTGGATCAGATCGCTGAGCTGCGGAATCGCCTTCTTCACCGCCTGGAACAGCTGAGCCGCGTACATGGCACCGAGGGTGTAGGTCGGGAAGTAGCCGAAGGCACCGTCGGTCCAGTGAATATCCTGCATACAGCCGTCACGGTAGTTGCCACGCGTATCGAGACCCAGCGACTGCTGCATCTTCTCATCCCACAGCGCCGGAATATCGTCTACCTCAATCTCGCCTTCGATCAGCGCCTGTTCAATCTCATAACGCAGGATTACATGCGCCGGGTAGCTCAGTTCATCTGCATCGACCCGAATCAGTCCCGGTTTAACCTGCTGCGCCAGCCGGACAAAGTTATCCGCCTGCAGCGCGGGCTGGTCGCCAAAGCGGGCGATGATTTGCGGCAGAATACGCTGCAGGAATTCGCGGCTGCGTCCCAGCTGCATCTCCATAAACAGGCTCTGCGACTCGTGAATCGCCGTTGAACGGGCCAGCGCCACCGGCTGTCCCCGCCACTGTTGCGGCAGATTTTGCTCATAGCGCGCATGGCCGGTTTCGTGGATCACACCCATCATGGCGCTGAGAAACTCCTGCTCATTGTAGCGCGTGGTGATCCGCACATCTTCCGGCACGCCGCCGCAGAACGGATGCGCACTGACATCCAGCCGGCCGTGGTTAAAATCGAAACCCAGCGTTTCCATAATGCTGAGGCCAAGCTGGCGCTGTGCGGGCAGGGCAAAGGGTCCCTGCGGCAGCGCAACCGGCTGCTGCGCCTGCTTTTCGACCACCTGCTGCAACAGCTGTGGCAGCCAGCTTTTCAGGTCGCCAAAGGTTTTATCCAGTCGGGCGCGGGTCATGCCTGGCTCATACAGGTCCAGCAACGCATCGTAGCGGGAGCTGCCGGTTGCCTCAGCGCGCAGTTGCGCTTCTTCACGACTCAGGCGTACTACCTCTTTCAGATTGGTGGCAAAGCCCTGCCAGTCATTGGCCGGACGCTGGCTGCGCCAGGCATGTTCACACACCGAACCGGCCAGCGATTTTGCCTCAACGAAGGCGTCAGGCAGCAGGCTGGCCTGTTGATAAGCGCGCTTCATTTCATTGAGGTTGGCGCGCTCGACATCGTTCAGGTCCTGCTGTTCTGCCTGTTGCAGCAGTTCGCCGATCTGCGATGCGGTCAGAATCTGGTGCTGCAATACGCTCATCTCAGCCAGCGCCTCACCGCGTGCGCGGCTGCCGCCTGGCGGCATGGTGGTTTGCATATCGCAGCTGGCGATGGCGGTGACGTGATTAAAACGCGACAAGCGCTGGAAAGTCGCGCTAAGTTGTTGATACGCTGAGGTCACGCAAGACTCCTTGTAATAGTTAACGTAGCGGAATTTCCCGCAAGGGTAGATCAACCGGCCAGCAAAAGCGAACGCTGGCCCCGCCGAGCGGGCTGGACTCAATCGTCACCTGACCGCTGAGCGCCTGGGCAATAGAGTGGACAATGGCCAGCCCCAGTCCGCATCCGCCGGTTGCCCGATCGCGGCTGGGATCGAGCCGGACAAACGGTTCAAATACCCGCTGCCGCTCTTCCGCCGGAATACCCGGACCGTCATCTTCAACCTGCAGGCAGCCGATTGGGCCATCAAACCACAGGCTGATACGCAGCCGCTGATTCGCGTAGCGCAGCGCGTTATTCACCAGATTATCCAGCACCCGCTCCATCAGCCGGGTATCCGAAACGCCGGTGTTTTCCCGCTGCGGCAGGTCAAGATCGAGCTGAACCTGCGGGTTGATGGCGCGAAAGTCGTCGAGCCGCTCACGCAGCCAGTTCGCCAGGTCGAGCGAGCGCAGATTAAGGTCAACGCGCGGCCGATCGAGCCGGGCATAGGTCAGCAGCTCTTCAATCAGGCTCTCCAGTTGGCCAATATCGCGGTTGAGCGCCACCCGTTCGCCATCGGTCAGGTTATCGCTCATCTCCAGCCGGTAACGCAGGCGAACCAGCGGCGTACGTAACTCATGGGCGATGCCATCAATTAACTGCTTCTTACTGGCAACCAGCGTGTTGATATTCTCTGCCATCTGGTTAAAGGCGATGCCGAGCCGGAACAGGCTGGAGGTGCTGTCAAAGTGGGTACGCACGTCGAGTTCGCCACGGCCAAAGCGCTGCGCCGCTTTTTCCAGCCGCTGCATCTCTTTCCAGTGCGGGCGCATCCAGATAAACACCGGCAGCGCCAGCGACATGCCAATAAATACCAGCAGCGCAATATCCAGCAGCCGCATCTGATGCAGGTAGAACAGGTAGGGGATCGGTCCGACCGACAGCACATAATGACTGCGCGGAATATGCTGCAAAAAGGTGTATTGATCGTCGAGCGCCACGATTTCACCGGCGCGTAACCGGCGCATATTGCCGTCATCGAGCTGATACTTGCTCATTGGCTCGATGTGCAGATCAAACGACAGCCCGAGATCGAGGCTCTTGATGGTTTTATTCCAGTCGCGCGGCGGGATCTCGCGCAGTTCACTGCGAATCAGATAGAGCGAACTGGCCATCAGGTCGTTCATCGACTGGCGACCGGCCCGTTCAGCGGTGAACTTGTAGACCAGCCCGACCAGCAGCGTCATCACCAGAAAGCAGACAAACAGCAGCAGGTAGAACTGTATAAAAAGCTTTCTCATAACTCGCGGGTGTCCCAGGCCTGTGGCGCAAACAGATAGCCTTTGTTACGAATCGTTTTGATACGGAACGGCTCGGTGGCGCTGTCGTGCAGTTTTTTGCGCAGGCGGGAAATCGCCACGTCAATGCTGCGGTCGAGGCCGTCATAGCTGACGCCGCGCAGCGTTTTGAGCAGCGCATCGCGGTTAAGGATCTGTCCGGCGTGGCTGGCCAGCACCCACAGCAGATCGAAATCGGCGGTGGAGAGGGCGATCTGCTCGTCAAACAGCGTGACCTGACGGTTGAGCGCATCGATGGTCAGCGAGCCGAAACGCAGCATCCGGTTGGCCGCCGCTGCGGGCGCAGCATCTTCCGGCTGTCCCTGCTGCGACTGGCGCAGATGCAGGCGCAGACGCGCCAGCAGCACCGCCGGCGGCGTGGTTTTCAGGATGTAATCCTGCGCGCCCATCTCCAGCGCCAGAATATGGTTCATGTCGCTGTCGAGTGAGGTCAGCAACACAATCGGACCCTGCCAGTTGGCCCGCAGGTCACGGCAAATCGTCATGCCATCTTTGCCCGGCAACATGATATCCAGCATTACCAGGTCCGGCTGTTGTTCAGCAATTACCGCTTCGGCACGGTCACCGCGCGTCTCGACAATCACTTCAATATCGTGACGTCCCAGATAGGCGGCAATCAGCTCGCCCACTTCCGGTTCGTCTTCCACATAAACGATTTTGTTCATAGTTCACTGCGCAGAATAAGGATGAACGAAAGCATATCTTTTCCTGGTCCTGAGCTCTACGCTATCGCACGAAATATCCTTATCTCACTGGTATATAACCGGCAAAATGTGCCATCATAACCGCGGCCTTTTTGCGCCAGGTTCGGAACCGTAATGATTACTATGAGGAGCGTGAGTGTGTCTGATAAAGAGCTGGCATCAGCCATATACAGTGACCGCATCTGCTTCAATTACAGTGCTTTTCTTTCCGCTTCCTGTAAAAAACGCTGGAGCTTCGTCGATGCAATTTATGGTGTGATGCCGATTTTTGGCATGGTGACACGCAAATCTGCGCACAGCTTACAGGCCAGTGGCGACCCGCTTAAAGAATTAGCATTACAAATCATTTCTACCCAGGTCAGCGACGAAATTAACATCGCCCGTCTGATTACGCTTGCTGAACAGCAGCAGATCAGTCGCTTTGATATCCAGCTGCCTTATCCGCTTTCGCCGGAGCAGCTGGACGCCATTCATCAGGAATACCGCAAGCCGCTGAATCTGACACAGCAGGATGACCTGCTGTGCGTCTCCATCCCGCTGCAGTCACATTAAGTCGTCAGCTGCCATACCGCAGGCAGCGTCGCCGCAATCAGCATTCCCATCGCAATCCGCTCCAGTGAGGTCAGCGCTATATCCGCGCGGCCGCCGCGTCGGGCAAACATAAACAGCAGCAGCCCCGGCGCGTACAGCACCACCGAGGTCATCAGGTGTAACGGACCTGACGCGTAAAGCAGCCAGATACCGTACAGGCTGGCACCAATGCCTACCGCCATCGCCAGCGGTTTGCGCTGTCCGCGAACCACTTTGATCAGATAGAGGCCGACCAGCAGATAGGGCACCAGAATCATCTCTGAGGCGATAGTCAGCAGGTTGTTGTAGTTGGCTCCGGTAAGCGCAATCAGGATCAGACAGAGCTGAATGCTGCCGTTGGTCAGCCACAGTGAGGCGGCTGGCGCGTTGTGCACGTTCTGCCGGGCAATACTGCGCGGGAAGGCACCCAGCTGCGCGGCGATCAGCGGCACTTCAGCCGCCATAATGGTCCAGCTGAGATAGGCCCCACAGACCGAAATGATCAGGCCAACGGCGATCACCGCATCGCCCCAGTGACCCATCAGACGGGTCATTAAGCCGGCCATTGACGGATTGCGCATCTCTGCCAGTTCAGCACGCGGTACCACACCCAGCGACAGCAGCGTCACCAGCAGATAGACCAGCAGCGCCGCCAGCACCGCCAGCAGCGTGGCGCGACCGACATCCTTTTTCTGCCGGGCGCGCGCTGACACCACCACTGCGCCTTCGACCCCGATAAACACCCACAGGGTGATCAGCATGGTCTGCTTAATCTGCTCCCACAGCGGCTGTCCCAGCGTGACGCCGGAGAAATCGAAGCGGAACCGATCGTAATTAAACGCCAGCACTGCCAGCACCACAAACAGCAAAAGCGGCACCAGTTTGCCCAGCGTCGCCATCAGGTTAATGCTGGCGGCGGTTTGCACGCCTCGCAGCACCAGCCAGTGCACCAGCCACAGCAGTACCGATGCGCCAAGCATCGCCTGCCAGGTGTTGCCGTCGCCAAAAACGACGTGGCCCGGGCTGTCAGTGAAAAAACTGAGTGCGGAGAAGACGATCACCAGATAGGAGACATTAGCGATCACCGCGCACAGCCAGTAGCCCCACGCGGAACAGAAGCCCATCAGCTCGCCGAAGCCAGCGCGCGCGTAGGTAAAGATGCCGCCGTCCAGATCGGGTTTGAGACGGGTCAGCAGTAGCATTGCCAGCGACAGAAAGATAATCCCTACGCCGGTAATCAGCCAGCCAATCAGCAATGCGGCCGGTCCGGCCACGGCGGCCATATTTTGCGGCAAGCTGAAGACACCTGCGCCGAGCATTGAGCTCAACACCAGCGCTGTCAGGGCACCGAGACCTAATTTTTTCTCCAAAACAACCTTCCCGCTAGCATATATGGCTGGGTAAACCGGATTTCATCACAGGTATATGGTAGCCATCAGGCAAATAACGGTGAGAATGTCCGGTGAAACAGGCGCCAGATTTTACGGAGTGCGGCGGGGGATGGCAATGCGTGAATATGCAAAACAGCACAGGAATTATGCAAACAGCAGGGCGGCGGGCGCCGCCCTGAGAAGATTACTTAAAGATGTCTGCGGTTACGGTCAGGTTACCGCCGCTCTGGTTCTGCCACTGACGGGTCACGTGGTAGTACTTAGCCCCTTTATCCGCGGCACGCTTAGCCACTTCTTCAGAGATTTCGGTCGGAGTACCGAAGTGTCCGGTGAAGGTCACGGTGTCGAACGGCTGCATCTGTGCGGCAGTTATCGCGTTAACTTCCTGCACTGATTTGCCGTTTGGCAGATTGACCGTATAACGTTTGCCGGTTGAGCTTTGCGTTTCATAGAAACGGCCTACGCTTTTACTTGGGGTCTCAGAAGAGGCCACGCCCGGAATTTCAACGTTGGCTGCGGCTGCACCGCCTGCGGCGAGGGCCGCTTTACCCGCTTCTGAATCAGCCGGAATGGCGTTTGGCGTCTGCACCTTACGCTCTTTTGCGTCAGCCTTATAGACGTAAGCCGTCACGTACTGATTGCCGCCGTTGTTGGCATCAATCTGGCGAACAATAAAGAAGGAGGCTGCGCCTTTCTCTTTTGCCGCTTTAGAGATCGCATCGTTAACGTCTGGCTGGCTGGCGAAGAAGCCGCTCACTGATACCGTATCGAAAGGTTCGAGTTTATAGGCTTCAGCTTTAGGTAACTCGTTGATGCCGTTGAAGCGACGGTAGCTGGTGGAAGAGGCCGCTTCAGGCGCATCGGCTTTATAAAGGTCCGCGGTGACGCGCCAGTTGCCGCTGTTGCCGTTGGTGTCGTTAATGCCCTGGATGTAGTAAGAAGCGGCGCCCATTTCATCAGCACGCTTAGACACCGCATCGGCGGCATCGCCAATTGCGTTGAAACGGCCGGTGATATTAATACGTTCGAATGGCTTCAACGCGGCCGCTTTTTCTGGCGTCAACTCCTGCGCAGCGAATGCGTTAGCTGCCAGCAGGGATAACAAGGTGGACGCCAGAATAGTGTTCTTCAGCTTCATAAAAATAATCCTTCGCCTTACGCAAAAATGAGTACGAAAACGTGCTGGACTCTTGATGTATAACAGATTAGCCGCTGATTATTGCATGTTATAAACAGACTGTCGCAGCGATTTTTTGCGTCAACTCGCGTTATTCAACCGGACATTCTTCATCTGATTGTCATGAATCGCGTTTATAGCCCCTTTTTGGTGCGGGTTACCGTTAAAGCCGGTAAGCCTTAGTGCTATAACAGTTAATGCATTGTTAAATAAAGGTTTTTATTAACCGGATCTGCGCCCTGACACGATTAGGCATAGCAGATTATCTGCTGATGACTGGTTTTAGTAGTGCGATAACACGGGTTTTTATCTTTAACACTGAATAATTGGGTGAATGTCTCTACTCCGCCAGGCCGAACTGGATCGCCCGTCACATTTTCAGTAGGTTATAAACACTTTGAAATAAGTGCATTTCGTTCATAAGCAGCTGAAACACTGTTTCAGTTGCGCTGTTGTCGTGCAGACTTCTTGCCATCATCCTTTAACCGATGAAAGGAAACACTATGTTAATTGGAATACCCAAAGAACGATTGCCGGGCGAGTCACGTGTGGCCGCCACGCCGCAGACCGTTGGGCAACTGATCAAGCTGGGGTTTAGCGTCACGCTGGAACATGACGCGGGCCTCAGCGCCAGTTTCGATGACGACAGCTACCTTGCGGCAGGCGCCACTCTCAGTGACACCCAGCAGGTCTGGCAGTCCGATATCGTGCTGAAAGTGAATGCACCGCTCGATGATGAGATTGCGCTGACCCGGGCGGGCAGCACCCTGGTGAGTTTCATCTGGCCGGCACAGAATCCTGCGCTGCTGGAGAAACTGGCGGCGCGTCAGGTGACGGTGATGGCGATGGATTCCGTGCCGCGTATCTCGCGGGCGCAGTCGCTGGATGCCCTGAGTTCGATGGCTAACATTGCCGGTTATCGCGCGATTGTGGAAGCGGCCCACCAGTTTGGCCGTTTCTTTACCGGTCAGATTACCGCAGCCGGTAAAGTGCCACCGGCCAAAGTGATGGTTATTGGTGCCGGCGTAGCCGGGCTGGCAGCGATCGGCGCGGCGGGCAGCCTCGGCGCGATTGTCCGGGCATTTGATACCCGGCCGGAAGTGAAAGAGCAGGTGCAGAGTATGGGCGCCGAATTCCTCGAACTCGATTTTGAAGAGGAAGCGGGCAGCGGCGATGGCTACGCCAAAGTGATGTCTGAAGCCTTCATCAAAGCCGAAATGGCGCTGTTCGCCAGCCAGGCGCAGGAAGTGGACATAATCGTCACCACCGCGCTGATCCCCGGCAAACCGGCTCCGACGCTGATTACCGAAGAGATGGTTGCCAGCATGAAGCCGGGCAGCGTCATCGTCGATCTGGCGGCGCAAAACGGCGGCAACTGCGCTCTGACGGTCGCCGATCAGGTTACCGTTACCCCGAATGGCGTGAAGATTATCGGTTATACCGATTTGCCCAGCCGCTTACCGACCCAGTCATCGCAGCTCTACGGTACCAACCTGGTCAACCTGATGAAGCTGTTATGCAAAGAGAAAAACGGCGAAATCACCCTTGATTTCGACGATGTGGTGGTGCGCGGCGTTACGGTGATCCGTGAAGGCGAAGTGACCTGGCCAGCACCGCCGATTCAGGTCTCCGCTGCTCCGCAGGCCGCACCGGCTGCGGCAAAAGCGGTATCGACGGTCGAGAAAAAACCGGTTGCTGCCTGGCGTAAATATCTGCTGATCGCGCTGGCGATAGTGCTGTTTGCCTGCCTGGCCAACGTCGCGCCGAGTGATTTCCTGTCACACTTTACCGTCTTCGCGCTCTCCTGCGTGGTGGGCTACTACGTGGTGTGGAACGTCAGCCATGCGCTGCATACGCCGCTGATGTCGGTCACCAATGCCATCTCCGGCATTATCGTCATCGGCGCGGTGTTGCAGATGGGGCACGGTGGCTGGGTGACGTTTATCTCCTTTATTGCCGTGCTGATTGCCAGCATCAATATCTTTGGTGGCTTTACCGTCACCCAGCGCATGCTGAAAATGTTTCGTAAGGGGTAATTCATGTCTGGCGGATTAGTAACTGCAGCCTATATCGTCGCTGCCATTCTGTTTATTTGTAGCCTCGCCGGTCTCTCGCGACATGAGACCTCTAAGCAGGGCAATATTTTTGGTATCAGCGGCATGGCGATCGCACTGGTGGCCACCATTTTTGGGCCCGACAGCGGCAACGTGGTGTGGATCCTGGTGGCGATGGTGATCGGCGGGGCAATTGGCGTGCGTCTGGCGAAGAAGGTCGAAATGACCGAAATGCCGGAGCTGGTGGCAATTCTGCACAGCTTTGTCGGCCTGGCGGCGGTGCTGGTGGGCATCAACAGCTATATCGATCATGCGCCTGGCCTGCCGGCGGTGATGGAGAATATCCATCTGAGCGAAGTGTTTATCGGTATCTTTATTGGCGCGGTGACCTTTACCGGTTCGCTGGTGGCGTTTGGCAAGCTGTGCGGCAAGATCTCCTCGCGGCCGCTGGCGTTGCCGCATCGTCATAAGCTCAATCTGCTGGCGCTGGTGGTCTCGTTCCTGCTGCTGCTGTGGTTCGTTAACACCAGCAGTAGCGCGGCGCAGGTATTTGCACTGCTGTTGATGACCTTGATTGCGCTGGCGTTTGGCTGGCATCTGGTGGCGTCCATCGGCGGGGCAGATATGCCGGTGGTGGTGTCAATGCTCAACTCTTACTCCGGCTGGGCAGCTGCTGCAGCCGGCTTTATGCTGAGCAATGACCTGCTGATTGTCACCGGTGCGCTGGTCGGCTCCTCCGGTGCGATCCTCTCTTACATTATGTGTAAGGCGATGAACCGTTCGTTTATCAGCGTGATTGCCGGCGGTTTTGGCAGTGAGACCAGCAGCGGTGATGACAGCGCCGCCGCGGGTGAACACCGTGAAATCAGCGCGGAAGAGACCGCAGAGATGCTGAAAGCCTCTTCTTCGGTCATTATCACCCCTGGCTACGGTATGGCGGTGGCCCAGGCACAATACCCGGTGGCGGAAATCACCGCCAGGCTGCGTGCACTCGGTATCAAAGTACGTTTTGGCATTCATCCGGTGGCTGGTCGCTTGCCCGGCCACATGAACGTACTACTGGCCGAAGCTAAAGTGCCGTATGACGTGGTGCTGGAGATGGATGAAATCAACGATGACTTCAGCGAAACCGATACGGTGCTGGTGATTGGCGCTAACGATACCGTCAACCCGGCGGCGCAGGAAGATCCGCGCAGTCCGATTGCCGGAATGCCGGTACTGGAAGTGTGGAAAGCGCACAACGTCATCGTGTTTAAACGCTCAATGAATACCGGCTATGCCGGAGTGCAGAACCCGCTGTTCTTTAAGGAGAATACCCAGATGCTGTTTGGCGATGCCAAAGCCAGCGTGGAAGCGATTCTGAAAGCGCTATAAAAAAAAGGGCGGCTGATTAGCCGCCCTTATTACTGAGCAGGATTACTCCTCCTCATCCTCTTCATCATCCAGATCGATCGGCGATTTAAAATCATCAGGTTTAATTGCCAGCAGATCGCAACGCAGATGATCAATCACCTGTTCTGCCGTATTGCCGAGAAACGCGGCCGACAAACCGGTACGTCCGATCGTTCCCAGCACTACCACACCCGCGCCGAGGTGCACCGCCAGGTCAGGAATCACCTCTTCAGGCAAACCCTTAGCAACATGGGTGAACTCTTCACCAATGGAAAATTTCTGTCGCAGTGCTTTCATCGCCACCAGATGCTGGCCGCGAATGGCGTCGTTGTAGACGCTCGGATCAAAATCGGGCAGCTCGATAGCAATATTGATTGGGGTGATAGGGTAGGCGCCAACCAGATGGACTTCAGTATGATTCACGGTTTCGGCCAGCTTAACCGTTTCACGGATCAGCTTCTGATTCAGGCCATCATGATGCGGCTCTTCACTGGCGAGGTTCACCGCCACAATCGCTTTACCGCCTTCCGGCCACGGCTGATCTTTCACCATCCACACCGGGCACGGGCATTTACGCAGCAGATGCCAGTCTGTCGGGGTAAAAATCACCGACTCCAGCCGATCGTGCTGGTGCGCCATTTTCAGCACTAAATCATGCTGGTGGGCTAACACTTCCTGAATGATGGCTTCATAGGGACGGTTGTGCCAGATGACCTTGATTTCGATCTCGACACCGGCATCCAGGTAAGCGTGTGCCTGTTCGCGAATCCACTCGGTGCGCTGGCTGATTACGCCCTGACGCATTGAGGCGCGTTCATCAGGCGACAGCAGGGTGGTCATCTCATAGGAGAAATCATAGATAGGCAGAAAAGCTTTGATTTTGCCGCCGATGAATTGATTGAGATAGACCGCACGCCGCAGCGCAGGCTGGTCGTCTTGCTGGGCATCGATCGCGACCAGAATATTTTGGTACTGGGACATGAGGAACTCTCCTTAAACCAAAGCGACTGGATTAAAGATAGCCTATGTTGCACAGCGGAAGAAGTGAAAAAGTTGCTGCCGGATCAATAAAATAACAATTATTAATCCGGCCGGCGATCAGGCAGCCTGATGGCTCTGACCCGCTAACTCTTCCAGTAAGGCGTGGTTCTCAATAGTAATATATTTACCCTTCACCGCCAGCATGCCCGATTTCTGGAACCGGCCCAGCAGACGGCTGATAGTTTCGACCGTTAAGCCGAGATAATTACCGATATCGCCACGGGTCATGGTGAGACGGAATTCGCGCTGAGAGAATCCACGCTGACCAAAGCGGCGTGACAGATTCCAGATAAAGGCGGCCAGACGCTCTTCGGCATTTTTCTTCGACAGCAGTAAAATCATGTCCTGATCGCCTTTGATCTCACCACTCATCAGACGCATCATCTGCTGACGCAGGGCCGGCATTTTGCCTGACAGATCGTCCAGCGTTTCGAACGGAATTTCACAGACCATTGCGGTTTCCAGCGCCTGAGCAAAGCTTGGATGGCTGGCACCCATGATCGCATCAAAGCCGACCAGGTCGCCGGCCAGATGGAAACCGGTAATCTGCTCATCGCCCTGTTCGGTGATGGTATAGCTTTTAATGGTACCGGAACGGATGGCATAAAGTGACTTAAGCTCGTCACCCGCTTTGAAAAGGGTTTGCCCTTTCTGAATAGGTTTTTTACGCTCAATGATATTGTCGAGCTGGTCCAGCTCATGTTCATTTAGCGTAAACGGGATGCAGAGCTGACTGATGCTGCAATCCTGGCAGTGAATGGCACAACCGCCCGACTGAATACGACGAATGCTGCGTTTTTCAGGGATCATAATGGTTTGCTCGACGATAATTGACTGGTGTCAATTTTAACATTTTTTGTGCTGAAGGGAACTCATCCGAGCAGTTTTAGGCGCACAAAAAGTATGGACGTCAGACCGGGCACCAAACATAGCTGTGACGGGCTTCTCAGAATGCCAAAATGGCTACTGTCACGAAAAGTTGCCGCTTTTTGATCTAAAACCTGAATTGTCTGATACAAAAAATCACCAAAAACAGGGTTAGCGCAGTGCCGTTAGCTTTTGCTACGCTTTCACCCTAAGCCTGTTTTGCCCTCCATCAATTTTAATCAGGTGTGAGAAAACCATGAACCTTGATGATAACGATCTTTTTCGAGACGCCATGGGAGATGTCACTCCGTTAAAAGACACTACCAGCACCTTATGGCTCAAATCGCCTTCAACCAAAGCGCCGCGCCATCCACCGCGCGATCCTGAACAGGAGAATTTCCTGACCCGTGGCTATCTGGATATCGTGCCGCTGAACACGCCGCTGGAATACAAGGCTGATGGCATACAGCAGGGCGTGCTGGATAAACTGCGCAAAGGGGAGTACCGGCTGGATGCAAGCCTGAATCTGCTGCGGCAGCCGGTGGAAACCTGCCGCCAGGCGCTGTTCAATTTTATGGTGCAGGCGCACAAGCAGGGATTGCGCAATCTGCTGATCATTCACGGCAAAGGCCGCGACGATGAGTCGCATGCCAATATTGTGCGCAGCTATCTGGCGCGCTGGCTGACCCAGTTTGACGATGTACAGACCTTCTGCGCTGCCCAGGCGCAACATGGCGGCGCGGGGGCGCTGTATGTTGGCCTGCGTAAAACCGATAAAGCGCGGCTGGATAACCGTGAGCGGCATGCTAAACGCAGCCGCTAGCTGTGGAATTTGCGCATGGTTGACATCAGCACTTCGGCGCTCAGGCTGAGCTGACTGCCGGTGCGGGTAATAATCCCTACCGGCTCGCCCGGACCGGATGAGTTAATCGGCAGAGCGCAGACCGCATTGTGGCTAAGGTCTTCTTTAATTGCGCCGGAAGGCACAAACCAGATGTAGTCGTAACGCAACGCCAGTTGCCGCGCCAGCGAGGTCGAAGAGGTCTCAATACAGTGGGGCGGCAGCGAACAACCCTGTTCGTCGAGCATCTGCTGCGCTATACGGCGCGGTGCGGTGCCTTCAGGCGAGATCACCACCGGCCACTGCATGGCACGCGACAGGGTGACGTTGTCACTTAAGAGCGGGTGTTCCGGACGCACCACCAGCTTGAGCGATTCAAGAAACAGCAGTTCATAGGTCAGCCCGGTCATCATTTCACTGTCGGCCATCCGGCCAACGCCAATATCGAACTCACCGGCCCGTAACCCTGCCAGCAGCACATTATTATGTAAGGTCGCCACCTGAATGGTGGTATTGGGTTGCAGCTGATGAAACCGGTCCAGGATCTGCGGCAACATGCCCATTGCGGCGGTGGTCAGCGCGCCCAGCCGGATAATGGCCGGCTGATCGGCAGGCTGCTCATTAAAGCTTTGTCCGGCGTGGTTGAGCGCGTCAAGTACCCGCACCGCATGCGTCAGGAACTGTTCACCCATTGTGGTGAGTTGCGCGCCGAGCCGGCCACGCTCAAACAGCCTGACGCCGGTCAGCTCTTCCAGTTCATTAAGGGTTTTTGACAGGGCAGGCTGGCTCAGGCTAAGCGTTTCGGCCGCCCGGCCCAGCGTGCCTTGCTGCGCGACCGCAACAAAGGTATGTAAATGGCGCAAGCGAATGCGCTGATTGAAAAGGATATTTTTTTCCATCCCTTAAACTTAATGAGGATCACCGGTAACAGGCAACCATTTAAAATGGATTTTGTTAACTTAGCTGCAAAATTATATTAACAAATATCGCGGTGCAACCATCTCGCCAGGTAAGCCGCTGAAAAGAAACGTGTCATATGGGAATGCGGCCAGCAGGCCAGCCAGCAGGGCAACCGCAGATCAACGGGTTAGCGATTAAAAGTTGAATAATTCTCAATATCATATAAAAATCTGACGTCTTAACGTTAACGATCGGCTATCATTGGCGCCGTTTTTTTTACTAAATCTGATGTCCGATGGCGGGTGCCCGAGAGGAGTTTTCATTGACCAGCGTAGAGGCGGTAGATGTACGCCAGCTCATTAACCAGCAGGCGCTGAGTCGCTGGCAAAAGCGGTTAATCGCGCTCTGCTTTATTGTGGTGGCGCTTGATGGCATGGACATCGCTATTATGGGCTTTATTGCGCCGACCCTCAAAACCGCGTGGGGCGTCAGCAACCATCAGCTGGGGATGGTGATCAGTGCCGCACTGATTGGCCTGGCGCTCGGCGCGATGGTAGCCGGCCCGCTAGCCGACCGCTACGGCCGGCGGATGATGATTATTCTTAGCGTCTTCTTTTTTGGCCTCTGGACGCTGGCAACCGCGCTGTCGCAAAACATCGAACAGATGATGCTGTTCCGCTTCCTCACCGGGCTGGGGCTGGGCGCAGCGATGCCAAACGTCGGCACGCTGGTGGCTGAATACGCGCCAGAACGACGTCGGGCGTTCATCATCACCGTGGTATTTTGCGGCTTTACCTTTGGCGCGGCCAGCGGGGGATTTGCTGCCTCGTGGCTGTTACCGCGTTACAACTGGCACTCAGTGCTGCTGCTCGGCGGGATCCTGCCGCTGCTGGTCCTGCCGTGTTTGATCCGCGGGCTGCCGGAATCGGTGCGCTTCCTGATTAGCCGCGGCGCGCCTGCGGCACGAATTCACGCTATCGTTGACCGGATGATGCCGGGCGTCACGCAGCCGGATAGCGCGTTTCATGCGCCTGAAGCCAGCGTTGCCACGCGCGGGGCGATCGCGACCGTGCTGTCGCGCAGCTACCTGTTTGGCAGCACTATGCTGTGGGGCGGCTACTTCATGGGGCTGTTTCTGGTCTACCTGATTGGCAGCTGGCTGCCGTCGCTGGTCAATACGCTGGGGATGTCGGTTACTGAAGCCGCGATTATCACCGCGATGTATCAGGCTGGCGGGACGCTGGGTTCGCTGTTTGCCGGCTGGCTGATGGATCGCTTTAATGCCAACCTGGCACTGGCGGCGATCTACTTTTGTGGCGGGCTGTTTATCGTCGCGCTGGGGTACTCTCCGGCGGAGGTGGGCATCATGAGCGGCATCGCCTTCTGTAGCGGCTTCTGTTTCAACGGTGCCAATACCGGGATGAATGCGCTGTCCGCCAGCTATTATCCGACGCATGCCCGCGCCACCGGCTCCAGCTGGATGCATGGCGTCGGCCGCGTCGGCGCAATTCTCAGCGCATTTGTCGGAGCAGAAATGCTGTCACTCGGCTGGTCGTTCAGCTTTATTTTTCTGCTGCTGGCCATTCCGGCGGTGGTCACTACCCTGATGCTGCTGCTAAAAAACCGCTACGGCTTTAAGCCGATCACAAATTCGTGATTTTTTCCGCTGGCGCCAATCCGTTGCATTACATTAGCAGCAACGCTCACGGTGTCAGGTGGAACAGATGGACAACTTTCTCACTGCGGATGCAATCCGCACCCGCTTCTCTCAGGCGATGTCCGCCATGTATCAGCAGGAAGTGCCGCAATACGGCACGCTGATGCAGTTGGTGATGGCGGTTAACGACCGCACGCTGGAATCAGAACCCGCACTGAAAGATCGTCTGGCAGCGGCGGATGAACTCAGCCGGCTCAATATTGAACGTCACGGTGCCATCCGGGTCGGCAGCGCCAGCGAACTCGCCACGCTGCGGCAGATGTTTGCGGTGATGGGGATGTATCCGGTCGGCTATTACGATCTCTCCCAGGCCGGCGTGCCGGTGCATTCCACCGCGTTCCGGCCGGTCGACGAAGCTGCCCTGCGGCGTAATCCTTTCCGCGTCTTTACCTCACTGTTACGACTGGAGCTGATAGAAGAGCCTGAGCTGCGTGAAAGGGCGGCGGCGATTCTGGCGGCGCGCGATATCTTCACGCCGCGCTGTCGGCAACTGCTGCAGCTACATCAGCAGCAGGGTGGATTCACCGCCCCGCAGGCGGCGGAGTTTGTCACCGAAGCACTGGAAACTTTCCGCTGGCACGCCCACAGCAGCGTCGATAGCCAGACCTATCAGGCATTGAATCAGCAGCACCGGCTGATTGCTGACGTGGTCTGTTTCCCCGGCTGTCACATTAACCATCTCACTCCCCGCACGCTGGATATCGATCGGGTGCAGCAACTGATGCCGTCGCGCGGAATCGAACCGAAAACCCTGATTGAAGGACCACCGCGTCGTCAGGTGCCAATTCTGTTACGCCAGACCAGTTTCAAGGCGCTGGAGGAAGCGATCACCTTTCGGGATGGTCATAAGGGCACCCACACCGCGCGCTTTGGTGAAATCGAGCAGCGCGGTGCAGCGCTGACGCCGAAGGGCCGGGCGCTGTATGACCGTTTGCTGCATCAGGCGGGCAGCGGTCAGGATAACCAGCAGCATCAGCAGCATCTGAGCGATGTGTTCCGGGATTTTCCAGACGATGAGCAGACGCTGCGTCAGCAGGAGCTGGCGTGGTTCCATTACCGGCTTAGCGAAAAGGGGATGGCGAGCCCGCCAGCCCGTGGTGAGACGCTCGACAGCCTGATTGCTGAGGGACGAATCATTGCAGAACCGATTATCTATGAGGATTTTTTGCCGGTCAGCGCCGCGGGCATCTTTCAGTCAAACCTTGGCGATCACGCACAGGTCTGGTCGGCAGGCCAGGCCAGCCGGGAAGCGTTTGAAACGGCGCTGGGCAGTGCGGTGGTGGACGAGATGGCACTGTATGCGGAGCGTCAGCAACGCTCGCTGGCACGCTGTGGCGTGGTGACTTTATAGCCCATGCCGTCGCAACAGGGCAATTATCCCGCCACGATAGCAGCCTCCTTCAGCGGCGATTATATTATCGCCGCTGAAGGGTGTTAGTACGAAACGGGATAGAATTACGTGCGCGCCGGGCTTAATAAGCTGAGCCGGACTGGCGCACAGTAATCGGAGAGGTGTTCCCTGATGCTGGTGCGAAACTAATAAATTAGTATTAACGATACGGTCGATGAACAGCAGAAGAGGATCTGCGCTACGCCGTTATGATTTGTTGTAATTATCTGTGTGCAGTCTTCTTTTTTGCTGTCTTCCCGCAGGATAACAGAGCCGGCAGGTGCCGGTGCAGGCTGGAAAGCGTAAGCAAATATAATCAAAAACCCTTCTGTTGCCTATTCAAACCTTTTGATGAAGTTGTTCAGTCCTTTGCTACAACCTTCGGCATAATCTGCAAATCCGCCTCAGACATAGACATTGTCTCAAGGCCTGCAAATAATGGAGTGTCGTTAGAACAGGGATACAGGAATGAAAAACGAAACAGGTCTGCGGATTATGACTGCAGAGGGTGAGTTACGTGGATGCATGGATGATGACCTTTTCGTATTCAAAGGCATACCTTATGCCGCCGCCCCGGAAGGGGCACTACGCTGGCGTCCGCCGCAGCCGGTCACGCCGTGGAACGATCTGCGTGATGCCACACAATTTTCAGCATCAGCCTGGCAAAACCGCGATTATTGCCGGGCAGTTGGCGGTGGCGATCCCGGCGAATTTAGTGAAGATTGCCTTTACCTTAATGTCTGGACCCCGGATGTCGAACCGACAAAACCGCTGCCGGTGATGGTCTGGTTACACGGCGGCGGCTATACCATCGGCGCGGGCGGTCTGGCGCCCTACAGCGGTAAACCGCTGGCCTCGCGTGGCGCGGTGGTGGTCACCATCAACTACCGACTCGGCCATCTCGGTTTCTTCTCCCATCCGGCTTTAGATGCGCAATATCCTGTTGCCAGCACCATAAATAATTTTGGCCTGCTCGATCAAATTGCGGCCCTGCAGTGGGTACAGCGCAACATCCCGGCCTTTGGCGGAGACCGCCGCAATGTCACGCTGTTTGGCGAATCATCCGGCGCGCGCAGCGTGCTGTCGCTCTGCTGTTCGCCGCTGGCCGAAGGGCTGTTTCACAAGGGGATTGTGCAGAGCGCCTACAGCTTACCGGATACGCCGCTGAAAAAAGCGCGTCAGCAGGGCATGGCGGTTGCACAGCATCTGGGGCTGCCGCCCGACGCCAGTGCCGATGCGTTGCGTGCTTTACCCGCCGACGCCTTCTGGTCGCTGGATGGCCCGCTGGCGATCCAACCGGTGCCGATTTCCGGCGATGCGGTGCTGCCGGAACCGATGCTGAAAACCTTCCTCGCGGCCCGACAGCACCGTCTGCCGCTAATGGCGGGCAGCAACAGTGATGAAGCCAGCGTGCTGGACTATTTTGGCGTTGATGCCACCGCGGTGCTGCATCAGTTGCGCGACAAAAATCGGGTGATCTATCGGATGCTAAAATGGATGTATGACATCCATGACGATCAGCGCCTCGGTCGTGCGGTGGCGCGCGACATGGCGTTCAGCGTGGTGCCGTGGCTGGTGATGCGCGCCCAGCATAATGTTGGCATGCCGGGCTGGCGCTACTGGTTTGATTATGTCTCTGAGAATGCGCGCGATCTCTATCCTGACGGGACCTGGCATGGCAATGAAGTGCCATATGTCCTTAACACCCTGAGCCAGATGCCGGATCCGAATGAAAACCGGCCTTTCAGCGACGCCGATCGGGCATTTGCCTCGCGCGTCAGCGACTACTGGTTCAGATTCGCCTGCGATGCCAGCGAATACAAGCAGCAGCTGGAAGGCGAAGTGGTATGGCCCGCGTGGCATCCAGGCGACGATGTGACAATGTCACTCGGTGACCATCGCCAGAGTGGTTTAGTCCTGAAACGGAACTTTATGCGCGCCCGAATGCGCCTGTTCCGCCTGCTGATGAGTAAAATGGTGCGTCTTTAATTAGTCCGCTAATCATCAAATTGCGCGAATGGAATTACTGGAGCCATTCGCGCATACTCCATTGAATATACAACTAATTCCCACCGGCTCCCACTAATGACGCTGTAAAACTATAGCTAACAAAAGTGTTACATCTTCACTATTCGCTGCCGATAGATCTCCTATGCCCGATACTTACGGGTCAACGTGTATAGGATTTTTGTATGGGAATGCTCAAAAATTTCACCATTCGCGCTGTGATGCTCACTATTCTGGGCCTGTTCTGCTTACTCTGGAGCGGAGTCGGGCTATTCAGCATTCATTCTCTTGGCGCGCTGAGCGAAGGGAATGATGTTGACCGACATCTGGTAGAGCAAATGACGGTGCTGAGTAAAGGCAACGACCAATATTTCCGGGTTATTACCCGGCTGTCGCGTGTGATGGACAGCAAAGCCGGTGGCAAAACGCTAACCGACGACGCTTATGCGCCGGTTCAGCAGGCGCTGGATAACATGACCCAGCAGCTGGCGGCTTTTAAACAACTGGCTCCGGGTCCGATGAATCCGGACATGGTCGACAGCGTGATTCAGAGCTGGCAGAAATTGCTGGATGAAGGTGTGACGCCGCAGCTGCGGCTGGCCCGACAGGATTCAGCGGACGCCTATCGTCAGCAGGCCAACAATGTGACGCCGCAGCTCAGTCGGGCATTTGGTGCCAGCGCCGAAAAATTCAATCAGGGGGCCGCGCTGATCCTCGATCATACCCGGGTTGAAGTTGACCGCTTAACCGCACTGACCAGGATGATTATCACCGTGACGGTAATTATCGGCCTGCTTATTCTGCTGTTTACCGATCGCTACCTGGTGGCGATGCTGGTGCGGCCGCTGGAAACCATCCGCAACCATTTCGCCACTATCGCTACCGGCGATCTGAGTCAGCCGGTGGCGGACTTTGGCCGCAACTGCGTCGGTAAACTGGTACCGTTGCTGAGCGCGATGCAGGAGAGTTTGCGTGAAGCGGTGAGCGCGATCCGCAGCGGTACCGAGAATATCTCGCGCGGTGCCGCAGAGATTTCGGCCGGTAACAACGATCTCTCTTCGCGTACTGAAGAGCAGGCGGCCGCGCTGGAGCAGACCGCTGCCAGTATGGAGCAGCTGACCGCCACGGTGAAATTTAACGCCGACAATGCGCGTCAGGCCAGCCTGCTGGCTGAAACCGCCACCACCACCGCGCAACAGGGCGGCCAGCTGGTGAGTGAAGTGGTCAGCACCATGAACGGGATTTCCGGAAGTTCGAAGAAAATTGCTGAGATCACTAATGTGATTAATGGTATCGCCTTCCAGACCAACATCCTGGCGCTGAACGCGGCGGTTGAAGCCGCTCGCGCCGGTGAACAGGGACGCGGTTTTGCTGTGGTGGCCTCTGAAGTGCGTAATCTGGCCCAGCGCAGCGCCAACGCCGCCAAAGAGATTGCCACCCTGATTGAAGATTCCGTTCAGCGGGTCGGAAAAGGAGCGGAGCTGGTGGGCACCACCGGCGGCACTATGAATAATATTCTGAAATCGGTGCAGGATGTCGACGCGATCATGAAGCAGATTGCTGCCGCATCGGAAGAGCAGAGTAAAGGCATCTCCCAGGTCGGCGCAGCGGTGACCGAAATGGATAGCGTGACCCAGCAAAACGCCTCACTGGTCGAAGAAGTCTCCGCCGCCGCCAACGCGCTGGCGTTGCAGACCGAAGCGTTACAGGCCTCAGTGGCGAAGTTCCGCCTCTCCGGCAAGGGGACAGCAATCTCGCCGGCTGCACCTGTCAAGCCGAACGCGCCAAAAGCACCAGGCCGGGCGGGTGGTCAGGCTACGCCAGCTGACAACGGTGACTGGGTGACGTTCTGACCCTGACTCAGCCACGCCACCAGCGCCGCCAGCAACGGTGGCCCATCGGCGGGCGATCGCTGCAGTAAGCTGTAGCTCGCCCCGGTTTTTACCTCGCCAGCGAACGGTTTAATCAGCCTGCCGCTGGCAATATCACTCTCCACCAGATTGCTGTCAGCAATCGCCACGCCAAATCCCTGAATCGCTGCGCTAATCGCCAGGTCCATGGTGGCAAAGTGCTGGTTGCGTTGCATCGTAACCGCCACGCCTTGCCCTTTCAGCCAGCATTGCCAGTCGCGCATATCGTCGGTGGGATGCAGAAAAGTCATGCCCGCCAGGTTTTGCGGCGACGCGGGGATCGGCTGCCCGCTAGCGATTACCGGCGTCAGCGACTCTTCAAACAGCGTCAGTGCGTCAGTACGCGGTTTGCCATAGACGATGGCAGCATCAAAATTGTCGAGCTGTGAGGCGTGATCCAGCGTGGTAGTGAGCGCCACGTGCAGTTCTGGCCGCAGCTGCTCCAGTGCCACCAGGCGCGGCACCAGCCAGCGCATCGCACAGGTCGGCGCTTTCAGGCGGATACTGGCCTGAGTGCGACGCGCTTTTTCGCTGGCCTGCGCCATCAGTTCATAGCCCTGACGCAGTTCTGGCAGCAGCGCCGCGCCCTGCGGTGTCAGACGCAAACCACGGGCGTGTCGATCAAACAACGTCAGGCCGAGCCAGTGCTCCAGCGCAGCAATTTTGCGGCTGACTGCGCCCTGGGTAATGCACAGTTCCCGGGCCGCATGGGTCAGATTAAGGTGACGGGCCGTCACCAGAAAAGCGTGAATCGCATTGAGCGGCAGGGTTGTACGTGACACAGAGCACCTCAGCTATGCATTTTAATCATGGCTATTATGACGACATTTCGCTTGCCGACTCAAGTCACAGCCCGTTGAATAGCCCTTAATTGCATTCAGCTCGCTATGTCACTGACGGAGAGAACATGTCCCTGAAAACGCCTGTCGCAGTCACCTCGAAGTTGCCCGATGTCGGTACCACCATTTTCAGCGTTATTGGCCAGCTTTCGGCGCAGCATCAGGCGATCAATCTGTCGCAGGGCGCACCGAATTTCCCCTGCGATCCGTTGCTGGTTGAAAGTGTCAGCCAGGCGATGCGCGACGGCCATAACCAGTACGCGTCGATGACCGGCTTGCCGGCACTACGGGAAATTTTAGCCAGTAAGGTCGAATCGCTCTACGGCCAGAAATACGATCCGGCCAGTGAAGTGCTGATCACCGGCAGCGCCAGTCAGGGCATTTACATGGCGATTTCCGCGCTGGTGCATCCGGGGGATGAGGTCATTTTCTTTGAACCGGCATTCGACAGCTACGCACCGGTGGTCCGGTTACAGGGCGGCAAGCCGATTGGCCTGAAGCTGCAGGTGCCGGCTTTCGCCATCGACTGGCAGCAGTTGCGCGCCGCCATTACGCCGCGTACCCGGATGATCATCATCAATACGCCGCATAACCCCAGTGCCCAGGTGCTGACGCCGGACGATCTCAATCAGCTGGCGGCCCTGACCCGCAACACTGACATCGTGGTGTTATCCGACGAGGTGTATGAACATATTCTGTTTGATGGCCGTCCGCACTGCGGCATGGCGACCCATCCGGAGCTGGCGGCGCGCAGCGTCATCGTCTCTTCGTTTGGCAAAACTTTCCACGTCACCGGCTGGCGGGTGGGTTACTGCCTGGCACCGGCGGAACTGATGACCGAGCTGGTGAAAGTGCATCAGTTTATGATGTACGCCGCAGATACGCCGATGCAGGTGGGATTCGCCCATTATCTGCAGACGCCGCAACACTATCTGTCACTGTCATCTTTCTACCAGCAAAAGCGCGATCGGCTGATTGCGCTGATGCAGGATTCACCGTTTAAGCTGCTGCCGTGCGCCGGCTCGTTCTTTATGCTGGCCAGCTACGGACATTTCAGTGACGAACCGGACAGCGAGATGGTAAAACGTCTTATCGTCGATCACGGGGTGGCGACCATCCCGCTGTCGGCGTTTTATATGGATGGCACCGACAACAAACTGATCCGTCTTTCCTTTGCCAAAGACGAGGCAACATTAGAGGCTGGCGCCGCTGCGCTGTCGGCGTTCCGGCAGTAAGCGGCTGGCGGACGCAAGGTTGCCCGACTGACGCACGGTAAAGCAGGGCAGCGATCGGTTAAAAACAATAATTTCGGGGTAAATGATGAAAAAACGCAACGCACTGTTTCTGGCACTCGGCATGATGACGTCGGTATCGGCGCTGGCGCAGGATTTACGTTATGGCCTGGAGTCACAGTATCCGCCGTTTGAAAGCCGCAACGCTCAGGGGGAACTGGAAGGTTTTGATATCGAATTGGGTAACGCGATCTGCCAGGCCGGTAAGTTTAACTGCCACTGGGTGGAGAGCAGCTTCGACGCGCTGATCCCGGCGCTGCAGGCGAAGAAGTTTGATGCGATCAACTCGGCGATGAACATCACCGAAGCGCGGGCGAAAAGCATCGGCTTCACCCAGCCGATCTACCGTATTCCGACCATGCTGGTGGCGAAAACCGGCCAGAAGCTGGCACCCACGGCCGACGCGCTGAAGGGCAAAAATATCGGGGTATTGCAGGGATCGATTCAGGAAACCTACGCCAAAAAACACTGGGAGTCGCAGGGCGTTACCGTGACCTCGTATCAGGATCAGAACCAGGTCTATAACGACATGGTCGCCGGGCGTCTGGACGGTACATTGGTGATGTCAGCCGCCGGTCAGTCGGGCTTCCTCGACAAACCACAGGGTAAAGGCTTCGGCTTTATCGGTAAGCCGGTCGAGGATGATGCGATTCTCGGGTCGGGTATCGGCTTTGGCCTGCGTAAAGATGATACGCAGCTCAAACAGTCGCTGGATACGGCGATCGCCAAAGTGCAGACAGATGGCACCGTGAAGAAGCTGGCTGAGAAATATTTCCCGGGCATTGATGTCAGCGTGAAGCCATAACTGACAATCGGGCGCGTGCTGCGCCCGATTTAATCGTTATTCCGCTGCCAGGTAGCAGAGTTTTTCCGCCACCTGATAGGATTTCACAAACGACGGCAGTGGTAAGAACTCAAAGCGCGAATGGAAGTTATGCGCACCGGTGAAAAAGTTCGGCGTCAGTAAGCCCTTAGCCGACAGCGCTGCACCGTCAGTGCCGCCCCGCATCGGAATCACCTTTGGTTCGATATCCAGCGCGCGGAACGCTTTGAAAATCAGGTCGATCGCCCGACGATCCTCGCCCAGCGCATTGCTGATATTGCTGTAGATATCGGTAATGGTGATCTCAACCTTGCCGGTCGGGTAGCGGGCAGCAATCGCCTGCGCCTGCTGCTGTAGTTGCTGCTTACGCTCGGCAAAACTGGCCAGATCAAAATCACGGATAGAGGCTTTCAGGACCGCCTGGCTGGCGTTGGCCTGGATCTCATTGAACCAGATATAGCCTTCACGGCCCTCGGTCTGTTCCGGGGTCTGCTGACGATCAAACTGGCTGATGTAGTCATGCGCCATCAGCAGCGGGTTAACCAGCACCCCTTTACCCGACATCGGATGCGCCGGTACGCCGGTAAAGCGGATTTCGGCGGCGGCACCATTGAAGTTCTCATACACCACTTCGCCCAGTTCGCAGCAGTCGATGGTCCAGGCGAAGTCCACATTAAATCGCGTTTCCAGATCGAGCGCTTTGGCTCCGCGCAGGCCAATCTCTTCATCGGGCACAAACGCCACCACGATATCGCCGTGGTCGCCGTTAAGGTTCTCCATCAGCGTCATCACCACCGTCACTGCCGCTTTGTTATCAGCGCCCAGTACGCTGGTACCGTCGCTGAAAATCACCTGCTGACCGATATAGGGAGCGATCTCCGGATGCTGATCGCGGCGTAGCCAGATATCCTGGTCGGCATTCAGGCAGAGATCCTGATCCTCCCAGCGCAGAATCTGCGGTTTGATATCGGGTGACAGACCGACGTCAACGGTATCGATATGGGTGATAAAGCCGATACGCGGCGCAGCGGGACGATTACCCGGTTTCACCGCCGTTACCGTCGCATGCTGGTCAATCACCACCTGTTCCAGCCCCAGCGCACGCAGCTCGGCCGCCAGCAGTTCCGCCATCGCGTGCTGGCTCGGGGTACTGGGCAGAGTGGTCGATTTCGCATCACTCTGACTGCTGACGGCGAGGTAACGGAAAAAGCGCTCGGTAAGTTGCGTCTCAAGTTTGTCGGTCATCACTATTCCTTATTAGTCAGCCACGGGCAGGGTTCGCTATGGTGCCGAATCGTGCTATCAATGAAGCATCTGAATGATTCATTTAGGTATTCTGATCACCGGAAGTCAATACAAAGCGAGGATGATAATGAAAATGAAGATAGCCACCTTAGCGCTTGTTACGGCTGGGATGACGCTGGCGGCCAGCGTGAACGCCAAAACGCTGGTCTACTGCTCAGAAGGATCGCCAGAGAATTTCAACCCGCAACTCTATACCTCGGGCACCAGCGTAGACGCCAGCGCGGTGCCGGTATTTAACCGCCTGGTGGACTTTAAGGCCGGTACTACTGAACTGGTCCCCAGCCTGGCGGAAAGCTGGGAGATCAGCCCCGACGGCACGGTTTATACCTTCCATCTGCGTAAAAACGTCAAATTCCAGAGCAACAAACAGTTTAAACCGACGCGCGACTTCAACGCAGACGATGTCATCTTCTCTTTTATGCGCCAGATGGACCCGAAAAATCCCTACCACAACGTCTCGGGCGGCACCTATTCCAACTTCGAAAGCCTGGAGCTGTCGACACTGATTAAACAGATTGAACGGGTGGATGACCATACGGTGCGCTTCACGCTGTCGCACCCGGAAGCGCCGTTTCTGGCCGATCTTGGCTGGTACTTTGCCTCGATTCATTCGGCTGAATATGCCGATAGCATGCTGAAAGCCGGTACGCCGGAGAAGGTCGACATGAACCCTATCGGCACCGGGCCGTTTGAGCTGGTGCAGTACCAGAAGGACTCACGCATTCTCTACAAGGCCTTCCCACAATACTGGCAGGGCAAGGCAAAGCTGGATCGGCTGGTGTTCAGCATCACCCCGGATGCCTCGGTGCGTTATGCCAAGCTGGAGAAGAACGAATGCCAGGTGATGCCGTTCCCCAATCCGGCCGATCTGGAAAAAATGCGCGCCAACCCGGACATCACCCTGGAACAGAAAGCCGGGCTGAATACCGGTTTCCTGGCGTTTAATACCACCAAAGCGCCAACCGACAAGGTGGAAGTCCGTCAGGCACTGGCGATGGCGATCAACAAACCGGCGATCATCGAGGCGATTTTTAAAGGTACCGGCACGGTAGCAAAAAACATTCTGCCACCGGGCGTCTGGAGCGCCGACAAAGATCTGAAAGATTACGACTACGATCCGGAAAAAGCCAAAGCGTTACTGCAACAGGCCGGGGTCAAACCGGGTACCGAGATTGCGCTGTGGGCGATGCCGGTGCAGCGGCCCTACAATCCCAATGCCCGCCGCATGGCCGAGATGATCCAGTCAGACTGGGCGAAAGTCGGTATTAAAGCCAATATTGTCAGCTATGAGTGGGGCGAATACCTGAAACGGGTCCGCAGCGGTGAGCATCAGGCGGCATTAATGGGCTGGACCACCGCCACCGGCGACCCGGACAACTTCTTTGGCCCGCTCTACAGCTGCACCTCGGCGCAGGGCGGATCGAACTCGTCAAAATGGTGCTATCAGCCGTTTGAGAAGTTAATCACCGCCGCCCGCGCCGAACCGGATCAGGGCAAGCGCACCGCGATGTATCTGCAGGCGCAGCAGATAATGCACGATCAAATGCCGGCAGTGATGATTGCCCACTCGACCATTTTTGAGCCGGTGCGCAAATCGGTCAGCGGCTATCAGGTTGATCCGTTTGGCAAACACATTTTCTACCAGGTCGATATCAAACAGTAAGAAGCTACGGCCCGGCTCTGCAACGTAACGCCCGCCAGTGGGGGCGTTACGGCCTCAGCCGCCGATCCCACGCAGTTGCTGATCGATTTCAGTTAACCGCTGCTGTAAAAACTCCACAAACAGCGTCAGCGCAGCGGTGCGCTGACGACCCGACACCGTCTGCAGTTGCAGCGTCCGCTGGCTGAGCTGATCGACGCCCATCGACCGCAGCACCAGGTTCTGTGCCTGGTGTTCAAACAGCAGGGTAAAGGCGCTACAAATCGTCACCGCCTGCGGCGTGCGCAGCAAAAAATGATACAGCGTGGCGAAGTAATCGCAGGTCAGCACCGGCTCGACCACGCAACTGCTCATCTGACAGGAGAGATCAAACAGTTGCCGCACCGTGGTGTGCTGGCCCGGCAGTGCCAGCGGCCAGCGTGGCAGATCGGCCAGCGTAACCTGGCGTGACGCCAGCGGGTGACTCTGATGCATCGCCAGCAGCACCGGCGCGGGCCATGAGCCGAGCACTTCAACACTGCGCTCCGGATGCAGGCTGAACTGCAACGCGACGTCGCATTCACCAGCCCGCACCGCTTCGGCCACGCCCTGCGAGTGGGTCACATTCAGGGCAAACAGCACGCCAGGATTCGCCTGCCGAAAATCGGACAGCAGGCCCGGCAGCAGGCTGAACGCCATGCCATCGGTACAGGCGATACGGATCCGGGTGCGGCGCACCGCTTTCAGTCCCTTAATCTCCGCCAGCGCATATTCCATATCCAGCTGACTCTTGCGCACATGATGCGCAAAAATTTCACCAGCTTCATTCAGCACCATTCCGCGCGCATGCCGCTCAAACAGCGGCACGCCCACCTGCGCCTCCAGCCGCTGAATCTGACGGCTGATGGCCGATACCGCGACAAACAGCTGTTCACTGGCGGCGCTGAGCGATCCGCAATTCACCACCGCCAGAAAATAGCGGATTTCACTGCTCAACATGGAGACTCCTCCGCCACAGGGACGCATTAAAACGGGGCATGCCTCAGGATCGGGCAGACCTTTGTTGCTTTAAAAGCAAAGCTAACTCGATAAATTGATAATTGTGGCAAAGGCCGAAGTTTGTCAAAGATAACTGACGATTAAAAAAAACAAACAGGGCAAACATGACAGAGCAACAGGCGGTAGACCAGGCGATGAACTATTTCGACAGCGGGGCGTTTCAGCAGCTGCTGGCCCGACGCATCGCCTGTGTAACGGAGAGTCAGCATCCGCAGCGTCAGGCCGGGCTGCAACACTATCTGCAGGCTGAGATTGGACCGCAGCTTGAGGCGCTGGGTTTTACGCTGCATCCTTTCGATAATCCCCAGCCGGGCAGTCCGCCGTTTCTGATTGCGGTGCGTATCGAGGACCCGACGCAGCCGACGCTGCTCTGTTACGGGCATGGCGATGTGGTGTATGGCGATGAGGAGAACTGGCGTCCCGGACTGTCACCGTGGCAGCTGACTGCGGAAGGCGATCGCTGGTATGGCCGTGGCAGCGCAGACAACAAAGGCCAGCACTGTATCAACCTGGCGGCGCTGGAACAGGTGATGGCGGCGCGGGGCGGCAGGCTGGGCTTTAACTGCAAAATTCTGTTTGAGATGGGTGAAGAGATCAGCTCGCCGGGGCTGGCGCAGATTTGTCAGCAGCAGCAGGCGCTGCTGGCGGCCGATCTGTTTATCGCTTCAGACGGCCCGCGGCTCAACGCCGTGCGGCCGACGCTGTTCCTCGGTTCACGCGGCGCGGCCAACTTTCGCCTGACCATTACCGCGCGCGATAACGCCTACCACTCAGGTAACTGGGGCGGGCTGTTAAGCAACCCCGGCACCCAGCTGGCGAATGCGCTGGCATGTCTGGTAAATGCGCAGGGCGTGTTGCAGGTGGCGGCGCTGAAACCCGACTCCCTGACCCCGGCAGTGCGCGACATCCTCAGCGATATCGACGTTGGCGGTATGCCTGGCGATCCGGCGCTGGCTGAAAACTGGGGTGAACCCGGTTTAACCGCGGCTGAACGGTTGTATGGCTGGAACACGCTGGAAGTCCTGGCGTTTGAAACCGGGAACCCAGCGCAGCCGATGAATGCGATTCCCGGTCGCGCCACGGCAGTCTGTCAGCTGCGCTTTGTGGTCGGCACCGACTGGCAGAACCTGGTGCAGCACGTTGAACAGCATCTGCGCCAGCACGGTTTCGACAATGTCAGCGTAGAGTTTCTGCGTGGCTCGCCGGCCACCCGGCTCAATCCGCAGGATCCGCTGGTGGAGTGGGCGCTCAACAGTCTGGCCCACAGCAGTGGCAAAAAACCGGCGCTGCTGCCTAACCTCGGCGGATCGCTGCCCAATGAGGTGTTTGCCGATATCCTTGGTCTGCCAACCCTGTGGGTGCCGCACTCCTATCCGGCCTGTGGCCAGCACGGCGTCAATGAACACATGCTGACCTCGATTGCCCGCGAAGGACTGGCGATCATGACCCGGCTGTTCTGGCAGCTGGGTGAAGAGGGCCAGCAACTGCTCGCCCGCCACCGCAACTGGCAGGAGAGTGGTCAATGAGCAGCATCGCGCAAAGCCGTCCACAGCTCAGGCCGAGCCTGCATAAAACGCTGTTTGCCACCTGTATCGGTAACGCGCTGGAGTGGTTTGATATCGCCGTCTATGGCTTTTTCGCCAGTTACATCGCCCACGCATTCTTTCCGGTCAGCGATCCGTCGGTTTCACTGCTGCTGACCTTTGGCAGCTTCGGCATCGCCTTTCTCATCCGTCCGCTGGGAGCGCTGGTGTTAGGAAACTACGCCGATCGTCATGGTCGTAAAAAGGCGCTGCTGCTGTCGATCAATCTGATGATGCTGGGTGGGGCGATCATTACCTTTATGCCGGGTTACGCCACGATCGGACTGGCCGCGCCGCTACTGATCATCCTGGCGCGGCTGATTCAGGGTTTCTCCGCCGGCGGCGAATTTGGCAGTTCCACCGCTTTTCTGGTGGAGCATTTCCCGGAGCGTAAGGCGTTTATTGCCAGCTGGCAGTTCGCCACGCAGGGAGCCAGCACGCTGATGGCGTCGGCGTTTGGCCTCGGCCTGACGCAGTGGCTCAGCGAAAGTGAAATTCAGGCGTGGGGCTGGCGCATTCCGTTCGCCTTTGGCTTGTTGATTGGTCCGCTGGGGGTCTATATTCGCCGCCACGTGCACGAGCCCGCCAGTTTCGTCGCACAGGAGAAACATGCCGCGCCGCTGAAGACTCTGTTTGGCCGCCAGAAGGCGCTGATCACCCTGGCGATTGGGCTGATGGTCATTTCGACCGCCATCAACTACATGCTGAACTACATCCCGACCTATGCCACCAAAACGCTGCATTTATCGGGCTCGGTGGCGTTTACCGCAACCCTGGTGGCCGGGATCATCCTGACGGTCGTCACCCCGATAATGGGATTGTGGGCCGAACGTGTGGGGCGGCTGCCCCTGATGTGGGGGTCGCTGTTACTGCTGATGGTCACCATCTATCCGGCGTTTAAAGCGATGATCGATCACACCACACCGACCACGCTGATTTTGCTGGTGGCGTGGATGGCGCTGCTGAAGTCGGTTTACTTCTCGACGGTGCCGTCGGTGATGGCCGATCTGTTTCCTGCCACCACCCGGGCCAGCGGCATGGCGATCAGTTATAACGTGGCGGTGACGGTATTCGGCGGCTTTGCACCGTTGATTTGTAGCCTGCTGATCCAGGTCACTGGCAGCAGCCTGGCACCGGGCTATTACCTGATGGCCGTCGCGGTGCTGAGTGGAATTGCGCTGTTACGCAGCAGTAAGCGGCTGGGATAACAAAACGGGCCGTCACTGCGGCCCGTTTTACCGGCTTAGCTGAACTGCAGATAGGCAACGTGGGTCTGCAGGAACTCTTCCAGCCCATGTTTGCCGTCGGCCCCGCCAACGCCTGATTTACGCCAGCCAGCATGAAAGCCCTGCATCGCCTCGAAGTTTTCGCGGTTAACGTAGGTTTCGCCAAACTTCAGCTGACGCAGCGCCTTCATGGTGGTGTTGATATCCCGGGTATAGAGCGAAGAGGTCAGGCCATACTGGCAGTCGTTAGCCAGCGCGATCGCCTCGTCCAGCGTTTTGAAGCGCATCACCGGCAACACCGGACCAAAAATCTCCTCCTGCATGATCTCCATCTCCTGACGTACCCCGGTGATCAGCGTCGGCTCAAAAAAGAAGCCCTGATCGCCGACCCGTTTGCCGCCCAGTACCACCGTTGCGCCAGCCGCAACCGCATTGGCCACTTTCTGTTCGACACGCTGCAGGGCCGCGGCGTTAATCAGCGGTCCCATATCAATATCGCTGTGCTGAGCCGGATCGCCCAGTTTCACCTGCCGGAAGGCGGCGGTCAGCGCGGCGATAAAGCGATCGTAAATGCCGTCCTGCACATAGACGCGCTCCGCACAGTTACACACCTGGCCGCTGTTGATCATCCTTGAGCTGACGATTGCCCGCACCGCCAGGTCGATATCAGCATCATCCATCACAATCGCCGGGGCTTTCCCTCCCAGCTCCAGCGACACTTTGGTCACATTTTTGGCCGCAGCCTGCATGGTGGCAACGCCAGCACCGACGCTGCCGGTCAGGCTGACCAGGCCGACCTTAGGATTCGCCGCCAGCTCCTGTCCGACTTCCGGACCGTAGCCATAAACGAAATTGATCACCCCGGCTGGCAGGCCCAGGGTGTGTAAAATATCGGCGAATATCGCGGCGTTATTTGGCGTCAGTTCGCTGGGTTTGATCACAATAGTATTGCCGGTAATCAGTGCCGGTGCCGCTTTGCGTGCAATCAGGAAGAACGGGAAGTTCCACGGTAAAATGCCGGTGGTGACGCCGATGGCCTTTTTAAACAGGAAGATATTTTCGTTTGGCCGATCGCTGTTGATGATTTCACCCTCATAGCGTCGCGCCCACTCAGCCATATAGTCGAGGTAATCCGCGGTAAACAGCACTTCGATCTGCGCCAGCCCCTGGGTTTTGCCACCTTCAGCCACAATGGTGGCCGTCAGTTGCGGTTCACGTGCGCGGATCGCCGTGGCGATTTTGTGCAGCCAGACGCCACGTTCAACCGCAGGCAACGCTTCCCACTGCGGCTGAGCCGCTTCGGCGGCGAGGATCGCGCGCTGTGCATCTGCGGCGCTGCCCTGCGGAATACGCGACAGCAGCGCTTCGGTGGCCGGATTAATCACCTCAATCCACTTATCGTTGTGATCGGCGACAAACTCGCCATTAATGTAATGTTGATGATGTGTTGTCATTCGCAGGTCTCTCCGCTATCGGTGCGTTGCAATAATGTAATTAAAGAGTGAGGCAGATCCGGCGGAGCGACCTTTAGCTGATTGCCAGCAGCATAAGGCGGCTGGCAACCAATCACAGATATCGGCGCGTTTTACGGCAAAAACGGCAAATTGTTGTAGATTTAACAGAGCGAAGAGGTAAAAAGAGGGGGACATCATGGCAAACGGATGGGCGTCTGAAGGCGCCGTGCAGGAGCAGATCGACAGCACCGTTAACGACGGCATTGAACGTGTCCGGCAATCAATCGGCCACGGCGAAAGCGCCACCGAATGTGAACTCTGTGGCGAACCGATTCCCGAGGCGCGCCGTAAGGCGCTGAAAGGCGTGCGCTACTGTGTTTCCTGTCAGGAGAAAATCGACAAACAGCAGCAGAACAGCAGTTTATATAACCGTCGTGGCAGTAAAGATAGCCAGTTACGTTAGATGTCAGGACCCTGGCATCGCCAGACCGCTGCCAATAAACCACGCCAGAAAGCCGACGCCCGCCACGATGATGGCGATAGGAAAGAGGATTCCAATTCTCATGATTTTCCTGCTGCAAACAGAGGGGAGTGTAAGGCGGGCGATCTTATCACGACAGGTGCAAGACTGCGCGGTGGGTTTTCAGCAGGGTAAAGAGCTGGAACTGGGTCGCGTCATTCACCTCACGCAGCAGTTCACCCTTGTTGAACACGATGTGGTGAATGTGACCCAGCTGACGCCACACCACAATCGCTGAGGCGATCAACGCGCAGTGCTGTTCCGCCTGAATACATTCAAGGGTCGCGTACTGCGCATCCTCCAGCCCATTCACAAATACCTTTATCGCCTCGGCCGGCAGAATCGCCCGCAGGTCATCCAGCATCACCTGACTGACTGAACGTGAAAGAAACAGTGTTAACCACTTAGTCGTCATCCCAATCCCTGAATTCGATCAATTTTCCCCAGTTTATACGACCCTGGCCGCCGTAAGGAAAGGCTTCTTTGTTGTTTTGCCAAAATGATCGTGCGCATGGCAGCCAGATCGATAATGTGCTGCGCCACACAGCAAAAACACAAAAAACATAGAATAATAAACCACTTAAGCGGAAAGCCATCCGGCACTCTGACAAAGATGAATTTGTGATCCTTAACGGGAATAACGCGGAGATTTTGCCAACAGGCGGCGGCATCCGGCATTCATTCAAAGGCTGAGGAATTCCTGCAAACCGTAGACTGCCTGCTAAGCGGAAATCGTTGGGTTTCCGTCAGGCCTCAACCTAACCAGGAAAAAACAATGAACAGTGCCATTATTGCCGGCATCTTCTGGCATTTTGTCGGAGCTGCCAGTGCCGCGTGTTTCTACGCGCCGTTTAAACAGGTGAAAAGATGGTCATGGGAAACCATGTGGTCGGTCGGTGGCCTGATGTCGTGGCTGATCCTGCCGTGGGTGGTGAGTGCGATTTTGCTGCCCGACTTCCGCGCTTATTACAGCAGCTTTAGTCTGGCGCAGCTGCTGCCGGTGTTTCTGTTCGGCGCCATGTGGGGCGTGGGCAACATCAACTACGGCCTGACCATGCGCTATCTCGGCATGTCGATGGGGATTGGCATCGCCATTGGCATCACGCTGGTGGTCGGCACCCTGATGACGCCGCTGCTGCAGGGCCGCTTTGGTGAGCTGTTTGCCTCTGCCGGTGGACGCTTAACTCTGCTGGGCGTGCTGGTGGCGCTGGTTGGCGTGGCGATCGTCTCGCGTGCTGGCCTGCTGAAAGAGCGGGCGCTGGGGATTAACGCGCAGGAATTTAATCTGAAGAAAGGGCTGGTGCTGGCGGTGATGTGCGGTATTTTCTCTGCCGGGATGTCATTCGCTATGGATGCGGCGAAACCGATGCACCAGGCGGCGGCGCAGCTGGGTATCGATCCGCTGTATGTCGCGCTACCGAGCTACGTGGTGATTATGGGCGGCGGGGCGCTGGTCAACCTGGCCTTCTGTTTCTACCGGCTGGCAACCCGGCCAGAGCTGTCAGTGCGCAAGGATCTCTCGGTGGCGAAACCGCTGCTGCTGGCGAACGTCGCCTTTGCCGTGCTCGGCGGCACCATGTGGTATCTGCAATTCTTCTTCTACGCCTGGGGCCATGCGCGTATTCCGGCGCAGTATGATTACGTCAGCTGGATGCTGCACATGAGTCTTTACGTGCTGTGCGGCGGGCTGGTCGGCTTACTGATGAAAGAGTGGAAGTCAGTGGGACGTCGGCCGGTCGGGGTGTTATCGATTGGTTGTGTGGTGATCATTATCGCAGCCAACATCGTTGGGCTCGGCATGGCCGCCTGATCGGATCAGCGGAAAACTGCGCAATGCGAGCCTGCATCCCAGGCTCGCATTATTGCGATTCGGTGTCGGTGTTTTTCAGCGTGTGCCCGGATGAGATAAAACGCTGACGCCAGGCGCTGGGGGTCAGGCCGGTATCGCGGGTAAACACCACCGAAAAATAGTTACTGTCATCAAAGCCGCAGCGGGCGGCCACTTCACCAATCAGACAATCCTGGGTGCGCAGCAAATACTTCGCCTGACAGAGCTGGAGCTGACGCAGATAATGTCCGATCGTCATGCCGGTCTGCTGACGAAATAGCTGCCTGAGCGCCCGCTCGTTCAGCTGGTTATGCTGGCAAAATTCGGCCAGATCAAACGGACGGGCAATCGCGCCCTGTAATGCCGACATCAGCAAATCTAACTGTTCACCTTCCGGCAACGCCCACGGGCGATCGGCGGCATAGCCATGACGGCGCAGGATCAGCGCCAGCTGCAAAAACAGTGCTTCTGATAGCTGCACCGACAGCGGATCGCTTTTGCGGCTTTCACGCTCCAGCTGACCAATCACCCCGCGCGCCAGCGCCATGCCGCGCGTGGTCAGACGCCAGCAGCCGGGTGCATCAGCGCCTTGCGGCGGCAACAGCTGATTCCAGTCGAGCCCGAGGCTAAAGCGGTCACGGCAGTAGAGGATATTATCCAGCACCAGATCGTTGACGCTGTCATAGCTGTGGCAGTCACTGTCGCGGATATAAAAAACGTCGCCACAGGTAATCAGCCACGGGCGATCGTTGAGGACGTGCAGGCCGTTGCCGCGCCAGACAATCACGATTTCGCTGAATTCGTGTCGGTGCGGCGGGAAAGAAGGTTGGGGCATCCGTTCGGCTACCGCCACCGGTAAGCTGGTGGCAGGAAAATAATCATCCCGGCTGAGTATCAACGCCATACTGTGCTCCTTTACCCCATCTGCTGGCGCTCCGCTCGCGGCGCGCAACCAAATTCGCGCCTGAACAGGGTGGAGAAGTGGTTGCTGTCACCAAATCCACACTGAAAGGCGATATCCGTAATGCGTATATCACTGTGACGCAGTAAATGCCGCGCCTGCAACAACCGCAACCGATTCAGATAACGCTGCGGTGTGCTGCCGGTTTGTTGCTTCATCTGCCGATGCAGCGTGCGCAGCGACAGGGAAAAACGGTCGGCCAGCTGATCCCAGACGATCTCATCACTGTAATGATCGTTCAGCCAGTCAAGCAAGCGATGCAGTCGCGCTTCCTGATCCTGGCTCTGCTCGTCACGACACGCTTCACGTAACAGCACCAGCAGTTGTAAAAACAGCTGCTCCTGGCGTGCCTGCTTCTCCAGCGACCAGGCATCATCCTGGCGCATCTGGCTTGCCACGCTCAGCGCCTGACTCATCACTTTATGATTGATGCGCCAGTGCGACGCATACTGTCCATCCTTGTCACAGGGCAGCAGCGCCTGTAGTCCGGAAAGAAAACGGAAAGCGCCGGGGCTGCGGTACAGCACGTTAGTCAGGCAGAGATTCTCGGTCTGCTCATACAGATGACGGTCGTGGTCGCGGACAAAACAGACGCAGCCGGCGCACAGTGTTTGCGGCTGACCGTTAAACACATGAATGCCCGACCCGTGCTCAACCAGCACAATTTCATGAAAATCATGATGATGCTCCGGGAAGGCCTGCTGCGGGACGCGCGGCTCAATGGCTATCGCGTAATCGCCTTCAGGGAAAAAATCCGCACTGTGCAAAATGGTCATCGTCGCCTCTCGCTACTGTTAACAAAGCTGTAACGGAGTCTAAACAGGACGTGGCTACCTTACCTTGAATTTTCCGCTCATCTCAGCAGGAATCCTGCTGATTATTCAAGAAATCCTCAGCAGTTAATAAATTTGCGGCAGGGGTCACATCGCCCCGGCTGCCGTCTCTGTGATCTCTCTCACGAAGTTCTTTGCAAGTCTGCCAGCGGAGGGGGGCTGCTGGCACTGTCGGGAAGGTGGCAGCCCGCCAGGATTTCTACTCTGTGACCATCAAATCACAGGAAAAAATGCTGCCATGACCACGCGAAATATTGTTGCTATCGATCTCGGCGCATCCAGCGGACGGGTAATGCTCGCACACTGGGATGCCGCACAGCGCCACCTCAGTCTGCGGCAGGTCCGGCGTTTCGCAAATACCCGTCAGCGCCGTGCCGGCTATGACTGCTGGGATGTGGCGCTGCTGGAGCAGGAAATCCGTGCCGGTCTGGCGCAGCTGGATGCAGAAGGCGTGGTGCCGGACAGCATCGGGATTGATACCTGGGGCGTGGATATGGTGCTGCTGGATGCCTGTGGCGAGCAGGTCGGCGAAGCCGTCAGCTACCGTGATGCCCGTACCCACGGCCTGATGGAGCAGGCGCAGCGCGATCTGAGCCACAGCGCGATCTATGCCCGCACCGGCATTCAGTTCCTGCCGTTTAATACGCTGTATCAGATGCGCGCACTGCATCAGCAGCAGCCCGACTGGAAGGCCCGCGTCGCACACGCACTGATGATCCCGGACTATCTGCACTATCGCCTGACCGGTAATCTCAACTGGGAATATACCAACGCCACTACCACGCAGATGCTGAATATCGACAGCGGCGAATGGGATCGCGAGCTGCTGGGCTGGGCCGGTGTTGATGCGGCCTGGTTCGGCCAGCCACGGGCACCCGGCAACACGGTCGGCCACTGGCATAACGCCCACGGCGCGGCGATTCCGGTGATTGCCGTCGCCACCCACGACACCGCCAGCGCGGTGGTGGCGACGCCGCTGATGCAGGAAGATGCCGCCTATCTCAGTTCCGGCACCTGGTCGTTAATGGGCTTTGAAAGCCTGCAACCTTACGCGTCGGAGGCGGCGTTACGGGCCAACATTACCAATGAAGGCGGCGCTGAAGGCTACCGCGTGCTGAAGAACATCATGGGATTATGGTTGCTGCAGCGCGTCTGTGATGAGCTACATATCGACGATCTCAGCCAGCTGATCGACCAAACCGAACGGCAACCGGCCTGCGTGTCGCTGATCAGCCCGAACGATGCGCGCTTCATCAATCCGGACAGCATGGTCAATGAAATCCAGAACGCCTGTGCAGAGCAGGGCATGCCGGTGCCGCAATCCGCCGCCGCGCTGGCACGCTGCATTTTTGACAGCCTGGCGCTGCTCTACCGTGAAGTGATCGCCGAACTGGCGCAGCTGCGCGGTAAACCTTTCCGGCAACTGCATGTGGTCGGCGGCGGCAGCCAGAACCACTTTCTCAATCAACTGTGCGCCGATGCCTGTCAGATTACGGTGCTGGCCGGACCGATTGAAGCCTCAACCCTCGGCAACGTGGGATGTCAGCTGATCGCGCTCGGCGAACTGACCGATGTGGCCGATTTCCGCTGCTGCGTGGTCAACAATTTTCCGCTCAAAACCTTTGAACCGCAAACAAACAGCGCCTTTGGTGCCAGTCAGGCACGTTTCACGGCGCTGAGCCAACCCGCTAAGGAACTCGCTTATGACTAAGCAGATTGAACAGGCTTTTGAACTGGCTAAACAACGCTACGCCGACATTGGGGTGGATGTTGAACAGGCCATCCGTCAGCTGGATGCGATTCCGGTCTCAATGCACTGCTGGCAGGGGGATGATGTGCGGGGCTTCGAAAACCCGCAGGGCGCATTAACCGGCGGTATTCAGGCGACCGGCAACTATCCGGGACGCGCCCGTAATGCCGGTGAACTGCGTAACGATATCGACAAAGCGATGTCGCTGATCCCCGGCGCGAAACGTCTCAATCTGCACGCCATCTATCTGGAAAGTGACAAACCGGTGGCGCGTGATGAGATTGAGCCGGAACACTTTGCCAACTGGGTCAGCTGGGCCAAAGAGCATAAGCTGGGACTCGACTTCAATCCCAGCTGCTTTTCACATCCGCTGAGTGCCGACGGTTTCACCCTGTCACATGCTGATAAAACCATTCGTCAGTTCTGGATCGATCACTGTAAAGCCAGCCGCCGGATTTCCGCCTCGTTTGGTGAGCAGCTGGGCACCCCGTCGGTGATGAATATCTGGGTGCCCGACGGCATGAAAGATATCACCATCGATCGGCTGGCACCGCGCCAGCGACTGATGAGCGCGCTGGATGAAATCATCGCCGATAAACTGAATCCGCAACATCACATCGATGCGGTGGAGAGCAAGCTGTTTGGTATCGGCGCTGAAAGCTACACCGTGGGCTCCAACGAGTTTTTCCTCGGTTACGCGGCCAGCCGTCAGACCGCGCTGACGCTGGATGCCGGTCACTTCCATCCGACTGAAGTCATCTCCGATAAAATCTCCGCCGCCATGCTCTACGTGCCGCGTCTGTTGCTGCACGTCAGCCGGCCGGTGCGCTGGGACAGCGATCACGTGGTGCTGCTCGATGATGAGACCCAGGCGATCGCCAGTGAGATTGTTCGCCATCAGCTGTTTGACAAAGTGCACATCGGGCTCGACTTCTTTGATGCCTCGATCAACCGCATTGCAGCCTGGGTCATCGGCACCCGCAACGCCAAAAAAGCGCTGCTGCGCGCCCTGCTGGAACCGACCGATCGCCTGCGCCAGGTCGAAGCGGCAGGCGATTACACCGCCCGACTGGCGCTGCTGGAAGAGCAGAAATCACTGCCGTGGCAGGCGATCTGGGAAGCGTGGTGCCTGCGCCACGACGTGCCAGCCGATGCCAGCTGGCTGAGCGATGTCCGTCACTACGAACAACACATCTTGAGCCAACGTTAAGGATTTCACTATGCAAAGCATTCTTTCTTCCTGGTTTGTTAAGGGAATGGTCAAAGCCACCAGTGATATGTGGCTGAAGGGCTGGGATGAGCGTAACGGTGGGAACGTCAGTCTGCGTCTGCTGGAGGAGGAGGTGAAACCTTTTGCGGCCGATTTCTATCCGGAGCCGCGCTGCATTGAACTGACACAGCCGGCGCCTGCGCTGGCAAACTGCTGGTTCCTGGTGACCGGATCGGGCAAGTTCTTCCGCAACGTGCAACTCGATCCCGCCGATTGCCTGGCACTGCTGCAGGTCGATGACAAAGGACTCTCATTCAAAATTCACTGGGGGCTGTCGAATGGCGGCCTGCCAACCTCTGAACTCGCCTCACACTTCCAGTCGCACGGCGTGCGTAAAGCGGTCAGCAACGGCGCTGATCGGGTGATCATGCATTGCCACGCCACCCATTTTATGGCGTTAAGTTATGTGGTTGAACTGGATTCGGCGCGCTTTACCCGCTTGCTGTGGGAAGGCAGCACGGAATGTCTGGTGGTATTCCCGGATGGCGTCGGCATTCTGCCGTGGATGGTGCCCGGCACTGACGGTATCGGGGCCGCCACGGCGGAGCAGATGCAGTCGCATAGCCTGGTAATGTGGCCGTTCCACGGCATCTTTGGCAGCGGGCCGACCCTGGATGAAACCTTTGGCCTGATCGATACCGCCGAAAAATCCTCTGAAGTGATCGTCAAGGTGCTGTCGATGGGTGGCATCCGCCAGAGTATCACTACCGAACAACTGGTGGCGCTGGGTGAACGCTTCGGGGTCAATCCGTGGCAGGCTGCGCTGGATGTGGGGCCTGCCAATGCTTCGTAGAGCCTTTGTGATGCAGGTGAATGCGGATTGCCACGCCGAATATCAGCGACGCCACTCGCCGATCTGGCCGGAGCTGGCAGAAACGCTGAAGGCGCACGGGGCGCACAACTATGCTATCTGGCTGGATGCGGAGCGTAATCTGCTGTTTGCCAGCGTTGAGATTGAGTCGGAAGCGCGCTGGGAGGCGGTTGCCCGCACCGAAGTATGTCAGCGCTGGTGGGCATCAATGAAAGACCTGATGCCGTCAAATCAGGACAACAGTCCGGTCAGTCAGCCGTTAAAGCCGGTTTTCTTCCTCGAATGAGGACGGCCTGAAAAGCAACAAGGGCGGCAATCGCCGCCCTGATTTTATTTACGCTTTATGCTGACAGAGTCCGGTCAGCGTCGGCCACATCGCCATCAGCGTATCAATGATGCTGTCGAGATCGTCCCGCTGCACCCCTTCACGCGCCCGCACCGACATGCCTTGCAGCATACAGCCCAGATAGCGCGCGAGCGCCGCGATATTCACTGATTCGCTCAGTTCACCACGCTGCTGGCGGGTCAGCAGAAAGTCGCTAAGCGTACTCTCCTGCGACTGATGCTGCTGCTGCAACATGCTGGCGATCTCGGCAGAAGCCGCTGACAGGGTGGTGGAGGTGCAGATAAAGAAACAGCCGCCGGGCGAATCGCGATCGGTAAAGCAGGCGGCGGTTGCACGGAAATAACCCTCGATCGCCTGATCGACCGGCAACGCATCATTGCCGAGCGCCGCGTCACGCCAGGCACTGAATTTCTCCACGTAGCGCTCCATCGCGGCCCGGAACAACCCCTCTTTATTGACAAACTCGGCGTAGAGCGTGGGCGCTTTCGCCCCGGTTGCCGCTACCAGATCGGCCAGCGAGGTCCCCTCATAACCGTGGGTCCAGAACAGGGTAAGCGCTTTATCGAGCGCAGCTTCACGGTCGAAAACTTTTGGCCGACCGCGGCACTTCTTCACATCGCAATCCTGAACCTGGCTCATATATCCTCACGGGTTGTGAAACACCCTATTAAATTACCGATCATTAATAAATTGTGCAAGGGCTGGCGCATTCTGCGCTGAAGGCGGTTGCCATTTTGTGCGACGGCGCGCGGATATCGCCCCTAAGGTTAAGTGAAAAAGGGGGCTGAAGCCCATAATCACGCCACTTCGCGAATAAAATAACGCTCATTAAATAAATATTGACGGCTGACCATAATCGGGCCTATCATTTAGTTAATGATCGTTAATTAAATAACGACACACATTTTTCCACTACCGAATATTGAGAGAGCAACCTATGAAAAGCATCAAACTGAGTCTGGCCGCACTGGCACTTTCTACCCTGACATTTGGCGCATTCGCCGCTGATCAGGTCAGCAGCGACCCAATCAACCAGCAGCCGGTTGGCACCATTTCTGTCCAGGGCGGCAGCAACCTCAATTCCCTTGAAGCGCAGCTAAATGCCAAAGCGGATGAAGCGGGTGCCAAATCATTCCGTATCACCTCAACCAGTGGTCAGAACAAATTGCACGGCACCGCCGTGATTTATCAGTAATTAACTGTTGAGAAGGGGTTCGTTATGAAAAGTATCAGTATGATGGTGGTGGCTGCGCTACTCGGCAGCCTCTCCTTTGCCAGCGTGGCGGCTCAGCAGGTCACTCAATCGCCGCTCGATCAGCAAAAAATTGGCGTGATCAGCGCGACAGGTAGCACCAACCTGACCTCGCTGGAACAGCAACTGTCAGACCGGGCCAGCGATGTCGGTGCAAAGTCTTTCCGCATCACTTCGACCTCTGGCAACAACAACCTGCATGGCACCGCAGTCATTTATAAGTAAACCGCAGTCATTTATAAATAAGATGAAACAGGCTTCAGATAACCACTTATCTGAAGCCTTTTTTCTAGCCGTTACTGCGTAATTGCGGGTAGCGGCGGAAGATATAGACACACCACAACAGCGCGACCAGACCGATCATCCCACCGACATTGCCCACATCCGCCATCTGCAGATGCAGACTGACCTGATTACCCAACAGCGCACCTGCGCCAATGCCGATATTATAAATACCCGACATCAGCGACATCGCAACGTCTGTGGCATCAGGCGCCAGTGATAGCACCCGTACCTGCATGCCCAGGCCAATCATCATCATCGCCATTCCCCAGATCACACACAGGGTGGAGATTGCAGCAGGACGAACCGCAGCAAAAATCAGCAGTCCCATGCAAAGTGTAATCAGCGCGATGGCGGCGATCAGCAGACCAGAGGGGAATTTATTACCCAGCGAACTGAACAGTACGCTGCCGATAATGCCGGCCGATCCGAACAGCAGCAGCAATAGGGTGGTGAAGTTCTCACCCGAGTGGGCCACCGCCTGCATAAAGGGTTCGATATAGCTATAAGCGGTGTAGTGCGCGGTCACCACCAGCGTCACCAACAGATACATACTGACTAACGCCGGACGACGGAACAGCATCGGCACGCTGCTCAGTGAACCGGTATGTTCACTCGGCAGACGCGGCAGGATCCGCACCAGCATAATCATCAGCACCAGCGCCGAGAGGCCAATGGCACCAAAGGTGGTACGCCAGCCGAGATACTGACCCACCACGCGGCCAATTGGCACGCCCAGCACCATCGCAAGCGCCGTACCGGTTGCCAGCATGCTCAGCGCCTGGGTTTTCTTGCCCGCCGGGGCGACGCGGATCGCCAGCGATGCGGTGATCGACCAGAACACCGCGTGCGACAGCGCGATACCGATACGCGAGACGATCAGCGAACGGAAGTCCCACGCCACGGTTGACAGCACATGGCTGATGATAAAAATCAGGAACAGCACGCCGAGCAGCATTCGTCGCTCAATATTGCGGGTCAGCAGCATCAGCGGCAGCGAGAGCAGCGCCACCACCCAGGCATAGATGGTGAGCATAATGCCGACATCAGCGGTCTGCATCGAGAAATCAGCTGCGATATCCGATAGCAGGCCAACCGGCACAAATTCGGTGGTGTTGAAAACAAAAGCGGCAATAGCCAGCAACACCACGCGAAGCCAGGCAGTTTTACGTGAAACAGTCGTTGATTGCATGAGGAGTCAAATCAGTCAGAACAGCGAATTCGGATGTGGCAGAAACATCCAGCGAAAGTGACCTGCGTCACAAATTACTGACTATTGTAGTGAATAAACCGGGAAGAGGAACCTTATAAACCGTTTTTAATCCTGAATATTTTTTATCGCCCTGTGGCAGGGCGATAGCCTGAGGTTATTGACCGTGTCGCCGTGCCGGCATCATGCGCATCAGGGTGTTGTCTTTCAGCAGATAATGATGAAACAGCGCCGCCGCCGCGTGCAGTCCGATTAACCAGTATCCAAGCGGAGCCAGCGTCTCATGCCAGTCAATCAGCATATCCGCCAGATCAAAATTGGGTTCCGCCGCCACCGGCATGCTGATGCCAAACAGCCACCATTCACGGCCTTTCAGATAGCGTGATGTCAGACCGAGTATCGGCAGGGTAATAAACAGCGCATAGATAAGGGTGTGAGTCAGATGTGCCAGCCCGGTCTGCCAGCGTCGGGCGGCAGGAACAATCGGCGGAGAACGATGCCGGGTACGCAGCACCAGACGAGCAATCATCAACACCAGCACCGACGCGCCCGCGCTGAAATGGGTGATGATCATCGCATAACCCTGCCATGAACCGCGCTGAGCAAAACCGCGCAGTTCAATGGTGGCGTAGGCCGTCGCCACCAGTAAAAAGGTCAGCCAGTGAAGGGCGATCTGAGAGCCCGCAAACTTTTCCCGCATGGTAAAACCCGTTAAAGAGAATCAGGAGTTCTAACATAACGGAAAATGGCGGAAAATCTTAACAAATTAGCGCAGCGCGAGCCTTGCTCAATCGCGGTCAGGCTAACGTGAGGTCAGGGTATGTTTCAGGGCCACACCAGGCTGTGGATCAGCATCGGAATGGCGAGGGGATGGACAGCAGGTTTCACAGCCCATCGCGCCAGAATAATACTTTTTGGCCTGCAGGATAGCCGCATTGACGTGGTAAAAACTGCCGAGAAACAGCCGGTCAGCCGGCGCGGCCAGGAAGGGGCAGCCCGCAGCATGCACCACATGGTTATGGTTGTAACCTGATTGTTTGTTCACGTAATAGTAGAGAGCCACAGGCGGTCCTTTTTGCTGTGTTAAGCGACAGAAGTAAGCAAATGTCACAATCAGACCGATTATAGCGGGAAAAGCGCATTATGTTCCGGCTGGACCTGAAAGTTGTCTCAACAGCGCAGATAAAATCGCCCGGCGCAGTGGCCGGGCCAGCAATTCAGAGGGAACAGGGGATCAAAGCTTTTTACACTGCAACCGCCAGGCCACCAGCAGAGCCAGCAGTAGCAGGGCGCTGATAAACAGCGTGATACCCATCCAGCCATAGTTATGCCAGAACACCCCGCCCAGCGTCCCGGCCACGCTGGACCCGACGTAATAGCTGAACAGATAGAGTGAAGAAGCCTGACCGCGTGCACGGCGGGCTCGTGGGCCAATCCAACTGCTGGCAACCGCATGGGCGGCAAAAAAACCGGCGGTGAACAGCATCATGCCGGGCAAAATCAGCCACAGCGAATTAAAGGCAGTGAACAACAGGCCAGCCAGCATAATCGCGGTAGCGCCGAGCATCACCGGCCCCCGTCCCAGCCGGCTGGTTAACGCACCCGCTTTCGGCGAACTCCATGAGCCGGTGAGGTAGACCACCGACAGCAGACCCACCACTGCCTGGCTGAGATGCCAGGGCGCATCCAGTAAACGGTAGCCGATGTAGTTAAACAACGTGACAAAGGCTCCCATCAGCAGAAAGCCTTCTGCAAACAGCCACGGCAGCCCTTCATCGCGCCAGTGCAGACGAAAATTAATCAGCAGGTTACGGGGGCGCAGAGAGGTGGCGCGGAAATGGCGCGACGCCGGCAGGATTTTCCAGAACATCACCGCTGAAGCCAGGGAAAAGCAGCCGATAACCGCAATCGCCACCCGCCATGAGAAAAAGTCGGTCAGCACCCCGCTCAGCAGGCGGCCACTCATGCCGCCGATGGAATTACCGCTGATGTACAGCCCCATTGAGAACGCCACCACCCGCGGGTCCATCTCTTCACTCAGATAGGTCATGCCGACTGCGGCGACCCCGCTCAGCGCCAGGCCCATCAATGCGCGCATGATCAGAATGCCGTGCCAGCTGGTCATGGTGGCGGAGATCAGGGTACAGAGGGCGGCCAGCATCAGCGCGGTGACCATTACAGACTTGCGTCCGACCGCATCAGACAGCGGGCCGGTCACCAGCAGGCCCAGCGCCATCAGTCCGGTGGAGATGGAGAGTGACAGGCTGCTGGTCGCGGGCGACACGCCAAACTGCTGCGACAGCACCGGCAATATTGGCTGGACACAGTAGAGCAGGGCAAAGGTGGCGAGACCGGCTGAAAACAGGGCCAGCGTGACGCGCATAAACTGCGGCGTTCCGCGGGTAATCCAGCCCGATGCAGCCAGCGATTCTGGCGATCTGCATCCTGCGTCATCCGCAACGGTTCCTGCCTGAGTAGTGCGACCCACAATCTTTCCTTAGTGATAAAAAACCTGTCGTCAGCTTAGAAAAGGCTGATTATGATGTCTAATATATTAATAATCTCAAATAAGACGTTAAAGATATGAATATCGAGCTGCGCCATCTGCGCTATTTCATTGCGGTCGCCGAAGAATTGCATTTTGGCCGGGCGGCGCTGCGGCTGAATATTTCTCAGCCGCCGCTCAGTCAACAGATTATTCAGCTTGAGACTGAAACCGGTGCCCGGCTGTTTAATCGTACCAACCGCAGCGTGCAGCTCACGGCCGCCGGTCAGCAGTTACTGCAGGATGCGCGCGCCATTCTGTTGCAGGTGGAACAGGCGGCTGACCGGGCGGCGCGGCTGCATCGTGGCGAAGAGGGAGAGCTGCGTATCGGCTTTACCTCCTCAGCGCCGTTTACCGCGGTGGTGTCCGATGCGCTGTACCAGTTTCGCCAGCGCTGGCCGCAGGTGCATATTCAGATGCAGGAGATCAACACCCGCCAGCAGCTGGCCCCGCTGCATGACGGGCGGCTCGATCTCGGCGTGATGCGCAACACGCCGCTGCCGGCAGATTTGCGCCACCAGCTGCTGTTGAGTGAACCGCTGTATGCGGTGGTGCACTGGGCGCATCCGCTGGCCACGGCAGACAGGATTTCGGTCAGTGCGCTGGCGGATGAGCCGTTTGTGTTTTTCGATCCGCAGGTCGGGACCGCACTCTACAGCGACATCCTGGCGCTGCTTCACCGCTACCAGATTAAGCCCTACATCACCCAGGAAGTGGGTGAGGCGATGACCATTCTCGGTCTGGTAGCGACCGGGCTGGGCGTGTCAATTTTGCCCGCCTCATTTCGCCGGGCGCAACTGGCTGATGTCATCTGGCTGCCGCTGGCAGAAAGTGATGCTATTTCTGAACTGTGGTTAGTCTGGTCCGCAGAGCGCGAAATAAATGAGCAGATGCGCCACATGATGACGTTACTGCAGCAAAAAAAGGCGTAACTCTGGCCGGTCCCGACGACAATGTGTGCGATAAATCACATTTCTAATCAAATATTTGACGCTGCCGCCTGATCTGCCTCACCATGACGCATGTTTATTTAGAAGCGCGAAAATAACCGGGAGCAGGGTTGTGAATCTGGACAGTCAACCTGGCCATATTGACCAAATTAAGCAAACCAATGCAGGCGTCGTTTATCGATTAATTGATCAATTCGGTCCTATTTCGCGTATCGAACTTTCCCGACGCGCCCAGCTCGCGCCAGCCAGCATCACTAAAATCGTGCGTGAAATGCTGGATGCCCATCTGGTGCAGGAGACGGAGTTTCAGGAGCCAGGCAGCCGCGGCCGTCCGGCGATTGGGCTGATCCTCGACACTGACGCCTGGCACTATCTGGCGATTCGCCTGCACCGTGGCGCCATGACCTTTACCCTGCGCGACCTTAGCAGCCGGGAACTGGTGGAGGATAGCCTGCCGCTGCCGGATGAATCGGCTCAGCCGCTGCTGACCGCGCTAATCGACCAGGTTGACGCCTTCTTTATTCGTCACCAGCAGCAGCTGGAACGCCTGACCGCCATCGCCGTGACCCTGCCAGGATTGATTAATGCCGCTTCTGGCGTGGTGCACCGTTTGCCCGGATATCAGGTACGCGACATGCCGCTCGGCGATGCGCTGGCGGCCCGCACCGGGGTACCGGTATTTGTTCAGCATGATATTTCCGCCTGGACGCTGGCAGAATCGCTGTTTGGTGCCTCACGCGGCGCAGAAGATGTGATTCAGATTGTGATTGATGAAACGGTCGGGGCTGGCGTGATCAGCGGCGGGCAACTGCTGCATAAACGCGGCCGGGCGCTGGTGGAAATCGGCCATACCCAGATCGATCCCTACGGCCAGCAGTGCTATTGCGGCAACCACGGCTGCCTCGAGACGGTGGCCAGCATCGGCAGTCTGCTGGCGCTGGCCGCTCAGCGTCTGCCGACCCAGCCTGACAGCCTGCTGCACAATCAGCCGCTGACGCTGGCATCACTCTGTGCGGCGGCGCAGTCCGGCGATCGACTGGCGCGCGACACCATTGCCAGCGTTGGTCATCATGTGGGCCGCATCCTGGCGATGATGGTGAATATCTTTAATCCGCAACATATTCTTATCGGTTCACCGCTCAATGCCGCGGCAGACGTGCTGTTTCCGGCGGTCAGCAACACCATTCTGCAACAGTCGCTGCCCGCTTACAGTGCCAGTATTCAGCTGGCACCCACTGCGTTTAGCGAGCCGGGAACGCTGGGCGGCGCGGCGCTGATCAAAGATGCACTCTATAGCGGTTACCTGTTAGTGAAGCTATTGCAAGGTTAAGCCTGACTAATCTTGCGCTAACGCAATCTGTTCTCATCTTCCATTCCTTAAAATGCGGATTATTAGTAGGGTTAATCGCCGATTAGCCGTAACCGGTTTGAGAGGAGAAGTAGAGTGAAGAGACTATTTGTTACCGGCACCGACACCGCAGTCGGTAAAACCGTGGTATCGCGTGCGCTGTTACAAAGTTTTATCAAAGCAAACCTCAGCGCAGTCGGATACAAACCCGTGGCGCGCTGCGCAGTAAAAACCGCTGACGGCCTGCGCAATAAAGATGCGCAGGTGCTGCAAAGTGCCTCTTCTGTTGCGCTGCCGTATCAGGCCATCAATCCACTGCTGTTTGAGGAACAGGAGATCGCTACCCATAGCGGTCAGGCGATCCACTACGAATTACTGACGCAGGGGCTGAATAGCCTGACGGAGCAGGCAGATCGGGTGGTAGTGGAGGGCACTGGCGGCTGGCGCAGCCTGATGAATGATGCGCGTCCACTCTCTGGCTGGGTGATTGAGCAGCAGTTACCGGTAGTGCTGGTGGTGGGGATTCAGTCTGGCTGTATCAGCCATGCGTTGCTCACGGCTGAAGCTATCCGACAGGATGGATTACCGCTGGTTGGATGGGTTGCCAACCGCATCAATCCGGGTCTGGCGCAATACAGCGATATCATCGAAGTGCTGCGTGAAAAAATCCCGGCACCGCTGCTGGGTGAACTGCCCTACCTGCCGCGTGCCGAACAACGCGATCTGACCGCCTACATCGATATCTCACTGCTGGATCGGCCCAGCCTGCATCATGTGAGTGCAAAGATCGCCTGATCATGAAACAAAACAAGTCATCTTCCCCGGTGGTGAACGTAAAGTTGCAGGTTCGCCACCGGCCACATCAGGAAATTTTATCCCGATTTTTCAGTCACCTGGCCTGAGAGGCGAGATGAGGCTGAGGTAATGGCGCAAAAAATGCATTAATCCGGCTAATCACTGTTGCCGGAGCACCGTCATGTCGCAATCACACGAGCAAGGTTTGTTATATGGGCTGGATGCCCGTATTGGTCCCGTCCCGGCGTTTTTCGCCGCCCTGCAGCATCTGCTTGCCAGCGTGGTTGGCATCATCACTCCGCCGCTGATTATCGGTTCGGTATTGGGGCTACAGGCCTATATTCCCTACCTGATCAGCATGTCACTGTTGGTCTCGGGCCTTGGCACGTTTTTACAGGCCCGGCGCTTTTTCGGCGTCGGAGCCGGGATGATCTGCCTGCAGGGAACCAGCTTCGCCTTTCTGGGGGTGCTGCTGTCAGGCGGTCTGATGGTGAAGGCGCGCGGCGGATCGCCAGAAGAGATCATGGCGATGCTGTTCGGCTGCAATCTGGTGGCAGCGCTGATCCCAATTCTGATTAGCCGCTGCGTCGGTCCGTTACGCAAAGTGCTGACCCCGGTAGTGACCGGCACGGTCATTACCCTGATTGGTATCAGCCTGATCAAAGTCAGCATCACCGACTGGGCTGGCGGTCACAACGCCCGTGATTTTGGTGCTCCCGGCAATCTGGCGCTGGGCGCGCTGACGCTGCTGGTAATCGTGGCGCTCAATCGTGCGCGTAACCGCTGGACCAGACTGGTGGCGGTCGTGGCCGGAATTGTAGTGGGCTGCATCGCGGCAGCGTTAACCGGCCATCTGCAACTGAAAGCGCCGGACCACAGCGCGGCGCTGGTGCTGCCTGCGCTGTTTAAGTTCGGCTTTGCCTTTGACTGGACCATTTTCTTGCCAATTGCGCTGGTGTCGGTGATCGCGGTGATTGAAGCGGTGGGCGATCTCACCGCCAATTGCCTGATATCACAACAGCCGATCGGCGGCACCGCGTTCCAGCAGCGTCTGCAGGGCGGCATTATGGCTGACGGCGTCAGCTGTCTGCTGGCAGCCATTTTCTCGGCATTCCCGAACACCACCTTTGCGCAAAACAATGGGGTGATCCAGATGACCGGCGTGGCCAGCCGCTATGTCGGAATGGTGCTGGGGTTGATGCTGGTGCTGCTTGGTCTGTTCCCGGCGGTCGGCTCTCTGTTACAGCAAATTCCGCCGCCGGTGCTGGGCGGGGCCACCATCGTGATGTTCGGCAGCGTAGTTGCCGCCGGCATCCGGGTGATGACGCAAACGCCTTTAGGACGCCGTGAGATGCTGATCGTCGCGGTTTCTTTCGGCGTCGGCCTGGGCGTTGAAGCGGTGCCGGAAGTGCTGAAACAGTTACCACCGCTGATCAACACCCTGTTTGGTCATGCGGTCACTACCGGCGGTTTGCTGGCCATTCTGCTGAATATGGTATTGCCTGAGGAAGCGCGCGCCGTCTCTGTCGTACCGGCCAAAGCGCTGAGCGGCAGCGAAGAGCAGGCATAAAAAAAGGGCCATTACGGCCCTTTTTCACTTAGCGGTGAGAGCGATTACGGGTTCAGGCGGCGGCGGGTGCGGCCTGAGCTGAGGTAATCGGCGATGTAATCCTGTGAGATCTCACCGCTGTAGCGACCCTCTTCATCGACAATCGGCATCCAGACGGTGTTGTGCTCATACAGTTTTGACAGCACGACGCGCAGGTTCTCTTCCGCTTTGCCGGTCACCTTAAAGGTGTGCAGGCGCTCTTCACAGCGGCCGCTGGCGTTACGCGCCTCACGCCGTTTCACAAAGCCGAGCGGCTTGCCATCTTCATCCACCACGGTAATTGAGCGCATATCATTGTCATCCATGGTGCCGAAGGCTTCTTCCAGTGAGGTTGATCGCTGTACGGTGATGGTGGGCTGCTGATCGGTGACGTCACCCGCCTGCACCAGCAGCAGGCGTTTCAGCGTCCGGTCCTGACCGACAAACGATCCGACAAAGTCGTTGGCTGGCGTTGCCAGCAGCTCGTCCGGGCTGGCGCACTGCACAATTTTACCCTGACCAAACACCGCGATTCGGTCACCGAGCTTCAGTGCTTCATCGATGTCATGACTCACCAGCATCACGGTTTTCTTCAGCTGACGCTGCATATCAAGAAATTCGTTCTGGATGACTTCACGGTTGATCGGGTCGACCGCACCAAAAGGCTCATCCATCAGCAGCACCGGAGGATCAGCCGCCAGCGCGCGGATCACCCCGATACGCTGCTGCTGGCCACCCGACATTTCACGCGGGTAGCGATGCAGGAACTTGCTCGGGTCGAGCGCCACCATGCTCATCAACTCGGTGGCGCGCTCCCGGCAGCGTTTCTTGTCCCAGCCCAGCATGCGCGGCACCACGGTAATGTTCTCTTCGATGGTCATGTTGGGAAACAGGCCAATCTGCTGGATCACATAGCCGATGTTACGGCGCAGCGTGGTGGTGTCCTGAGTGCTGGTATCTTCACCATTGATCAGGATGCGGCCGCTGGTGGCGGGGATCAGGCGGTTAATCATCTTCAGGGTCGTGGTTTTGCCGCAGCCCGATGGCCCCAGCAGCACGCACATCTCACCGGCTGGCACTTCCAGGCTAACGTTATCCACCGCTTTCATGGTGGTGCCGTTTTTCTGGGTAAAGGTTTTCGTCAGGTTTTCCAGTGTAATCATTATCGAATTCCCTTAGGAGTCAGCGCCTGCTGCAAACGGTGCAGCAGCCAGTCAAGAACAATCGCCAGCAGGCAAATCATTAACGCCCCGGCTATCAACATACGAATATCACTGCCGCTGATGCCGTCGAGCAACAGCTGACCCAAGCCACCGGCACCAATCACCGCGGCAATCGCCATGACGCCGACGTTCATCACTACCGCGGTGCGGATACCGCCGAAAATCACCGGCAGGGCCATCGGAATTTCCACCCAGCGTAATCGCTGCCAGAAGGTCATGCCGATGCCGCGACCGGCTTCGCGCAGGCCGTCGGGCAGGTTCTCCAGCGCGGTATGGGTATTACGCACAATCGGCAGCAGCGAGTAGAGAAACACCGCGGTAATCGCCGGCAGGGCGCCAATGCCCTGACCGATGATTGAAAACAGCGGGATCATCAGGCCAAACAGCGCGATGGTCGGAATGGTCAGCACCACGGTGGCGATACCGAGGATCGGCGTCGCCAGCCAGCGGACCCGGACAATCAGAATGCCAAGCGGCACGCCAATCACAATCGCCAGCCCAACCGCGACCAGCACCAGCCAGGTGTGCTGCCAGCTAAGCGTCAGCAGGCTGTTCCAGTTATCCATGATGTAGTGAAGGGTATCCACAGTGCCTCCTTACAGCATGTTTTTGGATTTAAGGAAATCACGCGCCACCTGTTCCGGTGACTGGTGATCGATATCGACCCGCTTATTCATTTCGGTGATCGACTCATCGGTAATCAGCGGTGAAAGCTCATTCAGCGCCGCTTCCAGTCCCGGATGCCTCTCCAGCACATCTTTGCGCACCACCGGCGTGACGTTATAGCTCGGGAAGAAGTGCTTATCATCCTCCAGCACTTTCAGGTCGAAGCCTTTCACCCGACCGTCGGTGGTATAGATCAGACCGGCATCGACGAAGCCATCACGAATAGCGTTATAGACCAGTCCGGGGTCCATCTGACGGATCTGCGGTCGATCCAGCGCCATGTTGTAGGTCTTCTGCAACGGCTTCATGCCGTCTGAGCGGCCGGAGAATTCCAGATCCAGCCCCAGTCGCCAGTTGTGTTCCGGGTCCTGTTTACGCACCTGCTCCAGCTTCGTCACCAGCTGCGACAGGGTGGTGATCCCCTCTTTTTCCGCCCGCTGCCGGGTCATGGCAAAGGCGTAGGTATTGTTCATCGGAGCCGGGTTCAGCCATACCAGCCCCAGCTTCGCATCAAGTTTCTTCACCGTTTCATACGCCTGCTCAGAAGACATCGGCTGGCTGATATGGTTAAAGATGATCAACGACGTACCGGTATATTCCCAGGTCATGTCGATCTGCTTGTTCAGCAGCGCATTACGGCCGATGGTGGTGGCGATATTGCGCTTCGGGATCACCTCAAAGCCCTTTTTCTCTAACCACATCACCGTCATTGCCGACAGGATATGCTGCTCGGTAAAGCTCTTGGTCGCCATCACCAGCGGGGCGGCGGCCTGTGCAGTCTGGCTCAGGGCCAGCGTCGCCATCACGGCAAGTGCACTCTGTTTAATCCAGCGCGTTAGCATCGCAAAGTTCCTTATCGTTATGCCGCAGCGTGCGGACTGAGAAAGCGGCCCAGTGCGGCCAGCAGCATATCCAGCACCAGTGCCACCAGTGCCGTTGCCACCGCGCCGAGAATCAGCGTCGGGAAGTCATTGAGGTAGATACCGGGAAAGATCAGCTCGCCGAAGCTGCTGGCACCAATCAGAAACGCCAGCGGCGCGGTGCCAACATTGATGGCAGTGGCGATGCGCACGCCGGTCAGGATAACCGGCAGTGCATTTGGAATTTCGACCTGGCGCAGACGCTGCATTTTGGTCATGCCGATGCCGTTGGCGGCTTCGATCAGCGAGGCGGGCACTGCGCTCAGACCGGAGAAGGTGTTACGCACGATAGGCAGCAGAGAAGCGAGAAACAGCGCGATCAGCGCCGGACGGTCGCCGATGCCGATAATCACCATCGCTAATGCCAGCACCGCCAGCGGTGGCAGGGTATTGCCGACGTTAAAAATCTGCATCACATATTCAGCCCAGCGACGGGCAAAAGGGCGGCTGAGGATGATGCCGCTGGGAATACCGACCAGCAGGGCGAACAGCATCGACCAGAAGACTAAAAACAGATGTTGTTGTCCGAGATAGAGCAGATCGACCTTTCTGGCGACTAGCTGGTCCCAGCCGAGGCCCCAGATTAGCGCGCCGATCACCGCAGCCACCGCCAGCAGTGCCAGACCGGCACGGCGGACCAGTGAAGCATTTTGCATAAGGGAGTCTCCCTGATAACGATCTCAATTGTTATAACAACCAATAACAGCCCGACAGAAGCAGCAAAAACGGCCACGGCTCCCAATACCGAAACTGCGATAAAATGTAGATAAAATGACTGTTTATCTACGCTTTTTCAGTGAATACTGAGAAAGAAGCCTTATTGCTATAGCAGCCTGAAGCGAAGCGCGCTAGCTTTTTAGCCTTAAATCAGGGGATTAAAAACTGGTTAAAATAGTGTTAAAGCCGCGTGGTGATTGGGCTGATGCATCAATGAAAAATTTTCATCGACTTTGGGTGACAACGTCACAGAAGCGACCAATGATGCGCACTGACGGGAAACTGCACTGGCGGATTTTCAGCTATGCTTGCAGCTAAAAAAGGAACCCTATGACTGAAAGCGCACAACTCCAGACCGGACACCGACACTGGATTTTAATTGCCTGTATGCTGGCGATGTTTATGGCGGCAATTGAAGTCACCATCGTTGCCACCGCTATGCCCACCATCATTGCCGAACTGGGCGGTTTTTCGCAGTTTGGCTGGGTATTTTCCATCTATCTGCTGACCCAGGCGGTCAGCGTGCCGCTCTATGGACGTCTGGCGGATCTGTACGGCCGTAAGATGATGTTTTTTATCGGCACCGCGATTTTTCTTATTGGCTCAGTGCTGTGCGGTTTCGCCCACAGCATGACCTGGCTGATCCTGTTCCGCGCCTTTCAGGGATTGGGGGCAGGTGCCATCATGCCGCTCAGCTCGACTATCGTGGCGGACATCTACTCACCGCGCGAGCGCGCCAGCGTGCAGGGCTGGCTCTCCAGCGTCTGGGGCGTTGCGGCCATCGTCGGTCCGCTGACCGGTGCCTGGCTGGTGCAGCACTTTAGCTGGTCGGTAATTTTCTGGGTCAATCTGCCAATAGGGCTGATCAGCATGCTGATGCTGGCGCGCTGGTTGCCGGCTCATCAGCAGGAACAGCAGCGACAGTCGCTGAACCTGGCCGGCAGTGGCTGGCTGATGCTGTGCGTCAGCGCATTGCTGGTTGCGCTGCTGCAGGCAGAACAGCTCGGCTTATGGCTAATCCCGTTCCTGCTGTTTTCGCTGTTTGCCGGCTGGATGCTGAAACGTCATGAGCAGCGGGCCGACGCGCCGCTGTTTCCGCTGATTATCTGGCGCAGCCGACTGATTATTGCCGGTAACGCCGGCAACCTGATTATCGGGGCCGCCATGATGGGGATCAGCGCTTTCCTGCCGACCTGGATTCAGGGCATTGGTGGCGGCTCGCCGCTGCAGGCGGGCAGCGCCCTGGCAATGATGTCGATTGGCTGGCCGCTGGCCAGTACCCTGAGCGGAAGGCTGATGCTGCGCACCTCTTATCGCTTTACCGCCCAGTCAGGGGCGCTGTTGCTGATTAGCGGCAGCGCCTTATTGCTGCTGTTGCGGCCCGACAGTTCGCTGTATCAGGCTGGTTTTACCGCCTTTGTCATCGGGACCGGAATGGGAATGACCAGCACCACGTTTCTGGTTTCGGTGCAGAATCAGGCGGATTACGAAATTCGCGGCATCTGTACCGCCTCGATCATGTTCAGCCGGATGATCGGCTCAGCGATTGGCACCGCCATCATGGGCGCCGTACTGAACCTTAATTTACACTGGCGGTTGCCGCAGGCGCAGGACCCGGTGCAGCAGATTATGGCCGATGAGAGTCGCCGTCAGCTGACGCCGGAGACGCTACAGCAGATGGTGCAGGCGATTGCCGCTTCACTGCATTGGGTATTTGTGGTGGCACTGGTGATTGCGCTGTTTGCGCTGGGAGTGGCATGGATGATGCCGCGTCAACGGCCTGAGCATGCGGAGTAGTGAGCAGGGCGACAGGACGTCGCCCTGCTGTTATTTACTGTGCGGGCGCGTCCTGTGAACTGCCGGCACTGTCTGGCACGCTGGCGTCATCGTCACGCCCCGTGCGCTTGTAAACAATCTTTTGTGTGTCGTTCTCACAATGTCCCACCACCTGACCGCCGGCCTGATCAACCTGATCGTTAGCGACGATGTCGAGACTAAAACCCGATTCGGGCACACCGTTCTGAATAATTTTCTGGCTGATCTCGGTTTTGACCGATTCACAGGATGCCTGTGCCAGCACGGGCAGCGCGAACAACGTCGCCGTTAACAAAACCCTCTGTAGCTTCATCACGTATTCCTTATGTTAGTCGTCCGTCATTACTATAGCTGAAAATCAGGGCGTAACAGGCCGGCCGGAGCGGCGATCCAGACAACGCAGGGTATTCGGCTCCCAGTAAGCATTAAGGTTCAGGCTCTGCTCACACTTGTCGCGGGTATCAAACGCGCGGTCGGTCTTATCAAACTCTTTCTCAACGCGGCTGTTCACCTTATTACGCAGCATCCGCGTGTCATTCCACTGCTCTTTATCCTGACGCGCTGCTTCGTTACTGGCGGCGCTGCTGCCATCTTCAATAATCAGGCGATTAGTGGTAGCACTGGCATTAAAGGCTGCCGCTGACAGCAGGCTGACCAGCAGGACCGGGATCAATTTTTTCATTGCGCTTTCCTTCAGTTAACGCAGACATCGCCAATGGTAACGGCTGTTGCCGCGGGTAGGCTTAGTATATCATCGCCGTTTCTTTGCTCACCAGTGGTGAGTCGTTTGTTTACGTTTGTGAGAGAAAAGGATGCTGATTAAAACCGCCTTGCTGTTTTTTATCACCGCGCTGGCGGAAATTATCGGCTGCTTTTTGCCGTGGCTGTGGCTGAAAAAAGGCGGCTCCGTCTGGCTACTGTTGCCGGCAGCTGCCAGCCTGGCGCTGTTTGTCTGGCTGCTGACGCTGCATCCTGCCGCCAGCGGACGGGTGTATGCCGCTTATGGCGGAGTCTATGTGCTGACCGCACTGCTGTGGTTGCGGGTGGTCGACGGCGTGAAGCTCAGCGCCTGGGACTGGAGCGGGGCGATTGTCGCCTTTAGCGGCATGTTGATCATCGTGCTGGGCTGGGGACGGGGCTAGAGCCAGCCGGAAAGGCTGGCTCTGAGGCTTACGGCTTGTGCACCTTCAGACCGGCCACTGTCTGGCTGACAGGCATCATCTCAAGCGTGTTGATGTTGACATGCTTAGGCAGCGTGGCGACCCAGTAGACCGCTTCAGTCACATCGTCCGGGGTTAGTGCGGTGGCGCCTTCATACACCTGACCCGCTTTATCATCGTCGCCTTTGAAACGGACGTTAGAGAACTCGGTACCGCCCACCAGGCCTGGTTCGATGTCGGTAACGCGCAGCGCGGTGCCGTGCAGATCGGTTCGCAGATTAAGGCTGAACTGACGGACAAAGGCTTTGGTCGCGCCATAGACGTTGCCGCCCGCATAGGGCCAGCTGCCAGCGATCGACCCGATATTTATCACGTGCCCGACGTTACGCTCCACCATCTGCGGCAGCAGGGCGCGGGTCATATAGACCAGACCCTTGGTGTTGGTGTCGATCATATTTTCCCAGTCTTCAACGTTGGCGCGGTGGGCTGGCTCAATCCCCAGCGCCAGACCGGCGTTATTGACCAGCACATCGATTTCGCGCCACTCCGCCGGCAGCTGATTTACCGCCTCTTCAATGGCTGCCCGGTTACGCACATCAAGCTGCACGGTATACAGGTTATCGCCCAGCTCATCTTTCAGCGCTTTCAGGCGCTCGGCCCGGCGTCCGCTAGCGATCACTTTATGGCCGGTTGCGATAAAGCGACGGGTGATGCTTTCACCAAAACCGGCGGTCGCGCCGGTGACAAAAATAATCATCTCACTGTTCCTTATGCCATTTTCACAATCGATGGCTTCACCATAGCATTTCATTTCCGCTTGCGCCCGCCGAAAAAGCGATTGGGCTGTAAGGGGATTTTACCGCCCCGGCGGCTGCGCTGTTTTGGGGCGTGATGCACGCTAACGGGGCAGCGTAGCTGCGGATTCAGCCGGCAAAAATTATCCAATTTCAAAGCAGCGCCACAAGCAACCGATTGCTAACGGCAGGCAAACGGTTGCGGAGCAATGCTGCCTGCAGAAAGTTGCGCAACAGCCGGAATTTAATTTAATTAGCTGATAATTATAGAAAAATAGTCATTACCGATCTGGCACGGCAGTTGCAACGTGGCATTAAGGCAATCATCTGCATAATTAAAAGAAGGCCGCAGTGCTTTCAGAAAGGAAAAGCCATGTCATCAGCGACAGATACGGCGATACGCGCCAGTTTTTTTGACTTCAAATCGGTGGCAGACCAGCCCGACGCGCTGCTCTCTGCGGCGCGCTATCTGGAAGATGGGGTGCTACGGCTTCGCGACGGACGGGTGATCGGCTTAGCGCCGTGGGAGGAGTGCAGCGCCGAACTGGCTGGTCAGCCGGTGGTTGATCTGCGCGGAAAACTGATCGTACCGGGCTTCATCGATACCCACATTCACTATCCACAGACCGAAATGATCGGCGCGTTCGGCGAGCAACTGCTGGAATGGCTGAATCACTATACCTTCCCGGTCGAGGCGCAATATTACTGCCCGGACCACGCTGCGCGTATGTCAGCTTTCTTCCTGCATCAGCTGCTGTCGAACGGCACCACCAGCGCGCTGGTGTTTGGCACCGTGCATCCGCAGTCGGTCGAGGCGCTGTTCAGCGCGGCGGAAGCGCTGAATATGCGACTGATTGCCGGCAAAGTAATGATGGATCGTAATGCGCCAGACAACCTGATCGAAACGCCGGAACAGAGTTACCAGCAGACCCGCGCACTGATTGAACGCTGGCACCAGCGCGGACGGCTGAGCTACGCGCTGACGCCGCGTTTCGCGCCAACCTCGTCACCGCAGCTGCTGGCAAAGGTGCAGCAGCTGCGTCAGGAGTTTCCCGATACCTGGCTGCATACTCACCTGAGCGAAAATCCGCAGGAGGTCGCCTGGGTGAAACAGCTGTTTCCTGAGCGCGCCGGCTATCTTGACGTTTACCACCACTATCAGCTGACCGGGCGTCGCAGCGTGTTTGCGCACTGCGTGCATCTCGACGACAGCGAATGGCAATGCCTGCACGACACCGATTCGACTATCGCCTTCTGTCCGACCTCAAACCTGTTTCTCGGCAGCGGACTGTTTAACCTGAAACGCAGCTGGCAGCAGGGCGTCAAAGTCGGCATTGGCACCGATGTCGGGGCCGGTACCACCTTCAGCATGCTGCAAACGCTGGGCGAAGCCTACAAAGTGGGTCAGCTGCAGCAGTATAAGCTGAGCGCCGCCGAAGCCTTTTACCACGCCACGCTGGGCGGCGCGCGGGCGCTGGATCTCGATCACGCCATCGGCAATTTTAATCCGGGCAAAGAGGCGGATTTTGTGGTGCTCGATCCGGCCGTCTCGGCCTTACAGACCTTACGCATCGGCAACAGCAAAGATATCTGGGAAAAATTGTTTGTCTTAATGACGCTGGGCGATGACCGCAATATTGCCCAGACCTGGGTAAACGGCCGTCCGGTATGGCAGCGCGACGCGGGAGAGCAAGCCGCATGATCCAGTTCCTGTTAAATAACCAACTGATTACCGAAGAGGCGTTAGATCCTAATCTGACGGTGCTCAACTATCTGCGTGGCCATCAGCACCGCACCGGCACCAAAGAGGGCTGCGCCTCGGGAGACTGCGGCGCCTGTAGCGTCACGCTGGGTAAAGCGGTCGATGGGGAAATGCAGTATGAAACGGTCAACAGCTGTCTGACGCTGGTATCGACGCTGCAGGGTAAGCAGCTGATTACCGTTGAGGATCTGCGTCACGGCCGTGCTCTGCATCCGGCGCAGCAGGCGATGGTTGACTGCCACAGTTCACAATGTGGTTTTTGTACGCCGGGCTTTGTGATGTCGCTGTTCAGCCTGCAAAAATCGGCCAGCGGCTGGGATCGCCATCAGGCGGAGAGTGCGCTGGCGGGCAATCTGTGTCGCTGCACCGGCTACCGGCCGATCATGGCGGCCGCGCAGCAGCTCTGTTCACAGCCGGTCAGCGACCAGTTCGATCACCATGCTGCCAGCGTGGTGCAGCGGCTGGAAGCGCTGGCGAATAATCAGATGCAGCAGCTGAGCGGGGATGGGCGGCGCTGTTATCTGCCCAAAACTCCGGCCCAGCTGGCGCAAATCTATCTGGCCCATCCAGAGGCCACGCTGATTGCCGGTGGCACCGATCTGAGCCTGACGATCACCCAGCAGCATAAGCGAATACCGCTGCTGATCGCGCTGGAGCAGGTTACTGCGCTCAGGATATGCAGTGAATTTGACGATCACTATTTGCTGGGTGCCGCCGCCTCGCTGCAGCAGATTACCGATTTCCTCGCCGACCGTATTCCGGGCGTCAGTGAGATGCTGCACCGTTTTGCCTCGCTACAAATCCGCCTGCAGGGCACGCTGGGCGGCAATATCGCCAATGCCTCGCCGATTGGTGATGCGTCACCGATGCTGCTGGCGCTGAATGCCAGCCTGCTGTTGCAGCACGGCGAGCAGCAGCGCAGCCTGCCGCTCGATCGGTTTTTCACCGGCTATCGACAGACCTGTTTACAGCCGGGCGAGTTTATCCGCGCTATCCGCATCGATAAAGTGACGGTGTCACCAGATTTTGTCGCGTGGAAAGTCTCTAAGCGGCTTGATGATGACATTTCTGCGGTCTTCGCCGCCTTTAATCTTGAGATTGAGCAGGGCCATGTCCGCGCAGTACGCATCGCGTTTGGCGGGATGGCCGCAACGCCGAAAAGGGCCACACACTGCGAACAGGCCCTGCTGGATCAACCGTTTAACGCCGTGACCGTGTCACGTGCTGCCGCCGCGCTGGCGGAAGATTTCCAGCCGCTGTCCGACTTCCGCGCCAGCGCCAGCTACCGTTTGCAGGTCGCGCGTAACCTGCTGCGGCGTTATTACCATCGCTACAACGGCGAATTACCCTGTGTTGAGGTGGCCCGCTATGTCTCATAACCGTCCTGAATTAAATGAACAGGTAATCAAGGCGCAGCATGCTGCCGCGATACAGAGCGGCGTTGGCCGCAGCAACAAACACGAAAGCGCGGAAAAGCACGTTTCCGGTGAGGCGCGCTTTATCGACGATAAGCCTGAACTGCCCGGTTTACTGCACCTCTGCCCGCGGCTGAGTGAGCACGCCCATGCACGCATCACCCGGATTGATGTCGGGCCGTGTTACGCCATTCCCGGCGTGGTCAGCGTGCTGACCTGGCAGGATGTGCCCGGTATCAATGATGTCGGTCCGCTGGAGCCAGGCGATCCGCTGCTGGCGCACGACAAGGTGGAGTATCTCGGTCAGATTGTGATTGTGGTGGCGGCCGGGTCACCGGATGCTGCGCGAGCCGGCGCTGCTGCTGCCGTAATTGAATATGAGGTGCTGGAGCCGTTACTCGACGTCGAACAGGCACTGGCGCAGAACAGTTTTGTTCAGGAGCCGCATGTTCATCAGCGCGGCGACGTCGAGGCTGCGCTGGCACGGGCACCACACCGCATCACCGGTTCCTTTCCCATTGGCGGACAGGAGCACTTTTATCTGGAAACCCAGACCGCGCTGGTGATCCCCGGCGAAGATCAGCAGCTACAGGTCTTTTCCTCGACCCAGAATCCCACCGAAGTACAGAAACTGGTGGCCGAGGTGATGGGTATCAGCATGAATCAGGTCACCATTGATATGCGGCGTATGGGCGGCGGATTTGGCGGCAAAGAGACCCAGGCTGCGGGCGTCGCCTGCCTGTGCGCCATCGTCGCCCGCCAGACCGGCCGGGCAGCGAAGATGCGGCTTTCACGCCGTGACGACATGCGCATTACCGGCAAACGGCATCCGTTCTTTGTCCGCTACGAGGTCGGCGTTGAGGATGATGGGCTGCTGTGCGGGGTAAAGATCGATCTGGCAGGCAACTGCGGTTATTCACTGGATCTCAGCGGGTCTATCGTCGATCGGGCGATGTTCCATGCGGATAACGCCTATTACCTTGGCGATGCGCGCATTACCGGTTACCGCTGTCGCACCAATACTGCCTCAAATACCGCTTATCGCGGCTTTGGCGGCCCGCAGGGCATGGTGGCAATTGAGCAGATCATGGACCACATCGCGCGTGAACGCGGCCTTGATCCGCTGGCGCTGCGTAAACGCAACTATTACGGCAAGCAGAATCGCAACATTACCCATTATCATCAGCAGGTTGAAGACAATCTGCTGGACGAGATCACCGAACAGCTGGAGCAGAGCAGCGATTATCAGGCCCGCCGGGCGGAGATCCGCGCGTTTAATGCCCGCAGCCCGCTGCTGAAGCGCGGTCTGGCGCTGACGCCGGTTAAATTCGGCATCTCGTTTACCTCCAGCTTTCTCAACCAGGCGGGCGCACTGATTCTGATTTACACCGACGGCACGGTGCAACTCAACCACGGCGGCACCGAGATGGGCCAGGGACTCAATACCAAAATCATCCAGATCGTTGCCGAAGTGCTGCAGATTGAAGTTGATAAGATTCAGATCACCGCCACTGATACCGGCAAAGTGCCGAACACCTCGCCGACGGCGGCTTCCAGCGGGGCCGATCTGAACGGTAAGGCGGCGCAGAACGCAGCGGAGATCCTGCGCGATCGCATGACGCAGATGCTGTGTCAGCTCCATCAGTGCGATGCCTCCGAGGTCAGTTTTCGCAACGGCATCGTGCGCGCCGGTGAAAAACATTACACCTTCGCGGACGTGGCCCAGCTGGCGTGGCTAAACCAGGTGCCGCTGTCTGCCAACGGTTACTACCGCGTGCCGGGCATTCATTACGACCGGCTGGCGGGGCGCGGCCAGCCTTTTTACTACTTCGCCTACGGCGCGGCCTGCTGTGAAGTGGTGATCGATACCTTAACCGGTGAGTATCGCCTGCTGCGCGCAGACATTCTGCACGACGTGGGTGCCTCGCTGAATCCGGCAATCGACATCGGCCAGGTTGAGGGCGGATTTGTCCAGGGCGTTGGCTGGCTGACCTGTGAAGAGCTGGTGTGGAGCGAAAAAGGGCAATTGCTGACCGACGGCCCGGCCAGCTACAAAATCCCGGCCATCAGTGACGTTCCAGCCGATCTGCGGGTGACGCTGGTGGAGAACCGTAAAAATCCGCAGGATACGGTCTTTCACTCGAAAGCCGTCGGGGAGCCGCCGTTTATGCTGGGCATCGCCGCCTGGTGCGCGCTGCAGGATGCGGTGGCCAGCGTTGGCGGTTATGCCCGGCATCCGCAGCTGGATGCGCCCGCCACGCCAGAGCGGGTATTGAATGGTGTGCTGCAACTGGCAGGAGCCTGTGATGATCTACCATGACTGGATAACCGTGCTGCACCAGCTGCGTGAAAAGCGCCAGAGCTGCGTATTAATTACCGTGCTCAGTGAACACGGTTCGGTGCCACGCGACAGCGGCAGTAAAATGGTGGTAACACCGCAGCAGAGCTATCTGACCATCGGTGGTGGCCAGCTGGAATTTCAGTGCATTGCTCAGGCACGCGCCATGTTGCAGAGCGGGGCCAGCGCGCCGCACACCGAGGATTACAGTCTCGGCGCGCGGCTGGGACAGTGCTGCGGCGGTAAAACCACGCTGCTGTTTGAGCCGCTGTTGCAGAACCAGCCGGAAATTCTGCTATTCGGTGCCGGTCATGTTGGCCAGGCGCTGGTTAACCTGCTGTCAACGTTACCCTGTCACATTCGCTGGATCGACAGTCGCCCGGATCAGTTTACGCAGGTCCCGCCCGGCGTGGTCACTCTGCAACCGGAGGACCCGCTGGACTGTGTGGCGCAGGCTGCACCGGACAGCTATTTCATCATAATGACCCATCATCATCCGCTCGATTTCGACCTGTGCGAGGCGGTGCTGAAGCGCGGAGATTTTCGCTATGCAGGCGTGATTGGCTCGCAGACCAAAAGCCAGCGTTTCCGCTACCGGCTGGCGGGCAAGGGGGCGCAGGCCGATCGGCTGGCGCGGCTGCGTTGTCCGATCGGCCTGCCGGATGTAAAAGGCAAGCTGCCGGCAGAGATTGCGGTGGCGATTGCCGGTGAAATAATCAGCGTTTATCAGCAGCATCTGACCTGAGTTGTTCAACCGCCGGCAACCTGCCAGGATAAGACTTTGCGATGCCCATCAGGAGCGAATCATGAACGCCCGTCAGAATCCTTTCTTTAGCGTCAGCACCTTGCCTTATCAGGCACCGCCGTTCGATCAGATCGAGGAGCAGGATTTCCTGCCCGCGTTACAGGCGGGCATTGAAGAGAAACGCCGCGAAGTCGAGGCGATTGCCACCAGCAGCGATGCGCCAACCTTTCTGAATACCTATGAGGCGCTGGAGAAGAGTGGGCAGTTGCTGAACCGGGTGAATCTGGTGTTCAGCGCTATGACGTCGGCGCACACCAGCCCGTATCTGCAGCAGGTCGATGAAGAGATCGCCCCGCAGCTTACCGCACTCAACGACGATATTATGCTCAACCGGCCGCTGTTCTCGCGGCTGGATGCGGTGTATCTGCAGCGCGCCCAGCTCGACGCTGAATCAAAACGGCTGGTCGAGGTGATCTGGCAGCGTTTTCAGCTGGCGGGTGCCAATCTGCCGGAAACGCAGAAACACCAGCTCAAAGCTCTGAATCAGGAGGCGGCGCGCCTCAGCACCCGCTTCACCAATAAGCTGCTGGCGGCCACCAAGGCGGGCGGTCTGGTGGTGGATGAGGCTCAGAAACTGGCGGGCCTCGCGGCGGCCGATTTAGCGGTCGCTCAGGCAGAAGCCCGCGCGCGCGGCCTGGAAAATGCCTGGCTGCTGGTGCTGCAAAACACCACTCAGCAACCGGCGCTGCAGAGTCTGAGCGATCGCCAGACCCGCGAAGCGCTGTTCCATGCTGGCATGACCCGCACCGAAAAAGGCGATGAGAATGACACCCGCGAGCTGGTGCTGCGTCTGGCGCAGGTGCGGGCGGAGCAGGCCCGGCTGCTGGGCTTTACGAGTTATGCCGACTGGAAGCTGCAGGATCAGATGGCAAAAACCCCGGATGCTGCTTTTGCTTTTATGCGCAATATCGTGCCTGCTGCACGGGCGCGGGCTGAACGGGAAGCGGCGGCCATCCAGCAGACCATCGATCGCCAGCAGGGCAATTTCACCCTGCGCGCCTGGGACTGGAACTTCTATGCCGAACAGGTGCGCCATGCGCAGTACGATCTGGATGAGAGTCAGATCAAACCTTACTTTGAACTGAACAGCGTGCTGCAGAATGGGGTGTTCTGGGCGGCGACTCAGCTCTACGGCATTCAGTTTACGCCACGCCAGGATCTGCCGGTTTACCATCCCGACGTGCAGGTATATGAGATTTTTGATGCCGACCAGACGCCGCTGGCGCTGTTCTACACCGACTTCTTCAAGCGTGACAGCAAAGGCGGTGGCGCGTGGATGAGCAACTTCGTCAACCAGTCGACGCTGCTTGAGAGTAAGCCGGTGATCTATAACGTCTGCAACTTCACCAAACCGCCGGCCGGTGAGCCTGCCTTGCTGAGCTGGGATGAGGTCATCACCGTGTTTCACGAGTTTGGTCACGCGCTGCACGGCCTGTTTGCCAGCCAGCGCTATCCGAGCCTGTCAGGCACCGAAACTCCGCGTGATTTTGTGGAGTTTCCGTCGCAGATCAACGAGCACTGGGCCAGTGAGCCGCAGGTGTTCCGCCAGTTCGCCCGCCATTATCAGAGCGGAGAGCCGATGCCCGCCACGCTGCATGAAAAGATTGTCCGCGCCGGTAAATTCAACAAAGGCTATGAGATGAGTGAGCTGCTGGCTGCGGCGTTACTGGATCTGCACTGGCACAGCCTGACCGGCGATCAGGCTCCGCAAAGCGTCGACGGCTTTGAACAGCAGGCCCTGCAGAGCGACAACCTGGCGTTAGCGGCGGTGCCGCCGCGCTATCGCTCCAGCTATTTCCAGCACATCTGGGGCGGAGGCTATGCCGCCGGTTACTACGCCTATATCTGGACCCAGATGCTGGCCGATGATGGCTACCAGTGGTTTGTCGAACAGGGCGGCCTGACGCGGGAGAATGGCGATATTTTCCGTCAGAAAATTCTGTCGCGCGGTAACAGCAGCGATCTGAAAACCCTGTATGAAAGCTGGCGCGGCGGTCCGCCGCAGCTGGAGCCGATGCTGAAGAATCGCGGTCTGGCGGAGTAATGCACTCAGCGGGCGGCCATGTCGCCCGCTGGATGAAGAGGGGCGGCCGGACTAACCCAGCGGGCCACCTTCAATGGTTTCACACATTCCGGCCAGCACCCGCTCGCCGGTTTCGCTTTTCAGTGAACGATACCATTCCTCGGTCACCGCCGGATCTTTGGCGTGGGTGACGTCACAACGCTTACGCGCTTTCAGCACCAGATCCCTGACCCGCTCAACCCGGCGCGCCTGATAGCGCAGCAGGGCATCCTCAATACCCAGCGAATGCGATGCCAGCGTCGAAGCCAGCACAATAGCGTCTTCCATTGCCGCGCAGCCGCCCTGGCCGATATCCGGTGTGGTGCTGTGGGCCGCATCACCGAGCAGCGCAACGCGTCCTTTAACAAAGCGGCTGAACGGTTCAATATCGTGTATCTCAACCCGATTGGTGGTCTCGGGATTGATCGCCGCAATCAGCTGCTGCACCGGTGCGGCCCAGCCAGCAAAATAGCCGCTCAGATCGGCTTTGACCGTGGTGCGATCCTGCGGCAATCCTTTCGGCAGCGGCACGTCGAAGAAGAAGTAGAAGCGGTTGTCGCTTACCGGCATCAGCGATACGCGCTTGCCGTCACCAACGAACGTGGTCCACTGATCGGCGGGCGCGATGCTCTCATCAATCTCCACCAGACCGTTCCAGTTGACGTAACCGGCATAACGCCGCTCCAGCGCCTGTTCCAGCACATATTCACGGATCACCGAATGGGTGCCGTCAGCCGCAATCAGAAAGTCACCGCTCGCCTGGCTGTTATCGGCAAAGGTGGCAATCACGCCGTTATCACTCTGTTCAACCTGAATGACCCGCTTACCGAAATTGACCCGCTGGCGGCCAAAAGTATCAATCAGCATCGCCTGCAGTTCGGCGCGCGCCACCGGATAGGGAAACTCACCGACCTGCTGCACCAGCGGCGCCATACTGAAACGGGTTAGCGCGGCACCGGTCACTGCATCGTGATAAGCCATATAGGCCATGTTGCCACCCAGTACACGCAGCGCTGCCTTCATGCCGAGGGCATTCAGGCATTTAACGCCGTTCGGCCAGATTGAAATCGCCGCTCCGACCGGCTTCATCTCCTTCACCGCTTCGAACACCTCAACCTCAATACCCGCTTTTTCCAGCGCAATGGCGCTGCTCATCCCGCCAATGCCGCCACCAATAACGATCGCTTTCATGTTTATCTCCTGTCTGCCTGATGCTGTTGTTGCAACTTTTGTACCAGTGCGCAGTTCAGCGGGCGACGCGTTGCTGTTTACAGTAGAATCAGTTAGTTATGAAGCTAACAGGCACGGCGGGGCGAACGGGAGACGGCGTAGATGCACGGTTATGTTGCAGACTGGTGCGCTAAAACAGTGCATTACCGGCGCTAAAAATCCGCCGCTGTATCATTAGTTTCACCAGCAGGCCTGGCTGTTGAACGCCCGGATTAAGATTATCTGCACGCTTCTCAGTACGTCAGCCTTCAGGTCAGTGTAATAAAACTGATTAGTTGAATTGTTATCAACTAATTGCTGACAGGCTGGCATGGTTTATTTTTAACAAATATTTAAACTTACACATAATTATTGGCGCGCCGGTTGTTGTCAGATCATTCTTCATCGGGAATCAGTGGGTTACAGCCGGAAGAAAAGACACGGATGTAAATAATCTGCATTAATTTTTTAGCTGGCCGGGCAAACCAGGAATAAACCGCCCTGGGCAATGATAAATATTTCTGCCAGCGGGCGGTGAAAACGGTTTTTAGGATATTACGCAGGCGCAGCTTGTCAGATCGCATGATATAGATTATCCGGGACTCAAGGACTCTGGAATACGATCATGAAAATCGGAATCACTAATAACCACTATCCGGAGCAGCGCAATATTTTGGTTAATCCGGAAAACGAATATATTAATCTCAAAAAGTACAATCTGTTTTACTTTATTAACCCATTACGGACGCGCTTACTCAAAAAAAATAAAGCTTTTGTTTTTCTGCCCGTGCCATTTTCACCCGCATCGCGGCCCGACATCCTGCATCTGTTTAATGAAGTCGCCATAACCCGTCAGAAATGGGTTGCCTCGTTTGAAACTGAATTACCCCGGGTGTTGCCGGTGCCGGGCGTGGCGAAGCAGGATAATCCCGAACTGCAGCGGCTGATCCCCCATCTGCTGAAAGATAACTGCCTCGGGCTGATTGCCATTTCAGACGCGACGCTGAATATTCAGATGAAACTGTTCCCCTCCGGGGGCGGCGTTGCGCAGCAAATCAGACGTAAAACGGTGGTATTGCATCCGCCACAAACCCTGTTCACAGCGCATAAAGCGCCACGTCAGCCGGGCGTGTTCCGCCTGGTGTTCGCCGGCAATGAGTTCTACCGTAAAGGCGGCGCCGAAGTGGTGCTGGCCGTGAGCGAGCTGATTGAAGAACGAAAGCTGGATGAGTCGCAGCTGGAGGTGCAGTTAATTGGCGATCTCACCAAACGTCACAACGTGGCACACCGGCAACATCAGGATGACGAGGCGTTCTATCGGTCAATTGAGAGCCGCATTGGCCGCTATCGCTGCTTCACGCATCTGGCGCGGCTGGAAAACGCGGCGCTGCTGCAGCTGTTCCGCCGCAGCGATGTCGGCTTACTGCCGACCTGGCAGGAGACGTACGGCTTTTCAGTACTGGAAATGCAGGCCAGCGGCTGCCCGGTGATTACCAGCAACGTGCGCGCCTTACCGGAAATTAATCCGGCCAGCGCTGGCTGGGTGATTGGCGGTACGTTGAATGGCGATCGTGAATACAGCATCACTACGCCACAGCAGAAAGCGCAGCTGCGCCAGGCGCTGGTGGACGGGCTGAAGCAGACGCTGCTCGCCATCGTTGAACGGCCAGAAATGCTGCATGAGAAAGGGGAGGCGGCGATCCTGCGCATTAAAGATCAGCACGATCCGCAGCGCTATATTGTCCGGCTGCATGATATTTATCGCCGCGGCGTGATCAACGTCACTCAACACCCACCTGTCCTGCCAATTTGATAAGATTTCTCAGACGACGCGTGCCAGAGTAGTCATACTTAGGGCAGCGTTCATCTGGAGATCAATCATGAAAATACTCATCAGCCTGCTGCTGTCCGGACTGTTGGGCAGCAGCGCCTTCGCTCAACCGGCACCCCAGTTTCCGGCGCGTGCGCCGCTGCCTCAGCTGACGCCTGCCGCCGCGCGATGCGACGTCTCCGCCTGTCAGACCAACTGTTATGTCGAACGATCCCATTGTAATACCCGTGATACCGGGGCGTGCAGCTCACAAGCGCAGATCTGTGTGCAAGCCTGCGCCGATCAGTGCAAATAAATCGATTCAGTGAAGAAACCGTTAATTGCCAATGAAAAAGTCTTTGTCTTACCTTGTTTTGTGGTCCCTTTCTGCCAGCTGTGTTGCCGCCGATCTTAGCTCACAGCAGGTCACTTCTCTGGTTAAAGCCGCTATCGAACCGCTGATGGAGCAGCAGGAAATTCCCGGTATGTCGGTGGCGATACTCTATAAAGGCCGGGCCCAGTTCATTAACGCCGGTGTGGCTGATCTGGCGTCCGGCCGCCGCGTCACCGAAAACACCCTGTTTGAACTCGGCTCGGTCAGTAAAACCTTCACCGGCGTGCTGGCCGGGGTGATGATCCGTAACGGTGACATCGCCCTCAACGATCCGGTGCAGAAGTACTGGCCGCAGCTGACCGGCACGCAGTGGCATCACATCCGGATGCTGCATCTGGCGACCTACACCGCAGGTGGCCTGCCGCTGCAGTTGCCGGATGAGGTGACCGATCAGGCTTCGCTGCTCAACTATTATCAGCAGTGGCAACCCCAGGCTGCGCCGGGCACGCTGCGTCAGTACTCCAATGCCAGTATCGGTCTGTTTGGCGCGCTGATGGTGAAGGGCGATTACCAGCAGGCGATGGAGAAAAACGTGTTTCAGCCGCTGCGTCTGACGCGCACTTACATCACCGTGCCGCCCTCAATGATGCTGGACTACGCCTGGGGTTATAAAAACGGGCAGCCGGTGCGGGTGTCGCCCGGCATGCTGGATGCGGAAGCGTATGGGGTGAAATCTACCGCCCGCGATATGCTGACCTTTATGCAGGCCAATGCCGATCCTAACCGCTTATCGTCAGGCAATACCGTGCTGCGCAATGCGATTCGTACCGCCCAGTCACGCTATTTCAAAGTGCGTGATTTCTATCAGGGGCTGGGCTGGGAGATTTACGACTGGCCGGCCAGTGCCGCCGCGATAATCGCTGACAGCGAAAGCAGCGTCGCGCTTAAACCTCAGCCGGCGACGCTACTGAATCCCGCCGTGCCATCGCAACGCGCCAGCTGGGTGCATAAAACTGGTGCCACCAACGGCTTTGGTGCCTACGTTGCGTTTATTCCCGAGCAGAACACCGGCATTGTGATGCTTGCGAACAAGAACTACCCCAATCCGCTACGGATAAAAACCGCCTGGAAAATCCTGGAAGCGTTGCAGTAATCCGGGACGCCACCGCCCGCTGGCCTTGCCATCTCAGGGTCAGCGGAAAGGGCGGATCACCTCGCAGCCGTTGAGCGGCGCAAAGTCGGGCTGTTGCTCTTTGATCGCCTCACCGGGCTGACGCCAGCGCGCAATCGCCAGGGGTAAAGCTGGCGCACCATGTTCATTTGCGCTAAAATAAAAATCAAATGAACAGAGGGCCGTGCTATGTCAATTGCCATTTATACGCCCGCCAGCAGTCGCCGCAACAGCTCGCTGTTGCATGCGCTGAACCTGCCGGAAACCCTGCCGGATGCGCATCAGCGGATTGCCGTCGGCTTCAGCAGCGGGGTGCTGAAACGCACCGCGTCGTTATCCGCCTTCGATGAAATCTGGCTCTGCCGCCTGGCAGGCATCGATCGCAGTACCTACAACCGCAAAGTCAAAGATCCTCAGCAGACCTTTTCGCCCGATCAGAGCGGACGGATTTACATGCTGATCCGCGTCCTGTCCGCTGCCAGCACGCTGCTGCGTGACGATCCGGCGCGGCTGGTGCAGTGGCTGGAGACCCCAGCCAAGGCGCTGGGTGGCAGGAAACCGGCAGAGATGACCACCACCGTTGCCGGGGCGGAAGCGGTGCTCAACCTGATTGGTCAGCTTGAACATGGCGTGATCACCTGATGGCGGCGGTGCGCTTTTTCCGGCTGGTGAAAAGCGAATATGCGATGACCGCCTTTGACGGTTTTGGTGCCCGCACCTACGGCGGCCGCTGGAATTCAGTCGGTATCGGCTGTGTCTATCTCGGATCAAGCCGGGCGCTGTGCGTGCTGGAGGCGCTGGTGCATCTCAGCATTCAGGATCTGGCGCACGACTATTCGATGCTGTCGATCAGCGTTCCTGAAACGCTGATCACCGAGCTGTCGCTGGCGGCGCTCCCCGCCGACTGGCAGACCGATCCCGCACCGCCATCGACCCGGGAGATTGGGGATGGCTGGCTCGCCAGCGCCGATCACGGCCTGATCCTCAAGGTTCCGAGTACCCTGACCGGAGAGTGGAACGCGCTATTTAATCCCGCGCATCCGGCCGCCGCTGCGATTATCAGCAACGTGGTGGTCGAGCCTTTTTTCTTTGATCCACGCTTCAGGCTGCAATAGCTGCTGGCCCGACAGCGGCCCAGGTCAGCCGGCAGCCTTCGATTCTGAAATAGCCTGTGCCGCACAAATCAGTGCCAGATGACTGAGGCCCTGCGGCATATTCCCGCGCCAGCTCTGACTGCGGACATCAAACATTTCGTTAAAAATATCCACGTTGCCGTGCTGATCGAGCGTCGCGAGGATCTGCTGCATCGTCTGTTCCGCCTGGTCGACGTCGCCCATTTCCGCCCAGGCTTCTGCCAGCCAGAACGCGCAGGCGAGGAAGGTACTCTCTTCAACCTCGACGCCACTGTAGCGATAGAGCATGGCGCTGCCGTTGCCCAGCGCCTGATGAATAGCGCGATAGGTTGACAGCATCCGCTGTGGATTGACCGCGTTGCCGTAGCTGTGGACCAGCGCCAGCGAGGCGTCGAGACGGTCCTCACTGCCGACATAAAACAGATAAGCCTGTTTCTGTTCGGACCAGCAGTGCGTCTCAATCCAGTCACGAATGCGGTCACGTTCCCGTTGCCAGCGGCCGAGCCAGGTAGGTTCGATGTGCTGGTTTTCGGCCAGCGCGACCGCCCTGTCCAGCGCCACCCAGCAGGCCATTTTAGAATGGGTATAGTGCTGCAGGTCCGGCAACTCCCAGATACCGCAATCCTTTTGCCGCCAGTGATCGGCACAGCAGTTAGCCAGCTCACCCAGCATGCGCGAGGTGGTGATATCCAGCACGTGGCCGGCCTCGATAAACAGCTGCGCGGTGGCCAGCATATCGCCATACATGCTGAGCTGTATCTGATCACGGGCATTATTGCCGACCCGCACCGGCTGGGAATCCTGATAGCCGCTTAACGGCGGAAAACGTTCTTCCGGCACTTCATCGCCATTCAGCGCATAGCAGGCGCGCAGCCTGACGCCGTGCCGCAGGATGGTCTGCGACAACCACGAAAAGGCCGCTTTACAATCTTCCAGTGCCCCGAGATAGACGAAGGCTTTAATGATCAGGCAGGCGTCCCGCACCCAGGCGTAGCGATAATCATAATTCTTCTCGCCGCCGATCCCTTCCGGCAGCGAGGTGGTGGCTGCGGCCGCCAGCGCACCGGTCGGTGAGTACCAGAGAAACTTCAGTGACAGGGCAGAGCGCTTTACCAGCGCCGGATAGCTGCCGTCATAGCTCAGGCTCTCCACCCAGCTGGTCCAGCCGGTGTGGCTGGTTTCGATTCGCTGATCGATGGCGGACAGCTCAGGGACAGCCAGCGGCTCGTTCTCGGTGATCAGCAGTGCGCAGAGTGAGCGCGAACCGGCCGAAGTCCGCAGCGTGGCGCAGACCTGCTCATCATCCAGCAGCGTGATGTGGATATCGTCGCTGGTACGGAACATCGCCATCACGTCGGCGATGTGGAACACCTTGCCTTTTTCGGTGTCGGCAATCCACGGCGAACGGGTTTCAGCGGCGGTGCCGAATCGCAGGATAATCTGCAACTCCACTTCGCCGCTGACTCCTTCAATCCGGCGCGCCAGTTCGCCCCACGGCAATCTTCCCGCCAGCGTACTGTTGATCGATTCGGTCAGCAGCACGCTGCCGCTGTCGGTGTCAAAACGGGTTTCCAGCACGTTGCTGTTATCGCGATAGCGCCGCGTCACCCGATAGGGATCGCGCGGCACGATTTGAAAGAAGCCGCCGATACCGGCATCCAGCAGGCGGTCAAACAGCGGTTTAGCATCCAGGTTCGGGGCGCACCACCAGTCGATCGCGCCATCCGGCGCAATCAGCGCCACTGAACGCCCCTCGCCAATGGCGGCATAATCACCCAGACCCGCAAAGCCATTGTCTCGGGCAGGCTGATGGAAGATCTGGTTTTCCATGGTTTTCTTCCTTGTTTCACTGTGACGACTGACAAATCGGGCGCAGGCAGGACAAAAAAGTGGCCGCATTATGCGGCCACCGGGGAAGGTGATTACAGGGTGCCGGTGCCGCCATCGGAGCACCAGACCTGACCGGAGGAGTAACTGCTCTCCGTCGAGGCCAGCGTGACGTAGAGCGGAGCGATTTCGACCGGCTGGCCAGGGCGGCCCATCGGTGAATCGGCACCAAACTGCTTCACTTTTTCCTGTGGCTGGCCGCCGCTGGATTGCAGCACGGTCCAGTATGGGCCAGGCGCGACCGCGTTAACCCGGATGCCTTCGCCGCCCAGCTGTTTCGCCAGTGACTTGGTAAAGGCAACAATCGCCGCTTTGGTCTGGGCATAATCCAGCAGAATATCGCTGGGTTTAAAGGCCTGCACCGACGAGGTATTAATAATCGACGCGCCGCGTGGCAGATATTCCAGCGCCGCTTTGGTGATCCAGAACATGGCATAAACGTTGGTTTTAAACGTCGCGTCAAAATCTTCGGTACTCAGGGTACGGATGGACTCATTAAACTGCTGGCGTCCGGCGTTATTAACCAGAATATCCAGGCCGCCTAATTTATCCACCGCCTGTTTCACCAGCTGCTGACAAAATTCTTCAGAACGAATATCACCCGGAATAGCGAAGACTTTACGGCCTTCCGCTTCGATTAATTTAATCACTTCATCGGCGTCGGGCTGTTCTTCTGGCAGATAGTTGATCACTACATCCGCACCTTCGCGGGCATAAGCGATGGCCACCGCACGGCCAATACCGGAATCGCCGCCGGTAATCAGCGCTTTACGTCCGGTCAGCCGGCCGGTACCGCGGTAGCTGGTTTCACCGTGATCGGGAACCGGGATCATTTTGCTGGCTAAGCCAGGTGCCTGTTGCGGTTGTTCCTCAAAAGGAGGCTTAGGAAATTGATCGAGATCGAGCGTCTTGTTCGTTGGTGTCGTCATTGTAAGCTCCTTGAACGTCATTATCTGAGTGATTAAGCCTGGCACAAATGTGATATTTGTCACATCTGACTGCTTATTCATTGAGCAGTGAAGCGCCGGACAAATTAATAATGCTGATCAAGGATAGACAGAAAATCGGGATGCTGCGCCGCCGCAGGGTGATAATTTGCGGCAATCAGTCGGCTTATTTAAAGCGAAGCGTAAAGCAGGGAAAGGACTATTTTAGTGGCACAAACGCAGCGGCGATAAAATTAAATCGGGCGGTTTACCCGCCGCGTACTGAACCCCGCCAGACCACATCAGCCTGATATATCCGCCGATCGCTTTGCTGTTCGGCGGCGGGCTGTAATTCATCCTGCTGCGCCTCGGTTTCGGTCAGCCAGCGTATCGCGTCACGGGCAAACTGTTCCACCGGCTGGGCAAAAGTGGTGAGGTTGTAGGAGGACCAGCCCGATTGCGGAATATTGTCGTGGCCGACGATGCACAGATCCTCCGGAATGCGCAGCGCAAAGCGGTGGCGTGCCTCATCCATAAAGCCACACGCCAGTAAATCGGTGGCGCAGAACACCGCGTCAGGCCGGATTTTGCGGGTCAGCAGCCGCTGCGCCAGGATCTGACCGCTTTCATAGGAGGTCGAGCCAAAGTGCTCAACCTGAACGCTGACTCCGGCTCTCTCCGCCGCCGCCAGAAAATCCCGCTCGCGTTTCAGCAGGCTCGGGGTGCCGGCCAGTGAATTAACAAACGCGATGCGCTGACAGCCGGCACGGACAAAGGCATTGACCGCCATCTCGGCTGCCGGACGCGAGTCGAGATTAATGCTGAGGGAGCCGGGCAGGGACTCATCACGGTTAATCAGCACCAGATGCTGGCCGTGTTTGTAACAGAGCCGGGTTATCGCGCTGTCAGGCATACCGGAGAGGATGATTGACGCATCGGCGCGGAAGTTAATCGCCTGCTGTAAGGCGGCAGAGACCCGTTCATCTGAGCGGTCGGTATTAATCAGCATCGCTACTTTTCCCGCTTCCTGCAGATACTGTGTCATCCAGCGAACCAGGCTGGCGCGGTAAGGCGTATCCACTTCAGAGGCGATCAGGCAGACAATGCCGCTGCGGTTGCGTACCAGCCCGCGCGCCAGATGATTAACGTGATAGCCCAGCTCTTCGGCGGCTTTCATCACCCGCGCCCGCGTGGCATCCGACACGCTGGCACCCGGCGTAAAGGTGCGCGATACCGCAGAGCGGGAGACGCCCGCCCGGTCAGCGACATCCTGCGCACTGACGACTGCCTTAAGTTGATGCATGGTTTTCTCCGCTGCTGCCGTTATCCGCTTTGAGTCTGCCTGAAGTTGCAAGGCTGTGCAAAAGGTATTGGCGATAAAATGTACCAAATTTGTGACCGCACCTTACAATTGCTTAACATGCTGATTGACACGTCCTGAGGGTCGCCTTACTACTTTGCACAGCAGTGCAAAAAAGCGCGAACAGGCGCAATCCCCGCCTTCAAGGAGAACACCATGCGTTACTCATCTCTGCTCGCTGCGGTTATCGTCAGTTGTCCGGCCTTACCGTTTGCGGCGGCTGCGGCCGGTAATCTCAACATGATCTGCTCTGCGGATGTGGTGGTCTGTGAACAGATGACCCGCCAGTTCAGCACGTCTCATCCCGACATCAATCTCAGCATGGTGCGGCTGTCAGCCGGGGAGGCCTATGCACGTATCCGCAGCGAGGCGCGCAATCCGCGGACCGATATCTGGTGGGCCGGCACCGGTGATCCGCATATGCAGGCCGCCGAAGAGGGCTTAACTCAGGTATATAAATCGCCGCTGCTCGACCAGCAGCAGCCGTGGTCGCAAAAAGTGGCGGAGATCTCCGGTTACCGTACCGTGGGCGTTTATGCCGGTGCGCTGGGCTGGGGTTACAACACCCGACTGCTGGCGGAGAAAAAGCTGAAGGTACCGGCCTGCTGGGCCGATCTGCTCGATCCGGGCTTTAAAGGTGAAATCCAGATTGCCAATCCGAACTCCTCCGGCACCGCCTATAACACCCTGGCGACGCTGGTGCAGATCATGGGTGAAGACCAGGCTTTTGATTACCTGAAAAAACTCAACGCCAACGTTTCGCAATACACCAAGTCGGGTTCAGCGCCGGTGAAAGCCGCTGCCCGCGGCGAAACCACCCTCGGCATCGTCTTTATGCACGATGCGGTTGCGATGGAGGTCGATGGCTTCCCGATCAAACCGGTCGCCCCCTGTGAAGGCACCGGCTATGAGATTGGTTCCATGTCGATCATTAAAGGGGCGCGTAACCTGGCGAATGCCAAAAGCTGGTACGACTGGGCGCTGAGTGCCGACGCGCAGTCGCACATGAAAGAGGCGAAATCGTTCCAGCTGCCGTCGAACCGCAAGGCGGAGATCTCCGAATACGCGCCACGCTTTGAGAATATCAAGCTGATCGATTACGACTTCAAAACCTACGGTGACGCGGCGAAACGCAAAGCGCTGCTCGGACGCTGGGATAAAGAGATCGGCGCCAGCGCACAATAAAACTGATTTCCGTCCGGCGCAGTGATGCCGGGTCCATGCTGAAACGCGGTGGCGCAAGCCTGGTGTCCGCAGCAGATCGAGGTGATTCATGAATGCGCACAATCGCCGCTTAACCGGCGCGTTAGTTGCCGGCGCGCTGGCCCTGATGGTGTTGCCCTGGTACAGCCTGGAGCAGGGGTTCTTCTCTGGCCACTGGCTGATCAGCTTATGGCAGGATGAGAATAGCGCGCCAGCACTGTGGCAACTGATGCAGCATGGCTGGCTGACTGTCGCCGTAGCGCTGTGGCTCGCTTCTGCCGCCTGCCTCTTCCTGCCGCCGGGGCGTATCCGTAGCGGCCTGCTGCTGCTGCTCAGCGTCTGCGGCATTCTGTTCCTGGTGCTGGAAGGGCATGCCATCGGGTTTAGCGGCTGGAACTGGCGGTGGCTGGAGAACCTGGCCGGCCCGCTCGCGCTGGGCCAGCCGGCGATGGGCGCGGGCGCGTTACTGCTGCTGACGGTTTTCCTGCTGATTTTTTCCTTTGCGCTGGCCGAACGCGGCGTGCTGAAAGGCGATGCGTTTGTGGTGTCGGCGATCGTACTGCTGGTAGCGCTGGTGACCACCTTTGTGCTCTATCCGGTACTGAGCCTGTTTGTCGCCTCGGTGCAGGACATCGATGGCAGCTTTAAGCCGGATGGCCTGATCGCCAATCTGCAGGACCCGGCTATCTGGAGCGTCGCCTGTGTGACCGGCGGCACCTGCGGGACGGCGTGGCGCACGCTGGGACTGGCGCTGATGACCGCCAGCGGCTCGACGCTGCTGGGACTGGCGTTTGCGCTGGCGGCGACCCGCACCTCGCTGCCGTGCAAAAAAGCGCTGCGGATGCTGACTATCCTGCCAATCATTACGCCGCCGTTTGTTATCGGACTGGCGCTGATTCTGCTGTTTGGTCGTTCTGGCGTGATCACCACCTCGCTGGCGACGCTGTTTGGCGTCGAGCCGGGCCGCTGGCTGTATGGCCTGACCGGCATCTGGATCGCCCAGGTGCTCTCTTTTACGCCGATTGCGTTTCTGGTGCTGATTGGGGTGGTTGAAGGCGTCAGCCCGTCGCTGGAAGAGGCGTCTCAGACCCTGCGCGCCAGCCGCTGGCGTACTTTCTCGCGTATCTCCCTGCCGCTGATGGCACCCGGACTGGCTAACGCCTTTCTGATCAGCTTTATCGAAAGCATGGCGGACTTCGGCAATCCGATGGTGCTGGGCGGCAGTCACGGCGTGCTGTCGACCGAAATCTTCTTCTCGGTGGTCGGCGCGCAGAACGATCCAAGCCGTGCGGCGGTGCTGGCGATGATCCTGCTGGGCTTCACGCTGGCGGCGTTTCTGCTGCAGCGGGTCTGGCTGTCGGGCAAAAGCTTCGCCACGGTAACCGGCAAAGGCGACGGCGGTCGTCACGTGCAGCTGCCGCGTCCGGTGCGCTACAGCGTTTATGGCCTGGTGATCCCGTGGGGACTGTTTACCCTGGTGATCTACGGCATGATCATGATTGGCGGCTTTGTGCAGTCGTGGGGGCTGAATAACGCGCTGACGCTCGACCACTATATCCGCGCCTTTAGCGTCAGCCTGAATCAGGGACAGCTGGTGTGGAGCGGCGTCGCCTGGAACTCTTTCTGGACCACGCTGGAGATCGCCCTGATTGCCGCGCCGCTGACTGCGGTGGTTGGCCTGCTGACCGCCTGGCTGATTGTGCGGCAGAAATTTGCCGGACGGCAGACCTTTGAGTTCATGCTGATGCTGAGTTTCGCCATTCCGGGCACCGTGATCGGCGTGAGCTACGTGATGGCGTATAACCTGCCGCCGCTGGAGATCACCGGCACCGCGATGATCCTGATCGCCTGCTTTGTGTTCCGCAATATGCCGGTCGGAGTGCGTGGCGGTATTGCGGCGATGAGCCAGCTTGATAAGAGTCTGGATGAAGCCTCACTGACCCTCGGTGCCAACAGTTTCCGCACCTTACGTAAAGTGGTGCTGCCGCTGCTCAAACCGGCGATCAGCGCCGCGCTGGTCTACGCCTTTGTGCGCGCTATTACCTCAATCAGTGCGGTGATTTTTCTGGTCAGCGCGCAATACAACATGGCGACGTCTTACATCGTCGGGCTGGTGGAGAACGGTGAGTATGGCGTAGCGATTGCCTACTCGTCGGTACTGATCGTGGTGATGTTAGCCATTATCGGTCTGTTCCAGCTGCTGGTGGGTGAACGCCGCCTGCGCCGTGTTACTCAACCAGCGGCCGCGGCCGCTGCTGTCGCCACTCTGACTCAGGAGAGAGCCGTATGACCCCCATCAACGCGGGATCGGTCGTGTTTGAACATGTTGCTAAACGCTTTGCCGGTTTTACGGCGCTGCCGGATCTGTCGTTAACCGTCGAGCCTGGCACGCTGGTGACGCTGCTCGGTCCCTCCGGCTGCGGCAAAACCACCACGCTGCGCCTGCTGGCCGGGCTGGAGCATCCTACTGCTGGCCGCATTCTGATCGGCGGTAAAGATGTCACTCATCTGCCGGCCAATGAGCGCGACGTGGCGATGGTGTTTCAGTCATACGCGCTGTTTCCCCATATGAATGCTCTCGACAATATCCTGTATGGGCTGCTGTCGTCGGGGATGAACAAACGGGAGGCGCTGGATCGGGCGCGGGAAGGGCTGAGGCTGGTCGGGCTGGAAAGCCAGGGCGAGCGGCTGCCGTCTGAACTTTCCGGTGGACAGCAGCAGCGTATTGCGGTCGCTCGCGCGCTGGTGCTGGAACCGCAGGTGTTGCTGCTGGATGAGCCGTTGTCGAATCTGGACGAACGTTTACGGCGACGGGTGCGGACGGATATTCGCGATCTGCAACAGCGGCTGGGTTTTACCGCAGTCTATGTGACGCACGACCAGGAAGAGGCGCTGGCGGTCTCCGATAAAATTATTGTCATGAAAGAGGGGGATATTGCGCAGCAGGGCGCGCCGGAAACGCTTTACCATTCGCCCAATTCGGTGTTTATCGCCGACTTTATGGGCGAAGCCAATATTCTGCCGTGCGACGTTGAGCAGGCCGAAGGCGGTGAGGCGCTGATCCGCGTCGGTAACCAGCGCTTCCGGGTGCGTGGCGATGGAGCGAAAACCGGCAGCGGTCAGCTGGCGGTGCGGCCGCAGTTTATCACCCTGTCTGGCGACGGTCAGGGTGCCCTGCAGGGTGAGATTATTCACAGCACCTGGCTGGGTGACCATATCGAATATGAAGTGACCACTGAACTGGGATCGCTGTTCATCATCGATCCCCACATGGAACAGCGTCTGCCGCTGGCCGCCCGGGTCGGCGTTAACTTCAAGCCGCAGGGTCTGGCCCTGATTGCCCGCTAAACTGCTTAACCGCAAGGAGTCTCAATGGAACTGCACGATGAAATGATGTCGCGTCTGGCGCTGGCTGAAGCTGTCGCCCGCGCTGGCGGTGCCACGGCCTTATCTTACTTTTCCCGCCGCGACACGCTGGTGGTGGAAACCAAATATGATCTGCAGGATGTGGTGTCGATTGCCGATCGCGAAGTAGAACAGACGATCGCCGACCGCATCCGTGAAGCGTTCCCTGATGATGGCTTTCTCGGTGAGGAGAGCGGCCTGCAGCCGGGCCGGAGCGCCTACACCTGGGTGGTCGATCCGATTGATGGCACCAGTCCGTTTCTCAACGGCATGCCAAACTGGTGCGTATCGGTTGCCGTACTGCGCGGCGACGTGCCGGTCATCGGGGTGATTTTTGCGCCAACCTTTGAGGAGTGCTATGTGGCAGCGCTGGGTGAGGGCGCTACCCTTAATGGCCGACGCTTGCAGGTCGATCCGGCGCGCACCCTGCAGAATCACGTGACCGGCTTTGGTGCCAACAGCTACGTCAGTCCGCAGCAGGTTGGCGAGATTGTGGCGGCCTTGCTGGCAGCCGGCGGTAACTTTATCCGCATCGGCTCAGGCGCACTGATGCTGGCGTGGGTGGCGGCCGGCCGGGTCGTCGGTTACTACGAACCTCATATGCACGCCTGGGATTGTCTGGCCGGTTACTGTCTGGTGAAGGAGGCGGGCGGTTGGGTGCATCCGTTCAACACCGACGGCGATCGCATCACCAAAGGGGCGCAGGTGCTGGCGGTGGCTCCTGGTGCCGAAGCAGATTTACGTCGCATCGCCGGTCTGTGACCCTGTCACGACGCGCCGGTCCGTACAGCCACCTCAGCGTCGTGACCTTTAGCCCTTCAGCGTTTTGGTCAGGTAGTAACGCTGCATACCGGTTTGCGGAAAGTCGGGCAGGGACATCTGCTGTTGATAACCCTGTTTCAGATAAAACGGCAGCGCCTGAAAACTGAAGGTATCCACCAGCGCCTGCTGACAGCCGTAAGCTATCGCCTGCTGTTCTGCTGCCAGCAGTAAGGCACTGCCCAGACCGGTGCCGCGCAGCGTATCGTCCACCCACAGATAATCGATACAGAGCCAGTTCCCCTTACGCGAGGCCATTACGCCACCCCGCAACTTACCGTCTGCGTCATGATCAAATACCGCCAGCGGTCCCCGGTTTTCACTGCCGATAAACTGCCGGTTGTAACTGCCGAGCCCGGCAAATAACGCCTCCCGGTCTTTGTCCTCTGGCTGCTCCGTCACGGTAAAACCCGCGCTTAATCTCATGATTTTTCTCCTGTTATGCGCCGCCACAAGGTTGAATATCCGCGTAAAGGGATAATAGATCATTTATCCCTTTCAGGGTATAAATAGTTATTTATCCCCGGTAGGGTATAATGCATCGATTATCCTCTTTCGGGGATAATCGGAATGCGCTATGCTGATCGTCTGCCGACCCCGGAGGAACAGAGACCATGATATACAGTCCGCTGCAGCTGGCTAACCGGCTGAAACTTATCCGTCAGCGTAATGGCTGGACCCAGAGCGAGCTGGCCAAAAAGGTTGGCCTGAAACAGGCGACCATTTCGCATTTTGAAAATGCGCCGGACAACACCTCGCTGGCGACGCTGTTTAAGCTGTTACAGTCGCTGGAGCTGAGTCTTGAGGTGCAGGAGAAAACGGCCGCCGCACCGCCACCGATCAATGACGAGGATGACTGGTAATGCAGAAGCTGATTGCGTGGATGAACGGCGAGCGGGTCGGCGTGCTGACCCGTCAGCGCAACGGTGCGCACGAATTTCAGTACGACAAAGCGTGGCTGAGCAATCCGCTCGCCAGGCCGCTGTCACTCTCGATGCCGTTGCAGGTTCCGGCCATCACCTCCCACGCGGTAATTAACTTTTTCGATAATCTGTTGCCGGATAGCCCGTTGATTCGTGACCGGATTGTGGCGCGCTACCAGATAAAATCCCGTCAGCCGTTTGATCTGTTGCAGGAAGTGGGACGTGACAGCGTCGGTGCGACCATGCTGTTGCCGCCTGAGATGCCGCTGCCGCCGTTACAGGTGCGCTATGAGCTGCTGGACGAGGCGCGTCTGGAAAGCGTGCTGTCAGCCTATCAGTCCGACATTCCGCTCGGGATGCTGCGTGAAGAGACCGACTTTCGTATTTCGGTGGCGGGCGCGCAGGAGAAAACGGCGCTGCTGCACACTGAGCAGGGCTGGAGCATTCCTGCAGGAGCCACGCCAACGTCACACATTATCAAACTGCCGATCGGGGAAATTAAGCAGCCGACGGCGACGCTGGACATGCGGGAAAGCGTTGAAAATGAGTATCTCTGTCTGGCGCTGGCCAGAGCGCTGGGAATGAAGGTGCCTGAAGCAACTCTTATCCGCGCCGGCGCGATGCGTGCGCTGGCCGTCGAGCGCTTCGACCGGCGCTGGTCACGCGACAGAAGCCGGCTTATTCGTCTGCCACAGGAGGATTTCTGTCAGGCGCTGGGGCTGCCGTCATCGACGAAATATGAGTCTGACGGCGGGCCGGGCATTGCGGAGATTATGCAGTTGCTGATGGGATCGAGTAACGCGATAGAGGATCGTTATCACTTCATGATGTTCCAGGTGTTTCAGTGGCTGATAGGGGCGACTGACGGCCACGCCAAAAACTTCTCGCTGTTTATTGAGCGCGGCGGCAGCTACCGGCTGACCCCCTTCTATGATGTGATTTCCGCCTATCCGGTACTGGGCGGCACCGGCCTGAATAAGCGGGCGCTGAAGCTGGCGATGGGGCTGCGGGCCAGTAAAGGCAAAAAAACCGAAATCGATAAGATATTCCCGCGTCATTTCTTCGCCACCGCAAAAAGCGTCAATTTTGATAGCGGTAGCCTGCAACAGATCTTCGACTTTTTTATCCGCGCTTTTCCACCAGCGGTTATCGCGGTGCGTGATGCGTTGCCCGCTGGATTTCCGCAGCACATTGCCGATGCCATTTTCAGTCATTCACTGATTATGCTGGAGCGGTTACGGCAGAAAGATTGAGGCAGGCAGCAACAGACTGGCCCGGCAACGGCCAGACTGCTGTTTTCCTGTTTAACCGGAGTCTGTTATGAATCGCGCTCGCTACGCACTGGAATCGATCCCGTCGCCACCCACTTTTCCCGGCGTGGCCAGTCACGTGATGGCGGATGAAACCCTGCATCACCGGCTGGCGGAGATTGTTCAGCGCATGAAACAGCATCAGATTGCGCAGCTGATCATCTATGCGGATAAAGAGCACGGCAGTAACTTTGAGTATCTGGCGGGCTTTATTCCGCGCTTCGAAGAGGCGCTGCTGGTGGTTAATCAGCAGGGCGAACTGGCCTACATCATGGGTAACGAAAACCTCAAGCTGGTGCCCTTTGCCCGTAATCCCGGCAGATGTCTGCACGCGGCACTCTTTTCGCTGCCTAATCAGCCGATGAGTGGTGAGACATCGCTGTCCCGGCTGCTGAGCCAGGCGGGGATCGTCGCGGGGACGCGCACCGGGCTGGTGGGCTGGAAGTTGTTCAGCCGCGCACAGCAGACCCTGTTTGATCTGCCGCAGTTTATCTGCGCGGCGGCGGCCGACGCGGCAGGTGGCGTCTCGCAGCTGGTGAATGCCACCGGGCTGTTTATCTCACCCGATGAGGGAGTTCGCTGCATTAACAGCGCCGATGAGGTGGCATTTTACGAGGCGGGAGCGAATCGTGCCTCAACCGCCATGCTGGCGGCGCTGAACAGCGTGACGGCAGGCGTAAGCGAGAAGCACATTGGCGCGCGTCTTAATGCCGACGGCCAGCCAAATAGCGTGATGACCATTGCCGCCACCGGCGATCGCTTTGCTAAGGCACAGCTTTATCCCAGCGACAAAACGATTAAGGTCGGCGATAAGCTGTCATTAACCGTTGGCTATAAAGGCGGGTTAAGCAGCCGCGCTGCTTATGTAGTCAGTCAGGCGTCTGAGTTACCCTGTCACGTTTCAGACTGGCTGCCCCGGCTGGCGATCCCGTATTACCACGCGGTGGTCAGCTGGCTGGAGCAGTTACGCATCGGCATCACCGGTGGCGAACTGTATGCGTTAATCGAGGCGGTATTACCCAAAGCGCAGTATGGCTGGCACCTTAATCCGGGGCATCTGGTGGCTGACGAAGAGTGGCTAAGTTCGCCGATCTGGCCCGATTCAGCCATCCCCCTGAAAAGCGGCATGCTGTTGCAGATCGACATTATTCCTTCGGTAGCCGGCTACGGCGGATGCAGTATTGAGGACACCGTCGGTCTGGCGGATGCGGCGTTGCGTGCCCAGCTGGCGGCTGAATTCCCGGCGGTCTGGCAGCGGATGACCGAGCGCAAAGCCTGGCTGAGCGATGTCCTGCGGCTGAAACTGGCCGATGAGGTGATCCTGCTGTCGAACACCGTAGGCTATCTGCGTCCGTTTTTACTGGATCAACAGCGGGCACTGGTGCGGCAACCGCTGAGCGACGGGGTTTAAAAAAACGCGGTCGGCTGTTAGGTTAATCACTCATTAACCCCGAATAAAGGTCAGGAGCCGTGATGTCCGATATCGTGCATTTCCCGCTGTTTGTTGCTTCCGTTGTGCTGCTTTGTATTACGCCGGGTCCCGATCTGGCCTATGTGGTGGGACAAAGCGTTGCCAGGGGACGACGTGCCGGTATCCTGTCAGCCGCCGGGGTTGCGCTGGGCAGTTGTACCCATGCCGTTGCCAGTGCGCTCGGGCTAACTGCGCTGATTGCCGCCTCGCCGCTGCTGTTCACGCTGATTAAGTATCTCGGGGCGGCATACCTGATCTACCTTGGAGCCAGAATGATCGGGTCAACCTTTATCGCATCCGCAGCAGCGGAGACCGCGCCGCCGCCGCGCGCACTGACCGGCACCCGCTTACTGCTGCTGCGCGGTTTCATCACCTCAATCACCAATCCCAAAGTGCTGCTGTTTTTTATCGCCTTCTTCCCGCAGTTTGTGGTGATCGGCAGTCAGTATCACGCCAGCGCCTTCCTGCTGCTGGGGATGACCTATGCGCTGATCGGCCTGATGACCGACGTGATGTTTGCGCTGCTGGCGGGTGGGGCCGCAGGCGCGGTGGCGAACCATAAGAGGTTACAGAAAGTGCTGGATCGGCTGGTCGGCGCCACCTTTATCGGCCTGGGGATCCGTCTGGCGCTGACCCGTCGCTGAGCCAAATCTGACGCTGCCGGCCCGGTCAGCCGCAGCCTGAACCGGTCAGGGATGGCCGGTAATAATTTGTATAATTTAACTGAGAGTAAAACGCTGACGCTTCTGTCAGGATACGCGCCACAGAAGTATTTCGGTCCTCTCATTCGATGAAATGGTTTACCAAAAACGCGGTTTTGTTTGCCTGCAAAACCTCCCTGGCCGCGTTTATCGCGTTATCAGTTGCTCTGATCCTTAACTTTGAAAAACCTGCCTGGGCGCTGACCACCGTTTTTGTCACTTCCCAACTTTATGCCGCCTCAACCGTCTCGAAATCGCTGTTCCGTCTGATCGGAACCGTGCTGGGAGGGGTGTTTATCCTGCTGATCTATCCGGAAACGGTGCAGTCGCCACTGCTGTTCAGCCTGTGCGTCTCGCTGTGGGTGACGTTTTGCCTCTATCTGTCGCTGCATGACCGCACGCCCAAAAGCTACGTCTTCATGCTGGCAGGCTATAGCGCGGCGATCATGGGTTTTCCGGAGGTGAACACGCCGTCGGCGATTACCAATACGGTGATTTCGCGTATCGAGGAGATCACCCTTGGCATTTTGTGCAGCACGCTGGTACACCGGCTGGTTTTTCCGGTATCGATGCACCATCTGCTCGGGCAGAGCGTCGACCGCTGGTTTCAGAATGCGCGTAAATTGTGTAATGAGCTGGTCAGCGGCATGGCGAACAACAAGTCCCTCGAGCGGGAAGATATTCTGATCCAGATGGCGGGCTATCCGCTGAATGTCGAAACGCTGCTTACGCACTGTGTTTATGAAGGGGAAGCGGCGCGCAATGTGATCCGTCTGGTCAGCGTGCAGTATCAGCATCTGACCTACCTGCTGCCGACGCTGACGGCGATTGAATCGCGGCTTGGGGTGCTGGCAGAACTGAATATACGCTTTCCGCTGTGTGTCACCTCGGTGTTCCAGCAATTTCTGCTGTGGCTCAATCATGATCGGGTTAACGATATCGAAGGATTGCGTAACGCCATCGCTGCGGGTCAGGCGACGCTGGAAGCGGACTGGCAGGCGGGAAAGCTGGCTACTGAAGAGAGCCTGCTGCTGATTGGCTTACTGGAGCGGCTGGCTAACTTTGTCCGTATCGCCGATGCGTATCAGAACGTCAGCGCCCGAGCCGGCGATCTCTACAGTCATGGCGACGGGGCGGCGATCAGGAACATCCGCGAGCATCGCCACATTGATAACGGACTGCTGAGCCTGTCGGTGCTGACAGCCTTTCTGGCGACCTTTCTTTCCAGTCTGTTCTGGATTGGCAGCGGCTGGGCCGATGGGGCCAATGCACCGCTGATGGCGGCGATTATCAGTTCGTTTTTTGCCGGGGTGGATTCGCCGGTTACGCCGATGAAGCTGTTCGTTAAAGGGGTGATGATTGCGCTGGTGGTCAGCCTGTTTTATATCGCGTTTCTGATCCCGCAGGCCAACACCCTGCAGGCGTTAATGATCTGCCTGCTGCCGGGGCTGATGCTGCTGAGCCTGGTGATTGCCAATCCGACCACCAATCTGATAGGTCTGAGTGTGGCGATCCAGATTCCAGGCTTTATCGGGCTGAGTCACCACTATGTGCCCGATCTGATCGTCACCCTGAACGCCGCAATCTCGTCGCTGGTGGGGATCATGTTTGCGGTGGTGCTGACGGCGCTGATCCGCAATAAGCGTCCCTCGTGGATTGCCCGCAGGGCGGTGCTGCGGGGGCTGCGCGACCTGCTGAGCTTTATTAAAAAGGTCGAACGCAATTCCGCCACGCTGTTATCACGCCAGCAGTTTATTGCGCGCATGCTGGACCGGGTGAACATTATTCTGCCGCGTAAACGGCTCGATCCGGTGCCGGATATCGTGGTCGGTGGCTATCTGATCAGTGAAACCTGGCTCGGCGCTAACTGCTATGACTTTTATGCCCGCTATCGGGAGGTGCTGGAGGCGCACCGCATCGACAGCGGCCAGATGTTCCACGAACTGGGTCTCTATCTGAAGCGTAAAATGAAGTCGCTTCAGCTGCTGCCGCATCAGGATCTGCTGGAGGAGCTGGATCAGCTGCTGCTCCGGCTGGAGAAGATTGCGCTGCAGGAGAGTGTGGCGGTAGCTCCGCTGGTTCACCTGTTTAACATTCGCGTCTCGCTGTTCCCGCAACAGCGCTGGCCGGGCTGAGTGTGCTATAAAGGTTGCCGCGCTATTTCAGGGGGAGAAAAACCGATGTCAGCACAGCAAAAAACGCCGCCAGAGACGCCCGATTCCGCCGCGCTGGGCGAGGAAGTGAGAAGGGTGATCAGCCAGTTTGTCCGGCGGGTTCGTCAGGAGACCGGCACGCTGCGTCATTCGCAACACGAAACCCTGGAGCTGCTGGAGCGTCAGGGGCCGCTGTCGGTAGCCGAACTGGCCAGCCTGCGCGGCGTAAAACATCAGAGTATGCGGCTGGTGGTGGCTGAACTGGAAACTCAGCGGCAGGTCTATCGCAGCAAAGATCCTGATGATGGCCGCGCGCAGCGGGTTGCGCTAACTCCACAGGCGGAAGCGCTGCTGCAGTCGGCGCGGGCAGAGCGCTCCGCCTGGGTTGCCAAAGCGATTGATCATCAGCTTAACCCGGCCGATCGCGCTGACCTGATTAAAGGCTTACAGGCGTTAAGCAAACTCCTCAATCCGTAAGGTCTGTTTCAGGCCTGTTTTAACTGCGCTACCACAGCGGCCAGATTGTTCATTCCCCAATGCGCCGCATACTGCCCATCAATAATTTCCACAATATCAATCACCACTATTTCTATCCTGCTGTGGGTTGCCGGCACGCTGAGCAGCGTGCCGCTGTGAAGGCCGCTAATGCGTTTGCGGCTGGTAACCTTATTGCCTTCCGCCAGCTGATCGTCAATCACTACCTGCAGAGATGAAATAGCCGGGCGCAGCATCAGCGCAAAGGTCTGCCATAGGCTCTCTTTATCATTCGGCGCGCCGGGTGGCGCGGAGTGATTAATAAAGCCGGGCGAAACCAGCTGATCAAAGGCGACACGATCGCCTGCGACGATCACCTGCTGATTAAAACGACGGACGATCTGCTTGTTGGTGGCTGACATAGATCTCTCCTGCTGAGTTAAACCTGAGTTATATACAGTTTAACTGTATATATCAGGCACCGCTATCGGTTGTTCAGATTTTGCGATAAGGCAGGAATATCGCCGAGTTCCGCTCCTTTAACCTTCAGGGTAAGTTCGACATTGCGGTGTAAAATAATACTGACCGCCGCCAGCAGCGCCGGCAGGGCAAGAATGTAGAAAATAGCCGACTGTGCCGGGAACACGCCCATCAGCACGCCACCTAAAGACGAACTCAGAATGGCGCCCATCCGGCCGATGCCATGCATCCAGCTGACGCCGGTTGCGCGGATCTCGGTCGGATAGTAGGCCGGTGAATAGACCTGAAGCCCGTTCTGCGCACCGTTGATGCACATGCCGGTGATAAAAATAATCACACCCAACCACACGCCGCTCAGCCCAAGCAAACCCTGGGTGATCAAACAGGCACAGCCGATTAAATAGACCACGCCAATCACCCATCTGGCGTGCAGCTTATCCATTAAGCCGCCAACGATGATGCCGCCGACCGGTCCGCCCAGCTGGAACAGTCCAGCGACAATCGCCGCCTGCTCAAGAGAAATGCCGCCTGAACGCATAATGGTAGGCAGCCAGCCGTTCAGCAGATAAATAACGAACAGCCCCATGAAATAGGTCAGCCAGAGGATTACGGTACCGCGGGCGAAGCCGTGGCGAAACAGCTCTGCAATGGTGCTGTTGCGCTTTACGCCAGGCGAACTCAGGATAAACGCCGTATCCGGGCTAAAATCACCGCCCATTTTATTCAGCAGCGAGGCGATGATTGCGCGTGGCGCTTTACGCACCACCAGGTTAAGCACCGATTCCGGTAACAGCCAGGCAATCACCGGCAGCAGCAGCAGGGGAAGCGCGCCACCAAACACCAGGACCGCAGGCCAGTTAAAGCGTGCCAGCAGCCCGGCGGCAATGAATCCACCCAGTCCCGAGCCGATATTAAATCCGCTGAACATCAGGGTAATCATGATGCCTTTGCGGCGCTCGGGCATGTATTCAGACAGCAGCGTCACGCAGTTTGGCATTACCGCGCCCAGCCCCAGACCGGCGATAAAGCGTAATAATGCCATTTGTGTCGGCGAAGCGGCGAAAGCACAGGCGAGGCTGAAGGCTGAGAAGATCAGTACTGACACCAGAATGACCCGCTTGCGGCCAATCCGATCGGACATCGGACCGGCGATCAGCGCGCCGAGCGCCACGCCCGCCATGGCCGCGCCGAGGATCGGGCCCATCGCTGAGCGGCTGATGCCCCAGTGTTCGATCAGCGCCGGCGCGATAAAGCCCATTACGGCTGCATCGTAACCATCAAACATAATGATGATCAGACACAGCACCAGTACGCGCCATTGGAAAGAAGAGACCGGGCGTGCATCAATCCACTGTTTTACATTAATCAGGTTATTCGCTGTCATCGGGTACGCTCTCTGCTTTGCTACCAGCGGCAGCCGTCGTTGTGGTGAGAGAAAGGTAACAATCCGATAACACGGTAAGCGGGGCACCTGACGGTGTCTGTCAAAAAAGGCTTTTAGCGATATGAGTTAGCTTTATAGTGTGATGCGTCTGGCATTGTCATTGCGGGACCAAACGGCTGTGGTAAGGCAGGCCGGGCCTGCACGGGTAACGGGTGACATCCTTATCGCTATGAGTTTCATTTAGGCTGTCCGGGTCAGCGTCTCATCAATGCAGCGCAGTAGCGCCTGAGTAGCAGGCGAATGCAGCGCCCCCAGACGAAAGGTCAGTCCTATCTCACGGCGGGTATCGGGCAGGTTCAGCGCCAGCGGCGTCAGGATTCCGGCCTGCAACTCATATTCAAGCTGATGCGAAGAGACCACCGCCACCATATCCGAATTCAGCAGCAGTCCGCGCACTATCGCCAGATCGCCACTTTCTACCACCGGCTGAGGCGCAGTCAGCGCTGCGGCCTGAAACGCGCGGTCCAGCAGATGACGGGCAGGAGAGTTCTCACGCGGCAGGATCCATTGCACCTGCTGCAGATCTTCCGGTTTGACGGCACGCCCGCTCAGTGGGTGCTGCGGACGCGTCAGCAGAATCAGTTCTTCATCGAACAGCAGCTGGTTCTGGATATCGGACGCGCTGTGATGCTGACGCAGCGCACCGAGAATAAAATCAATATCTCCGGCGCGCAGTTCTTTAATCAGCGCATCAAAGGCGCTCTCGTTGGTCACCACTTTTATTCCGGGATAGCGCGCCACCAGACGGGTGATCGCCAGCGGTAACAGGCTACTGCGGCACAGCGGGAGCGCACCGACATGCACCGTCCCGGTCAGAATGCCGCGCTGTGCGGCGAGGTCTTCCGGGATATGCCGTATCTCATTGAGGGCACGGCTGATAAACGGGGCGATCTCCTGTCCCGCTGACGTTGGCATCATGCCTTTTGGCGTGCGCTGAAACAGCGGCAGCCCGGCCCCTTTTTCCAGCACCTTCAACGCCGCGCTCACCGCTGGCTGACTGATACCCAGCAATGTCGCCACACTTTGAGTGTGATGAAGCCGGTCCAGCGCTAAAAAAATTTGCAGCCGTCGCAGGTTAAATAACCAGATCGGTTCCGCCTCTTCACGGCCGTTATCCCGCCGCCGCATTTTGCTGAGGATCGGCGGGATCGCGTGCAGTTCGGTAATGGCTCGCCGGGCGCGCGGCAGGGCACATTTGCCCATCTCGGTCAGCAGCATCCCGCTGGCATGCCGTTCAAACAGCGGCGTCTGTAAACTGTGTTCCAGATCACGCAGCGAACGGGTGATCGCCGACTGGGTACGAAATAAATTTATCGACGCTTCGGAAATCGTGCCGCAGTCCGCAATCATACAAAAAGCGCGTATTTGCATGATTTTAATGTCAAATTCCTGTCTGCCGTTTTCCATTTTTCTTACGCCAGCGATGAGCCCTGAATCACAACATAAATAAAAGTCATAACGCATGCAATGAAAGACATTATCCAGCCGCAGTGCTGCATGCCAGGATGAAAAAAACGGCAAAGGCAGGATGAGATAATGGAAAAGATGAGTAAAAAGAGTGCGTTAGTTGTCAGCGCCCATTCAGCTGATTTTGTCTGGCGTGCGGGGGGGGCCATTGCGCTGCATGCATCGCGGGGTTATGAGGTGCATGTGGTATGCCTCTCTTATGGCGAGCGGGGCGAATCGGCGAAGCTGTGGCGCAGCGGCAACATGACCGAGGCGAAGGTAAAGCAGAGTCGTCAGGAAGAGGCCGAGGCGGCTGCCCGCATTCTCGGGGCGACTATTAGCTTTATGGATCTGGGTGATTATCCGCTGCGCGCTGATAAAGAGACGCTATTCCGGCTGGCGGACATATTCCGTCAGGTGCAGCCGCACTTCGTCCTGACGCATTCGGTTAACGACCCCTATAACTACGATCATCCGCTGGCTGCGCATCTGACGCAGGAAGCGCGGATCATTGCGCAGGCCGAAGGTTATCGTCCTGGTGAAACCATTATCGGCGCGCCGCCGGTCTATAGCTTTGAGCCGCATCAGCCTGAGCAGTGCAACTGGAAACCTGACGTGCTGCTTGATATCAGCGCGGTCTGGGACAAAAAATATGCGGCTATTCAGTGCATGGCGGGTCAGGAACACCTGTGGGAATACTATACGCGGGTAGCTTTGCAGCGGGGCGTTCAGGCCAAACGTAACGTCGGGATCGGCTCATCGAAAGTGATCAGCCACGCTGAAGGTTATCAGAGCCTGTTGCCACGGGTGACGGAGGATCTGTCATGAGTCTGGTGAATAAAAAAGGTATCGTTGTGCGCAACATTGCGCGTGCTGATGCCGCGCTGGTGGCCGGTTTTGCCCGTTATGGCGTGGCGACCACCCATGAAGCTCAGGGACGCAGTGGTCTGCTCGACGCTGGTATTCGTCCCATCCAGCAGAACTGCGCGGTAGCCGGCAGCGCGGTGACCGTGCTGGTTTCGCCCGGCGATAACTGGATGTTTCATGTGGCGGTTGAGCAGTGCCAGCCCGGTGACATCCTGCTGGTGGCCCCGACTTCAGCCTGTCACGATGGTTATTTTGGCGATTTGCTGGCGACCTCTTTACAGGCGCACGGCGTGGTGGCGCTGGTGGGGGATATCGGGATTCGTGACAGCCAGACGCTGAGAGATATGCAGTTTCCGGTCTGGTCACGGGCGGTTTACGCGCAGGGCACGGTGAAAGAGACGCTGGGTTCAGTTAACGTTCCGGTCATCTGTGCCGGGCAGCTGATCCATCCGGGAGACATCGTGGTCGCGGATGATGATGGCGTGGTGATTGTGCCGCGTCTGCAGGCCGAATCGGTCGCGGTCGCTGCACAGAAACGTGAAGCACTGGAACAGAGCAAACGTCAGCGGCTGGCTGCCGGTGAGTATGGCCTCGATATTTATCAGATGCGTTCGCAACTGGCTGAAAAGGGGCTGCGCTACGTTGACTCACTTGATCAACTGCAGCAGAGCGGTGTATGAAACAGACCCTGATCCCCTGCATGCTGATGCGCGGCGGAACGTCAAAAGCCGCCTGCTTTCTGGCCACGGATCTGCCGGCGGACAGCGCCACGCGCGATCGCGTCCTGCTGGCGGCGATGGGTTCGCCTGATGCCCGACAGATTGACGGTATCGGTGGTGCCGATTCACTGACCAGTAAAGTGGCGATTATCTCTCCTTCATCGCGTCCGGATGCCGACGTAGACTACCTGTTCGCTCAGGTTAGCGTGGAACAAGCCGTGGTTGATTACGGACAGAACTGCGGAAATATTCTTGCCGCGGTCGGGCCGTTTGCGATTGAAAAAGGGCTGGTAACGGTAACCGGTGCGCTGACAACAGTGCGCATTTATATGGTCAATACCGGCCAGCTTGCTGAAGCGGCCATCGCTACGCCGGAGGGCTGCGTTGAGTATCAGGGCGATACCCGCATTGACGGCGTGCCGGGTTACGCCGCGCAACAAATCCTGAATTTCCAGGACATCGCCGGATCAAGCTGCGGCGCACTGCTGCCGACCGGTAATGCGCGCGACAGCATTGACGGCATTGAGGTGACCTGCATCGATAATGGTATGCCGGTTGTGGTAATCCGTGCCGCCGATTTGCAGCGCAGCGGACGCGAAACGCCGGATCAGCTGAATAAAGATGAGGTGCTGAAAGCACGGCTGGAGTCGATTCGCTTACAGGCGGGACGGTTGATGCATCTGGGCGATGTAGCGCAGCGCAGCGTGCCGAAAATGACGCTGATCTCCGCACCGGTCGACAACGGTTCGATCACCACCCGGACCTTTATTCCTCACCGCTGTCACGCCGCGATTGGCGTGTTAGGCGCGGTCAGTGTCGCCACGGCCTGTCTGGTTGCCGGTTCGGTGGCTCAAGGGCTGGCAAAAATCAGCGCGACTGCTGAACAACGTCTGATTGTCGAACATCCCAGCGGCGAGTTTAGCGTGATGCTGACGCGTGATGCGGCGGGACATGTGATTAACAGTGGATTGATCCGCACTGCGCGCCTGCTGTTTGACGGGCGCGTGGCCATTCCGGGTTCAGTCTGGTCACGGCAGGAGGGATAAGACAGTTATGCAGATAGCCATTATCGGATTTGGCGAGGCGGGACAAATTTATGCTCACGATCTGGCGAGTGTGGCGCAGGTTCGGGTCTGGGATAAAAAATTCTGCGGGCAGCAGGCTTCTGGCCTGCGGGATGTGGCTCAGCAGTCTGGCGTGCAGCCGGCGGATTCCGTTGCTGAAGCACTGGATGGCGCAGACTGGGTGATATCGCTGGTTACCGCATCAAACGCACTCTGCGTTGCGCGCGAGGTTGCTCCGCTGCTGGCGAACGGCCAGCAACTGCTGGACTTTAATTCGGTTTCACCCGAGACAAAACGTGCCGCCTCGCAAGCAATCGCTGGCGGCGCGGGGACGTATCTGGATGTGGCGGTCATGGCACCGGTGCCGCCCAAACGGCTGGGCACACCGCTGTTAATCGGCGGACCGGCAGCAGACAACGTCGCGGCCCGGTTGAATCATCTGGGCATTAACGCCACGGCGGCCAGCGATCGTATTGGCGATGTCTCAGCCATTAAAATGTGTCGCAGCGTAATGATTAAAGGACTGGAAGCGCTGACCACTGAATGCCTCAGCGCGGCGCAGCAATACGGGGTGGAAGAGGCGGTACTCGCCTCGCTGCACGCCAGTTTTCCTGCGCTGGGTTGGAACCACCACTTGCCGCATTATCTGATCAGTCGGGTGGCCGAGCATGGCGTCCGGCGGGCAGAGGAGATGGCTGAAGTGGTCAAAACCTTGCATGATGTGGCTGTGGCGGGCGTCATGAGCCAGGCGACTCAGCAGGTACAGGCCGATTTACCGGCCCGGATGGCGGCGCTGGGGATTGCTTACCGCGATCTCAGTCCCTTTATCTGGCAGGAGGCACTGCAACGATTGAGATAACGTTTTCCGGCTCACCGGCTGAGATTTGCTGGCCGCACCGGCTGGTAACGTCATCACAGAAACAAGGAAACTCATCGCTTAGCGGCTAAAACTCCCTGATTTTCAGCCAGAAAGATCGGTAACGTCTGACCCTTAAATAAAAAAATTAGTACGCCTACACCAATAAGGAGGTCTTCATGACCACAGCGCATTCTGAGCCCTGTCATGATATTGCACATCTTGCACATGTTGAGATTTATACCGACAAATTCGAGGAGAGTCTTGCCTTTTTCGTCGACGTTTATGGTCTTACGGTCTCGGCCAGGGACCATGATCACGCGTGGTTACGTGCCTGGGACGATTATGAATTTCACACCTTAAAACTGACGCGTCATACCACCACCGGAGTCGGACATATCGCTTACCGGGCCAGTTCGCAGGCGGCATTGATGCGGCGCGTCGCGGCCATTGAGGCAAGTGGATATGAAGTGATTGGCTGGAGAGAGGACGATCAGGGTCACGGGCGCGCATTCCGTTTTGCCGATCCCTTTGGACATGTGTTTGAGATTTACTACGATACCGTTCGCTATCAGGCTGAAGCCAATGAGCGGCCTTCGTTAAAAAATATGGCTCAACGCTATCACGGACGTGGCGCGTCTCCCCGTCGTCTCGATCACCTTAATCTGCTGGCGGAGGATGTCAGAGAGTTCAAACGCTTCATGGAAGTCTGCCTCGGTTCACGGGTCACCGAGATGATCGCGCTGGATAATGGCCGGATTGGCGGCTGCTGGTTCACCATCAATAACAAAACCTACGATCTGGCCTGCACTGAAGAGCAGGGAGGCGGCAGGGGCCGTTTGCATCACATCACCTATGCCACCGACACCCGGGAAGATATCCTGCGCGCCGCCGATATTTTTCTGGAAAACGGGGTACACATCGAAACCGGCCCGCATAAACACGCGATTCAGGGCACTTTTTTCCTCTATGTCTGGGAGCCGGCCGGCAATCGAGTTGAGCTGGCTAACTCAGGCGCGCGGCTGATTCTGGCACCAGACTGGCAGCCAATTATCTGGACCGAAGCGGAGCGCAAAAAAGGCCAGGCGTGGGGCCTGAAGACGATTGAAACCTTCCACACGCACGGTACGCCACCCGTCGCGAAGTGAAGACCGGCAGTCAGATGACGAAATCGTCAAACCGGTCATCTGGCTGTTGTTAAAGCAGAAAAAAGTCGGATCGATAACGGATATTAGTTACATCATACATTAGTTGTTCCGTTAATTACTCATCAAACATTGTGCCTGTTTGTTTTTGCGAATCAGCATGAGAGGTCGATATAAAGGGGGCTTCGGGGTAACCGATTAATCAAAGCGGCTGGCATTACCGCGCTGCACGCTGGCCCGATACACGATCGGCATCATCCACAGGATCGGCATCAATACCGGCGATAAAAACGCTAAAAGAGCAGGGCGTGCGCAGGGCAAACTGGCCGGGGATGGCTGCGCCGTCAGGCTGATAATGGCGGCTGCAGCTGGTAAATCCAGGCGGTTAACTGCTGATTGTTGCCGGTGTTAACCGTCACTTCAACCCGATCGTAGCCATCTTCAAATTCATCCAGCATCGGCCAGTGCTCGTCGAGCCGATCGGAGATAAACAGATAACCCGGCACCGGTGACGCCTGGTCATCCAGAATGATGCCGGGGAAATCAGCCGCCGCACCCCAGCCACGCGGGTAGAAAATGCCGGTCACCGAACCGGGCAGCCATTCACCGCCAATCTGTTCCAGGATGTGGGCATTCTCACGGCCAGGGCAAAGCGTGCCATAAACAAATAAGCGTTTCATTTTTCCTCATCAGGATCACAGCCGAAGCCGGCAACTTTAACCTGCCTGAAAGCCATTGTCATGTCAGCCGGGCGGATTTCGGCTTTTATCATCGGACGGTAATTCAGCCAGCGATAAAATGACGCGCTGTGATAAATTCTGCGGCCCAGTAGTCATGCGGCAGGCGCAGAATTCACGTAGCGTTGTCAAAATCGCGGGTTGTTTCAGCCGTTTTATCCCGATTGGCCGGTAAAGGAAGCAGACAATCTTCATCGGGCAATGCCAGTGACTTAGCGTGTTTGCAGTAGCAAAGGCCGGTTTAGTAGGCATTAGCTGGCAGGAAGACAGCAACGACAAAGCCCGGTACAGTGCGGTTTATCTGACAGCGCGACAATCAGTAACGACGTCGAGCCGTTTAATAACAATGGTGCAGGAGATTGTTTGCCGCTGCGTCTGGTGTGGCCAACCGAACGTGCCGTTGCAGAAGTACGGTTGCCGCAAAGCATACGGAAGCAAGACGTGATGATCAAAGGATGAGGCCGCAAAGCATGTTGAGCGAGAACGATGTCGCACGGGAAAGTTGTCGCAAAGAGGATTGCAGAATGATCGCTGGAGTTCCGGCGTTCCTGACACAGAGGAAAGCGGTTTATGCCAGCGAACGCAGAAAGAGAATCCGGGGAATGATCTATAGGTTGGTCTGAGAGTAAAGAAGGTATTGAGCCAGTCAGGATCATGGGTCGAACGAGAGTAAACGGCAGAATCAAGCGATGTCCGGCCATCATAATCAGGCGGTTATCCAAAGGCGCATAATGTATATTATGTTAAATAAGGTATTAACACGGCAATATCTGACTCAGCCACAGCGATCATATTATCCCCTTTCCTCTGCCTTCCCGATTTTATCCCTCGTCTATGAGGTCCGCGTCTGTGCGTCGACAGTAAGCCATTTCAACGCTCCCCGTTACGCGTTTCACTTCTTATTGCCACGCATCTCTTTTTGCCGTTGTTGTTCAGCACGGCGCTGCTTATCCCGACCAATTCTGGCTACATTATTTTTCAGAGCGGCGGCTTTGATCGGCAGCTCTTTAGTCCAGAAAGCTTGCGGCACGAAGTAACTTTCTGGCTCAGCTTCAAATACCGCAGCAAGCTGCTCCAGAATTAGATGCAGGCTTATGTTGTGCTCGACCTGAACACGTATATTTGTTTCCTGCATGGATATCCGGAAGAACTCGTCGAGGTAGGCTTTCATCTCACGAAACCTGACTGGACACCTTTCCGCTTCATCAGCGGGATCGGTGACTGCATCAAATTTCTCCAGTAAAAAGTAGACAACAGGAAGCATCATCGCTTTGATACGAGCGACTTCTATTGCCGGATTACGTTTCAAATCGCTAAGATTGCTTAACCTTGCACGGATACAAGCGATCGGATTGATGACCCTGATAAGTTCGTGTGATTCTGCAGATGTGGCGCTATCTTGCTCAATCATAAACCTCTCAGTGTTTAACTGCAGTCTATCGCCGGAAAAGTCTTTGTAGCTGAATCCTGATGGAAAATCGATAACATCCACCGTGTTTGGACGTTCAGGACTATCCGGGTCTGCAAAGAATCGGCCATCAACGTTTTTAATCTGTTGTGTTTTAAGGTCAACCAGGGCAAATCGTGCCAGTGATGGTGGCTGTCCTTGTCCATTCATATTCGGATCCACACCGAGAGCTGCAGCTATTGCAGCGACATCATGGCGTCGGGCGGCGTAATCGACATCTACGGAGGTAACAAGACGGGCATCTGGCAGAGCATCTCTGTAAAGCTCCCGGTAATAAGCAACCCAGTACTGAATGGCTTGTCCGCCCACGGTTATTACGGGATCAGATAAAGTATTAGCCTTATCAATCAATTTCTTATTGAGAATATAGGCTTGTTCAAAAGGCGGGATGACAGGATCAGGTGACATAAAAAAACCATCTGCTGGAAGATGGTTCATTTTGCTTTGCCATATCAGACAGCATCAGGAAAAGCTGACGATATGCTTAGATGAAAGTTTACAGGATTTACTGTAGCGCGATTTCTCGGCAGGTTTATATCCGTCTTCACCCCGGACAATGGCTGCCGCTTTTTCATCATAACGCTTGTGTTGTGCTTCTTTGATTTCAGACGGAGTCATTTTAAGAAACCACATTACCTTTCAGTAAACAATACTACAAATTTATACCCTTTCGTTTGACCATTCCAGTGTTTCGAACGACAAAACTCGTCTGCCGGCTGATTTAGCCTCGGCCAGCCCATGATGCTTAAACAGAGAAGATGACTACACTGACAAACTGCCGATGTAATTTCAAAAATGAAAATCAATTAATCTGATTGAGATTTTATCATTGTAAATCAATAAGTAACCACCCTTTCCTCTCAGCTTCATTTGCTCGCAGAAACCTCCGGGAAACATTATCTCAACAACTTGCGCTGGCCTGAAGTCCACCGGTATAAGGTTAGTATTGCGATGTTAACGGTTGCTGAAGCACTGATGCGGTGAAAATGCCGTATTGGTGAAACACAATTCGGGCGGCATCATGATACCGCCCGGCCTGCTTATTTCAGATGTGACCGCAGCTCTTCACCGGCCTGGCTGATCGCCGTTCTGACCGTTGGTTCCTGGCTTAATGCGTTCAGCAAACCGTAATCATGAATCATGCCGTTATAACGCGTCACGGTAACCGGTACGCCCGCTGCATCCAGCTTACGACCAAACGCTTCACCTTCATCACGTAACACGTCCAGTTCTGCGGTCTGAATCAGCGTCGGTGGCAACCCTTTCAGCTGTGCGGTCGTTGCCCGCAACGGCGACGCCAGGATGTTATTACGATCTTTTTCTGATGTGGTGTAGTTATCCCAGAACCACTTCATCATGTTCTTCGTCAGGAAATGTCCGTCAGCAAACCGATCATAGGACGCGGTATCAAACCGCGCATCGGTAACCGGCCACAGCATCACGTCATAACGAATGGCTGGGGTTTTGAACTGTTTCGCCTGCAAAGCAACCGCAGCCACCATGTTACCGCCAACGCTGTTGCCAACCAGCGCCAGACGTTTACCGTCAACGCCAATTTCAGCGCCGTGTTCGGCAACCCATTTAGTGGCTTCATAAGCCTGAGTAATCGCCACCGGGAAATGCGCTTCTGGCGACGGCTGATAATTGACAAATACCGCAGCCGCGCCGGAAGCATTCACTATGTCACGTACCAGCCGCTCATGGGTCGGAAAATCACCCAGCACCCAGCCGCCGCCGTGAAAAAACATGAACACCGGCAATGTACCGCTGGCGTGCTCAGGCTTAACGATGGTCAGCGTCAGTGGCTGGCCCAGTACAGTAATGGTATTTTGTGAAACCTGTGCCGGCGGCAGTTCTGCGCCCTTCTGCGCGCCAGTCAACACCGCTCGGGCGTCTTTAACCGACAGCTGCTCAATCGGTTTGCCACCGCCGCTGTTCAGCGCTGTCAGAAAAGCGGCAACGCCGGCGGTCGGTTGTGGGCTGTTTTCAGTCGGTGCAGCAAACGCGGTACTCATCTGGCTGGCTAACAATAATGCACTGGCGGTCAGTTTCATTTTCATCACAGGATCCCCATTAATTTGCTATTAAGTAGTGTGCTATCTGGTTGACAAGACAATGACACGCCGAAACTGAATTGTAAACTATCAAATAGTGCGCTATTTAAATGATGCATTCACCCTGTCATGCATTCTTCGCCTTTAACAGCCAACCTTGCGGCTATCTGCATCAATTATCTGCCACTAAGCACCCTTTCTGAGAAGTTTAAAAAAATCAAAACTTAGGTAAATACCCTGCTTTTCTGACTGTTCAGCCATTACAATTCGCACATTATCTGATGACTGTTAGTTGAAAGAGTAACTGTATGATGTAACTAAGTGGAGTTCTGGCTCATGGCTTCTGACGGCTGCGCCTCGGAAATTTCACATTTTCCGCCGCAAATTGTCGCTCTGTCGCCAACCGCTCTACTATTGCTGCAAATAAACCCCGTCAATAAAGGAAACATTGATGAAAACCTCACATGCTTTGATCGCAACTGTACTTCTGGCCACTGGCGTTTCTGCTTCTGCTGTTGCTGCACAACCGGCTGCGGCAAAAAATCCGTTAAGCGTCCACGTCCTCAACCTGCAAACCGGCCAGCCGACCGCCGGTATTGAAGTTGAACTGGATCAGAAACAGCAGGACAACTGGGTGAAGCTGGCTTCAGGCGTGACCGACAATAATGGCCGTATCAGCGCCCTGTTCCCGCAGGATAAAACCGCCAGCGCGGGCAGCTATCGCGTAGTGTTCAAAACCGGTGACTTCTATAAAAAGAACAACCAGAAAACCTTCTTCCCGGAAATCCCGGTTGAGTTCAACATGGAGGCCAGTGGCGAGCATTACCACATTCCGCTGTTGCTGAGCCCGTTCGGTTACTCAACCTATCGCGGTAACTAAGCCTGTTTGTTGAACGCATCCGGCACGCTGACCGTGCCGGATTAACCCTCACCCGCCACCCGCGCCGGAAAACACTCCGCCAGCCAGTCGATAAACACCCGCAACCGATGCGTGACGTGACGATTCTGCGGATAGACCAGATGAAACGGATAGCCCGCTGGCCGCCAGTCGCGCAGTATTTCCACCAGTTCCCCCTGTTGCAGAAGTGCCCCAAGGCTGTAGCTGAAGGTCTGGATAATCCCCAGCCCGGCCAGTCCCGCCGCCAGATGCGCATTACTTTCATTTACGCCAATCCGATGCGCACTCTTGATCTCGATTTTCTCGCCGTTGCGTTCAAAACGCAGTGGAAACGGCCTGCCGCTCTGCGGTGACAGATAGCTGACCAGCCGGTGACCATTGCGCAATTCATCCGGATACGCCGGCACGCCAAAGGCTTTCAGATAGGCAGGCGTGGCGCAGGTAATCAGCGTGGCGTGCCCCATATTACGGGCAATAAGTGAAGAATCGACCAGCGGTCCGCCGCGTATCACACAGTCAACGTTATCGCTGACCAGGTCGATCGGTCGATCGGCCACCCCGAGATCCAGCGTGATGTCGGGATAACGGGCAAAGAAATCAGGCAGCAGCGGGATCAGTACCTCCCGGGCGGTGGAACCGCCGATATCGATGCGTAAATGCCCGCGCGGTTTACTGCGCAGCACGTTAAACGAAGCGTCGATATCGTCGAGATCGTGCAGGATACGCAGCGATTTTTCATAATATTCCCGTCCTTCTGAGGTTACCGTCACCCGCCGGGTGGTGCGCTGGAGCAGCCTGACCGACAGATGGTTTTCCAGCTGCTGGACCAGCTTGCTGAGGGTCGCTTTCGGCATATTCAGCAAGTCAGCCGCACGGGTAAAACTGCCGCTCTCCACCACCCGAGCGAAGGCTTTGATAGCCAGTAACTGATCCATTTTCTCCCCCTTATTATCCATCACCGTGGATAGTTATTTTCATTTTACCCGATTTATCTGCCAATCCTGCCGCTCTACAGTAGCCATCAGTCGGGCAACGTAACGGCCCGGGACACATCGGCTTTATAACCTACCTTATCCGGAGAGCAACAGATGAACCCATCACTGGCAGGAAAGATTGCACTGATCACCGGCGGCACCAGCGGAATTGGTCTGGCGACGGCTATCGAACTGGCATCACAGGGCGCGCAGGTCTTTATCACCGGCCGACGCCAGGCTGAACTGGATGCCGCCGTCGCGGAAATCGGCAGCGCCGCCACCGGCATCCGCGCCGATGCTTCGCAATTGCATGACCTTGATACGGTTTACGCCCGCATCGCCAGTCAGGCTGGACGGCTTGATATTCTGTTCGCCAACGCCGGCGGCGGTGACATGATGCCATTGGGGGCAATCACCGAAGAGCATGTCGATCGCATCTTCAGCACCAACGTGCGTGGCGTGCTGTTTACCGTGCAGAAAGCGTTGCCACTGCTGGTCGATGGCGCATCTATTATTCTGACCGGCTCCACCACCTCGATTCAGGGCACCGCGGCCTTTAGCGTTTACAGCGCCAGCAAAGCCGCCGTGCGTAACTTCGCCCGTTCGTGGGCACTGGATCTGAAAGAGCGTGGCATTCGCGTCAACGTCGTCAGCCCCGGCCCGGTCCGCACGCCTGGCCTTGGCGGGTTGGTGAGTGAAGATCAGCAACAGGGACTGTTTGATGCGCTGGCGGCTCAGATCCCGCTCGGTCGGCTGGGCAAACCCGAAGAGGTTGCCAAAACGGTGGCGTTTCTCGCCTCGGATGCAGCCAGCTTTATCAACGGCACCGAACTGTTTGTTGATGGCGGCATGGCGCAGGTCTGACTTTCATCCCGCGACGGATCAGCAAGAACGGTGCAGTCAGGCCGTTCTCTTTGCGGATAACCGGTGCGGAAAATCATCGCCACACCGGATAGATACACTCAGCGTCTGACTCCCTGGCAAGCCCCTTAAGCGCGGCGGCAATCCGCAGCAACCCTGCCCGCTGTCATAAAATGTCACGTTGCGCTGCCCCCAATCCGCCTAATCCCCCGCTATAGTTATTCCCTGTCACGTTAGTCATAAAACCATGGAGATAACATGAGCCAACTTTTTTCACCTGTCTCACTGGGCGAACTTGCGCTGGAAAACCGCATTGTGATTGCGCCGATGTGCCAGTATTCAGCCGAAGCCGGCAATGCCTCCGCCTGGCACCGAATCCACCTTGGCCAGCTGGCTTTTTCCGGCGCCGGTTTGCTGATTATTGAAGCCACCGCCGTCGAAGATATCGGCCGTATCTCTCCCGGTGATTTAGGGCTGTGGAATGATGACAATGAAGCAGCACTGAAGTCAGTGCTGGAGGATGTCCGTCGCTACTCGTCGATTCCGATTGGCATTCAGCTGGGACACGCCGGACGCAAAGCGTCATGCGCAGTGCCGTGGGAAGGCGGCAAACAGATTGCGCCTGATGCAGCAAAGGGCTGGCAAACCGTGGCACCTTCGGCACTGAGCTACAGCGAAGATGAAGCCAAACCGCTGGCGATGGACGCCGACGCGCTGGCGCGGGTAAAACAGGCGTTTGTCGACAGCGCCCGCCGGGCAGTAAAGCTTGGCATTGAGCTGATTGAGGTGCACGCCGCACACGGCTATCTGCTGCACCAGTTCCTCTCGCCGCTGTCGAACCAGCGCAGCGATGAGTACGGTGGCTCGCTGGAAAACCGGATGCGCTTCCCGCTGGAGGTGTTCCAGGCGGTGCGTGATGCGGTGCCAGCGTCAGTACCGGTTGGCGTGCGCATTTCGGCAACGGATTGGGTTGAGGGTGGCTGGGAAGTGAATCAGTCGATCGCCTTCTCCCGCGAGCTGGAAGCGCGCAACTGTGCCTATATTCACGTCTCCAGCGGTGGTTTGTCTGACAAGCAAAAAATCAGCGTCGGCCCGAATTACCAGGTACCGTTTGCCCGCGATATTCGTGAGCAGGTATCCATTCCGGTGATTGCGGTTGGTCTGATCACCGAGCCACAGCAGGCAGAAGATCTGTTGCAGCAGGGTGAAGCCGATCTGGTGGCACTGGCACGCGGTATTCTCTACGATCCGCGCTGGCCGTGGCACGCAGCGGCCGCGCTGGACGGTAAAGTCCGGGTTCCGCCGCAGTATCTGCGATCAGAACCGCACGACGTCAAAGGCATCCTGACCCGCGACGAATAAGCACACTGGCAGGCCGTCGTGAGGCGGCCTGCCAGCCAGATTGCTAAAGAATGCCCTTCAGCCGCAGATGTTGCAGCAGCATGATGGTTTTCGCATCCATGATGTTACCGTCCGTAATCGCCTGCAGCGCCTGGTCAAAATCCATCTCCAGTACCTCGATATCTTCCCCCTCCTCAGCGATACCGCCGCCCTCACCGTTGCGCTGCTGATCGGCATATTCAGCGATAAAGAAGTAGAGCTTTTCGGTAACCGATCCGGGACTCATAAAGGCTTCAAACACCTTCTCGACCCGCGTGACGCGAAAACCGGTCTCCTCTTCGGCTTCGGCGACGATGCGCGTCTCCGGCGAGGCGTTATCCAGTAGTCCCGCCGCCGCTTCAATCAGGAAGCCGTCGTGCCCGTTAAGGTAGATTGGAAAACGGAACTGGCGCGTCAGCACCACGCTTTTTTTGTCACGGTTATACAGCAGGACCACCGCACCGTTGCCGCGGTCATAGACTTCCCGGCTCTGCTCCTGCCATTGCCCATCACGCCGTAACAGCGAAAAGGTGTATTTCTTCAGGGTGTACCAGTTATCCGACAGCAACTGCTCGCTGATGATGCGCACACGGTCACGGTTCTGCTGCATAGTGATCTCCTCAATGAGTGGACAGCGGTCACGCTATCATGCACAATCGTGCAATATCAAGAAAAAACAGGCAGAAAAACTGATGTTATCAGGACAACGTAAACAGGCGATCCTCGCCCTGCTCGCCAGCGAAAAGCAGGTGCAGTCGCGCGACCTGAGCCAGCGATTTGGTGTCTCAGAGGACTCTGTACGACGGGATTTGCGTGAAATGGCGGCCGAAGGACTGTTGCAGCGGGTCCATGGCGGTGCCCTGCCGGTTTCCGCTGCGCTGGCGGGATTTGAAACACGCAAAAACGTGCAAACCGACTCAAAACGGGCGATTGCGCAGAAAGCCGTTGCGCTGATTCAGCCCGGACAGATCGTTCTGATCGATGGCGGGACCACCAGCGCTGAACTGGTGCGACTGTTGCCCGCGACGCTGGATTTTACCGCAGTAACTCACAGTCCGAGCGTGGCGCTGGCGCTGGCCGAGCATCCGCGCGTCGAGGTGATCCTGATTGGCGGCCAGCTTTATAAACACTCAGTAGTGGCGGTCGGCGCGGCGATGCTGGAATCGATCAACCGCATCAATGCCGATCTGTTTTTCATGGGGGTTACCGGTGTGCATCCGGCCGCAGGCTTTACCACCGGTAATTTTGAAGAGGCTACGGTAAAACGCGCGCTGGCCGGTCGGGCGGCGGAAACCGTGGTTATGGCCTCAGCCGAGAAACTCAATTCCGCTTCAGCCTTTGCGATTGGCGATCTCTCGCTGGCCAGTACGCTGGTGATCGATACGCCGCCGGGCGAGCCGCTGCGTCAGGCACTGACCGCCCACGGCGTCACCCTTATCTGAGAGCGTAACAGGCCTGTAAAGCCAGATGCGGCGCGGTCAGCGGCCGCTGGCTGACAGCAAACTGCTGCGCCACTGGTGTCATCGAGCTTTGCGCCAGTGCCACCTGACCTGCGCCCTGCTGATAAGCCTGCTGCGCCGCTTCTGCAATCAGGGCAAAATAACCCGCACTATCACCGGCTTTAAAGGCTGCCCAGGCGCCCTCCACCAGCCGGACCTCAACCTCGCTCCCTGCCCGGCAAAACAATGATCGGGTCGCTTCCAGCGTCGATTCCGCAGCACAAAGCGCAACCGAGGGTCCCTGATGACGCTGCAGCGCTTCGGCCAGCATTTTATCGCTACGCAGCACCCAGCCATGCTGACCGGCCGCGACAAAATCATCGGCGACCGGTGCCAGGGTTGAGCAGGTAATCACAATCGCATCCATCTGCGGCAGCAAGGCATCAATCAGCCGGGCGATCCGGGCGCGTAATTCCGCCGTCATGCCGCCACTGCGCTCCGCCTCTGCCAGCCAGTCGGGCATCACCAGGTGGTTAAGCGGCGGTGTAGTGGTAGACAGCGAGGCGGCAGCGTCGTCAAAAATGGCGATATTACTGGCCGCAGTATGAAGGCAGAGCAGATTCATGGTTCTCTCCGGGCTGGGTGATGTGAGATGAGTGAGCAGCTAACAGACTTTACCCGTTTAGCTGCCCTGTCCAGCGCTTAAGGCGATCCGCTGACGTAAAAAGTCGATAAAGCCGCGCACCTTTTCCGCAACGTGTCGGGTATCCGGATAGACGGCATAAATGCCCTGCATCGGAAAAGCGTAATCCGGCAGCAGATGACACAGACTGCCGCGTTCAATCGCCTCACTCACCAGCCACGCCGGCAGCAGCGCGACCCCATTACCCTGCAGCGCAAATGCCATCAGTGCCGCCGCGCTGTCCGCTGAAAACCTGACCGGCCGGGTTATCTCAAACGGTACCCGCTGACCGTCCGGACCGCTAAGCTGCCAGCGCAGCGGGTCGGTAAGCCGGTTATGCACAATCCAGTCGGCCTGCGCCAGCGCGCTCAGCGAGTCAACCGGATGGTGGTTCAGCCATTCAGGTGAGGCCACCGGCAGTATCGCAAATCGATCCAGCAGCGCCGCCCGATGAGTGGAATCCGCTAACCGGCCCAACCGGATAGCCACATCAAAACGGCCGGAAATCAGATCGTCGGTCGCGGTCGAAGCGACGTGCCGGATACGCAAATCGGGATGTCGCCGCTGAAAGGCAGTGAGCGCCGGAATAATCATCTGCACCCCATATTCCGGCGTACTGGTGATATGCAGCTCGCCGGTTAATCCACGGTGATCGCGCTGCACGTCGTCAAGCATTCCCTGCGCATCCTGCAACAGCGTTACGCTGCGCCGGTAAAAGGTGTCGCCTGCCGCGGTCAGCGCCAGCCGCCGGGTGGTACGCAGCAGCAGGCTCACGCCCAGTTCTGCTTCAAGCTGCCGCAGGCTGAAACTTACTGCCGCTTTAGTCTGGCCAAGCGAGGCCGCGGCGGCGGTAAAACTGCCGCTCTCCACCACCGCCACAAACATCGCCACCCGCTGTAGATTGAGCATCGGCATCATCCTTATTGTCAAAAAAGCGTTGACAGTATATCGCTGAATCCGGGGTTTATCTGACATTCTGCCGCGCCTAAAGTGTGCTCATCGTTCCGGAGAGCCCACTTATGACCTATCGCAGTAAAGTCGCCACGGTATTCCTGCTCGGCTTTTTTATCGACCTGATCACCCTGTTTATCGGCAGCGTCGCCTATCCGACTATCGGTCACAGCCTGCATGCCTCGGTGGCAGAGCTGGCCTGGGTGAGCAACGGCTATATTCTTGGCCTGACCTTAGTCATCCCTGTTAGCGCCTGGTTAAGCCAGCGTATCGGCGCGCGACGGGTATTTCTGATCTCCTTACTGTTGTTCAGCGTAGCAACCGCTGGCGCAGGACTGGCACCCAGCCTGGCGGCATTGATCGGCTGGCGGGTCGTTCAGGGCATCGGCGGCGGCCTGATTATCCCGGTCGGCCAGGCGCTGACCTGGCGTCTCTATCCGCCACAGCAACGCGCCAGACTGTCAGCGGCGGTGATGCTGGTCGGCCTGTTAGCGCCGGCGTTATCACCCTCGCTGGGCGGCCTGCTGGTGACAACGCTTAGCTGGCGCGGCATCTTCATGGTCAGCCTGCCCGTCTCACTGCTGACGCTGTTACTGGCCGCCTGCTGGATCAAACGCGAGCCACTGCCCGCCATCCGGCCGCCGCTGCATGTGACTGGCCTGCTCAGCGGCTGTGGCGCGCTGGCCGCACTGTTACTGGGATTAACCTGGATCAGCGAGCCGGCCCGACGGCCGCAGGCAGTGGCGCTGCTGCTGACCGGCGGGCTGCTGGCTGCCCTGTTTATCCGAAGTAGCCGTCGCCATGCCCATCCGCTGCTGCCGATGCATCCCGGTCAGCTGATGCGTTTCGCCATGACGGTCTATCAGTGCGTTCCGGGCATGTTTATCGGTATCAGCCTGATCGCCATGTTCTATCTGCAGGCGCAGCTCGGGTTGACGCCGGTGGCGTGCGGCATGCTGATGCTACCGTGGTCACTGGCGTCGGGACTGGCGATCGTGCTGACCGGTAAACGATTCAATCACATCGGCCCGCGCCCGCTGATCGTCACCGGCTGTCTGCTTCAGGCGCTGGGAATAGGCGTACTGGCGCAGGTCACCGCCCCGGTTCCGCTGCCCGGACTGATGCTGGCCTTTGCCCTGATGGGGGCTGGCGGCAGCCTGTGCAGCAGCACCGCTCAGAGCAGCGCATTTCTTGAGACCGACGACGACGCGCTGCCGCACGCCAGCGCCCTGTGGACGGTTAACCGCCAGCTGAGCTTTTGCTTTGGCGTGGCGCTGCTGAGCCTGTTGCTTGATTTGCTCTCCGCCCATCTGGCGTTATCTCTGGCCTACCAGCTGACCTTTTACAGCGCCGCGCTGATCAGCCTGTTGCCAATACTGGCCAGCTTTGGCCTTGATAACCGTGCCATCGTCCGGCGTTTATCCCCCCACAAGGAGTCTGTATGAACCGTTATTTTCGTGAAGTCATCGACGCGCATCAGGCGATTGAAGCCTGGCTGAGTGAAGGCAGCGGCGACGCACTGCTGAGCCGTTTTGATGCTGAATTCTCTATGATTACCCTCGGCGGCACCGCCATTGATTACGCCGCGCTGAGCGCGATGTTCAGCAGCCAGCGCGGCGCCCGGCCAGGCCTGCAGATTACGCTCGATCGGCTGACCTTACTGGCGGAATGGCCGCAGGGCGCGGTGGTGTTATACCGTGAGCATCACCACCAGCCGGGCCAGACGCCCATTGTCCGCTGGTCCAGCGTGCTGTTTACGCTCCAGGGTGAGCGGCTGCTGTGGCGGCACCTGCACGAGACGCGCCAGCCAGAGTAGTCAGGGTTGCCAGGCGGCGTGCTGCAACACCACCCGATAGCCATCGGCATCCAGGAAGGTTACTCCCTGCCGATCCCAGTACGGATTAAAGGCCGGCCGCCGCTGGAATCCTGCCTGATCCATCCGCTGACAGTGGGTCAGCCACTGTTCTCGGGCCGGAATATAGAGCACCAGCAGGTCGTCGTCGGAAACCTGCGGCGTCAGCGGATGCGCATCACAGCGGGTAAATTCCAGATGCCAGTTTAAATCGACCCGACCCAGCATCACGCCGCTGAATCCCTGATGCTGTTCAAACGCGCCAATCGGGCTGAGCGCCAGGCCGTGACAATACATCCTGCTGCTTCGGTTCAGATCGGCCACCGGCCGTGCGATACGCAGTTGTTGAATATTCATCGCTTTCTCTCCTTCGGGTTTACTGTTATTTATCACAGCATCCTGATCTCCCCGTTACGCCGGGTGCGCAACCGCATCCCGCCGAGGCTGATAACATGCTGCACACTGAACGTTTACTGCTACGGCCGGTCCGGCCAGAAGATGAAGCCGACCTGTGGCGAATCTATGGCGATCCGGCCACCAACACCTTTAATCCGGCCGGTCCGTTGCGCGATCGCCAGCAGGCCCATGACGTACTACAGGCATGGCTACAGGGCTGGCAGGATGACGGCTTCGGCCGCTGGGCGATTGCCCGTCAGGCACATCCCGATAAGCCGATTGGTTTTGGCGGCCTGAGCGTGCACCTGCAGGATGAACGGCGGATGAATAATCTCGGATACCGCTTTGAAACCGCCGCCTGGGGCCAGGGATACGCCACGGAATTCGCCTGCTTCACCGTCGGTTATGGCTTTACGGCGCTGGCGTTAAGTACCATTGAAGCGCGGGTCAGAAAACACCATCAGGCGTCGATTAAGGTGCTGGAGAAAGCCGGACTGCGCTATGTCAGTGAGATTCAGGACGTCGCCAATGCTGCACCGAGCCAGCTTTATGCGCTGTCGCGCGCAGCGTGGCTGGCCCGGCCGGAGTGAATCCGCCATTTTTTCCGCAATTTTTTCCAATATGCCTCTCGCCCGCCGGTGATGAAATCGGGTTTCCTTTTTACTGCTAACAGGAAGCCTGATGCCAGCCTTACTCCTCACCCTATTCACCCTGCCGGGCGGTGCCGCATGATGCCGTTTTCTAATGGCTTTCTGCTGAGCCTGTCGCTGTGCCTCGATATCGGTATCGCGAACATCGCGATGATTACCCTGGCGATGCAGCGCGGCTATTTCCAGGGTTTCTGGCTGGGCATCGGGACCTGCGTCGGCGATCTGGTGTATGCGCTGCTGGCGCTCTCCGGCATGGCGGTGCTGTTGCAGTTCAGTGCGGTACGCTGGGTGTTGTGGATTGGCGGCAGCGCTATGCTGCTGTGGTTCGCGGTCAAAATGGCGATTGCCGCCGCACGTCCCGCAGCGCCAGTCGGTCTGGAGACGGCCGCGCCGCCGCGTCCGCTGAAGCGTGAATTTTCCCGTGGCGTGCTGCTGGCGCTCTCCTCGCCGAGTGCAATTCTGTGGTTCGCCACCGTTGGCGGTGCGCTGATTTCCCGCATCGGTCAGCAGAGCGCGGCCACCTCATCCGCTTTTCTCGGCGGCTTCTTCATCGCTGGCGTACTCTGGACCTGCGCGTTGTGCCTGGTCGGGCATCTGGGCGGCCGGGCACTGGGTCAGCGCTTACTGAAATATTGCGCCATCGCCTCGGCCATCATCTTCAGCTATTTCGCTGTCTACGTGATCGTCTCTGGCTATCGGGAATTTATGCTGCCGTAAGCGGTGTGCCGGGCGTAGTCGTGCGGCGTCACGCCCATCACTTTCCGGAAGGCATTGATGAAATGGCTCTGATCGTAAAAGCCCAGCGCCAGCGCCGCCTCCAGCGGATGGACCCGGTTACGCAGCAGCTGACGGGCCCGGTGCAGACGTAGCTGCATATGATATTGCAACGGCGGCAGACCGGTATGGCGGCTAAAGCAGCGTACCAGGTGATACTTGCTCACACCCGCCTGGCGGGCCAGATGGTCGAGCGAAGGTTTGCTATCAAGCGCCGCATTCAGTTGCGCTTTGACCGCGGCCACCAGCCGATGCTCCGCCGGATCAGCGGGCTGTTCGGGTTGCAGCAGTTCACCACACAGCGACAACAGCCGCTGTTGCTGATCCGCCAGGTCATCTTCCCGGCTCGCCCCGGTGAAGGCACATAAGGCGTTAAACAGACGCGGTTCATCCAGCACCCCTTCACGTAACGCCGGAGCCAGCTGGTGACTGTTGAGGTTGTGCGCGCGGGCAAGGCTCTGAAGCAGCGACTGTGGCAGATGCACACTGATGAAGCTCACTCCGTGGCGATCAAAGCGCGAGGCCTGCAGCGTGGCCGGATTGTATACGGTGACCTGCCCGGCCTTGACCTCGGCGGTTTTGCCTGCCAGCCAGATCTGCTCAACGCCGGTCAGGTTGGCGCTGATCACATACTCATCATGCAGGTGACGTGGAAAAACCGCGTCGCGGGCGCTGACCTGCGAGCATTCAATGCCGTTAAAACTGAACCACGCTGAGGAATGTAGCGCCATTCTGCCGTCCCTTTTTTGCCAGCGGCTGTCTCTGTCACGATGATTCATCACACCATTTTGCCGTCGCTAATGCAATCGGTCCGCCGCCGTTCGCGCCGCGCCGGGCAAGCATCAGCGGGCATTCTGCTGCCGAAGCCAGCGCCCTTACCGCCCACAGCGCTAAACGCAGCCCGTCAGATGTCATCTACACTTGGTCGACGTTCACCCGGCAATGCAACGCGCATTGCCCAGCCATAAAAGGATGACAGCATGACTGAACACGCGAATCAGAATCACGCCTGGTTACTGGCTTCTCGCCCCCACGGCGAGCCGACCAAAGAGAATTTCCGCTATGTGGCGCAGCCAATCCCGCAGCTGAAAGACGGTGAAGTGCTGCTGCGCACCGTTTACCTGTCGCTCGACCCTTACATGCGGGGCCGCATGGATGACGGTAAATCCTACGCCGCGCCGGCCGAGCTGGATCAGCCGATGGTTGGCGGGACCGTTTGTCAGGTTGCCGAATCAAAAAACAGTGATTTCCAGACCGGTGACTGGGTGCTGGCACAAAGCGGCTGGCAGGAATATGCGGTCTCGGATGGCAAAGAGATTGCGAAGCTGGGCAACGATCTGCCGCACCCGTCATGGGCGCTAGGCATTCTCGGGATGCCAGGCTTCACCGCCTACATGGGCCTGATGGATATCGGTCAGCCAAAAGCCGGTGAAACCCTGGTCGTAGCAGCGGCGACCGGACCGGTCGGGGCGACGGTTGGCCAGTTAGGCAAACAGCAAGGCTGCCGGGTAGTTGGGGTTGCCGGTGGCGAAGAGAAGTGCCGTTACGCCGTGGAAACGCTGGGCTTTGACGCCTGTCTCGATCACCACAGCGCCGATTTTGAACAGCAGCTGAAAAATGCCTGTCCGGACGGCATTGATATCTACTTTGAGAACGTGGGTGGCAAAGTGTTCGATGCGGTGTTCCCGCTGCTGAATACGGCGGCGCGCGTGCCGGTCTGTGGTCTGGTCTCTGCCTACAGCCAGCGTGAGCTGCCGCCCGGCCCGGACCGCACTTCGCTGATCATGGCGGGCATTCTTAAACGCCGGATCCGCATGCAGGGCTTTATCATCTTCCAGGATTACGGCGATCGTTATCCGGAATTCCTTGAGGCGATGCGTCCGCTGGTGGAAAGCAAAAAAATCCACTATCGCGAGCATCTGATTGAGGGACTGGAGAAGGCGCCACAGGCGTTTATCGATATGCTGAACGGCAAAAACTTCGGTAAAACGGTGGTAAAAGTCGCGTCGTAAGGTAAAGCGTGCAGCGTCACTGACGTTGCACGCTGGCTAATCAGTGCGGCAGTCGCGAAACGTGCTCTGCCGCCGCCTGGTTCGCCTCATGAACCGCCGCCGACAGCGTTGCCCCGTCGCTTAAGCGCTGACACAACACCCCGACAAAGCAATCGCCCGCGCCATGCGTGCTGACCAGCGTCACTTTCTGCGCCGCCAGACTCGCGCTGTGGCCCGCCTCGCTATACGCCACGCCATGTTCACCAGCGGTGACCACCACCCGCGCAAAACGTCTGCCCAGCGCCTCGGCTGCGGCCCGCGCCGAAGCCAGATCCTGCACGCCGATCTGACACATATCGCGCGCTTCAATCGCATTCACCACCAGCAGATCGATACAGCGTTCAAACTCCGCCGACAGCGTTCTGGCCGGCGCAGCATTGACGCACACCGCAATGCCACGCGATCGGGCCGCCTGCGCCGCCCGCAGATTGACCGATTCCGGCACTTCATTTTGCAGCACCAGCATCGTCACATCCTGCCAGAAGTCCGGCTGGTCAAACGCCGACAGCGCAATGTGCTGATTGGCGTTAGAGACCACCACCGCGCCATAGTCACCTTCGGCATCGGTAATCGCCACGCTCATGCCCGACGGCAGATGATCGAGGGTGGTAACCGCGGCGCAATCCACGCCCGCCTGAAGCAGCTGCTCAAGCAGAAAGCGGCCCTGCGGATCGCTGCCTACCGCTCCGGCAAAGCGCACCGCTGCGCCAGCGCGGGCTGCCGCTACCGCCTGATTCCCGCCCTTGCCGCCAAACTTATAGTGACAGGCGCTGCCCATCACCGTTTCGCCTTTCTCCGGACGATGTGGCGCGTCCAGCATAATGTCGTAATGAAGACTGCCGGTGACTGCAATTTTGCTCATAGCTAGAATTCCCGCAGATCCTGAACCGCATGCTGGGTTTTCATCAGGTTTTTCTCCGCCCGCTTTAAATCTTTTTTCGCGATAGCGACAAACAGCGCATCCAGAATATTCAGCTGGGCGATGCGTGACGCGGCGTTTTCACCTAACAGATGCGATCCCTGAGACGTTGAATTGAGGACCACGTGCGCGCTGCGGGCAATCGGTGATTCGGCATAATTGGTAATGGCGATCACCTTCGCGCCATTCCGTCCCGCCAGTTTCACCGGATCGTTCACGGCACGCGTGGCACCCGAATGACTGATGGCGATAACCACATCGTCATCAGATAACACCGCGGCGGACATCAGCATAATGTGGGCGTCATCATAGGCGGTCGACTTAATGCCTATCTTCAGCATCTTGTGTGAGAGATCGCGCGCAACCGCCGCCGATCCTCCCACCGCATACAGATCGATATGACGCGCTTTAAAGATAATGTCTGCCGCGCGATTAAATTCAGAGACATCCAGAATCGACAGCGTTTCTTCGATTGCCTGAATAGAGGTTCTGAATACTTTTGCCAGCAATTGTTCCGACGAGTCATCCGGCTCAATTTCCGCATGCAGTCCCGCCACCTCAGACTGATTGTAATAAATCAGGCTGCTTCTGAAATGCCGGAAGCCGGTGAAGTTAAGCTTTTTAGTGATCTTAACGATCATCGCCTCAGAGACATTATTCTCACCGGCAATCTCTTTTAATGACGACTGCTCGGTAATATCAGTTCTGGCGATAATCGCTTCAGCAACACGGCGTTCTAGCGGCGTCAGCTGGGGCAAACGCATACGAATCTGAGCACCAATGGCTCGCGGATCTTGCTTCATTACTTGCCTCGGGTCGCCCGGTCAATCAACATCGCTATGATAATAATAAGGCCGGTAGCGAGCAATTGATAAAAGGCCTGAATGTTCAGTAAGGTCAAGCCATTACGTAACACGCCGAGGATAATCACGCCAATCAGGGTACCAAACACGCTGCCTTTACCGCCCATTAGCGAGGCACCGCCAATCGCCGCCGCCGCGATAGCATCCAGCTCCCACAGGTTACCGATGGTGGGCTCCGCCGCGCCCAGTCGGCCAATCAGGATCAGCGACGCCAGTGAGGCCAGCAGACCAGAGAAGATATAGACCGTGACTTTGGTGCGCTTCACCGGCACCCCGGCGACCCGCGCCGCCTCTTCGTTGCCACCGATGGCCAGAATGTATTCGCCCAGCGGAGTTTTGTTCATCACCGTCCACAGCAGCAGCGCAATCACCGCCACCACCACAATCGGCATCGGAACCCCGAACAGGGTGCTGTTAACCACGCTGCGAAACGACAGTGGAATCCCGAAGATCGGATTGCCGCCGGTGTAAATCAGCGCGATGGCCCGGAACAGCGACAGTCCGCCAAGCGTGACGATAAAGGGTTGCAGACCGGCATAGGCAATCAGCGTGCCGCTGAACAGGCCACACAGCGCCCCGACGCCCAGCGTAGCGAGGATCGCCAGCGGCACCGGCACACCCGCCACCATCAGGGTCGCGCCCAGCACCGCCGACAGCGCCGCGGTCGGACCGACCGAGAGGTCGATACCGCCGGAGATAATCACCAGCGTCATCCCCAGCGCGATTAAGGCGTTAATCGAGGACTGCTGCAAAATATTCAGCAGGTTAGGCAGGGTAAAAAATACCGGCGACAGAAAGGAAAATGTCACCACGATAATTAATAATCCAATTAAGGTACCGGCGTCACGCAGATTAAATTTCAGCAGTGCGGGCATGCGCACACCCGCCTGGGGAGTCGTCTGAGTCATCATAGTTATAACCTTCAATAGGGTCCGATAAGAGGTCAGGCAGTCGGTTAAATCTGTTTAATGGCAAAGCGGGCAATATTCTCTTCGGTGATCGCGCTGCCGGTTAATTGCTGGGTAATCCGCCCTTCACGCATCACCAGCACCCGGTCGGCGATCCGCATGATTTCGGTCATTTCAGACGAGACCACCACAATGGCTTTGCCCGCCTGAGCCAGTTTTTCAATTAAATGGTAAATTTCGGACTTGGCACCGATATCAATACCGCGGGTCGGTTCATCAAATAAAAACACGCTGGCATCCGCCGCCACCCAGCGACCAATAATCACTTTTTGCTGATTACCGCCGCTCAGCGTGCCGATGCTTTTCCCGATATCCAGCGGTCGCAGTTTCAGATCGCCCATCACCGTCTGCGCTTTGCGGTTCAGCCGCGCCTGGCTGAGCAAGCCGCCGACGGTGAAATGGTGCATCGAGGGCAGCGCCATATTCATCTTCACCGCCCGCTCTTTAATGATGCCCTCTTTTTTGCGGTCTTCCGGCACCAGACCGATGCCGGCTTTGATGGCGGCACGCACGTTATGGTTCTTTACCGGATTGCCGTTCACGCTCACCGTACCGCTGGTGCGTTTGTCGATGCCGGCAATCAGCTTCAGCAGCTCAGTACGGCCAGCGCCGACCAGCCCGGCAATGCCCAGTACTTCACCGGCCCGCACGCTGAAGTTCGCCGCCACTACCTGATTGCCGCGTCCGAGGTTCTCCACCCGCAGCACTTCGCGGTCGCTGACGAACGCCTGGTGATCGAGCTTGTCGATCTTACGCCCGACCATTTTGGCAACGATGCTCTCTTCATCCTCATCACAGATATTGACCACCCCAACCTGCCTGCCATCACGCATGATGGTGGCCCGATCGCAGACCCGGAAAATCTCATTCATCTTGTGTGACACGTAGATCAGGGAGACGCCGGTCGACTTGAGGTCGGCAATCAGCTCGGCCAGCCGGTCAAACTCGGTCGGCGTCAGGCTGGAGGTCGGCTCATCCATGGCGATGATTTTGGCGTCATCGAGCAGCGCGCGGGCAATTTCAACGATCTGCTGCTGCGACACCTTGAGATTCTTAATCGGCGTGCTGGGATCGATGCTCGGGTCCAGCGTTTTCAGGATCAGCGTCGCTCGTGCCAGCTGGGCGCTTTTATCCACCCAGCAGCCGCCGGCTCGGGTCAGCGGACGACCGAGAAACATATTCTGCGCCACCGAAAGTTCCGGAACGTGCTGCAGCTCCTGATGAATCATCGCGATACCGGCGTGGCGGGCGCTGAGCGGATTCTTCATCTGCACCGCCTGCCCGTTGACGCTGATTTCGCCACTGTCCGCCGCCCGCACGCCGGAGAGAATGTTGAGCAGCGTTGATTTGCCGGCCCCGTTCTCACCAATCAGGGCATGCACTTCGCCGGGCCGCACTGAAAAATCAACGTTCTGCAGTGCGGCGGCGTTGCCGTAGGTTTTACTGATGCCACGCATCATTAAACGATTCTGTTCCATGGGCGCTCCGCCTGGCTTACTGCTGAGTCAGCAGCTGACGTAACCGGGTGTTGTCTTTGGTCGAAAAGGCCTCGACGTTCTCTTTAGTGATCAGCGCCTGCGGAGTTGAAATCACCCGTGAAAGTTTCTGGCCGTTGATCAGGCGAATCATCACATCCATCGCCACTTCGCCGGTCAGCACCGGGAAACTGTCCACCGTGCCGGTCAGTTCGCCGCGCTTGATCGAGGCGTAGGCGTCAGAGATACCGTCGGTACCAAAAATCGCTACCTGCGCCGCTTTGTTCTGCGCCCGTACCGCTTCCACCACGCCAAGCGCCATGGTGTCGTTGTTGGCGTAGAACCCGATCAGATCCGGGTGCTGTTGCAGAATGGTCGAGGCGGCGTTAAACGCCTGCTCGCGACTCCAGTTGGCCGGTACGCTGGCGGCAAGGGTGAATTTGCCGTTGGCCTGCAACGTCTCTTTGAAACCACGGGTACGCTGTCCGGCGGCGTAGACGCCCGGCTGCCCTTCAATCACCGCCACTTTGCCGCCCTGCGGATGATGCTCAATAAACCATTTGGCTACCCGCACGCCGTTGTCTTTCTGCACGTTACCCACGTAATACTGCGCATTGGGCATCACCGCATCGTTAACGTTAACCACCGGGATATGTTTGCTGTTGGCGGTCTCCAGTGCCGGTTCGAGGTTGATGTCGGTCTGCGGCGAGACCAGCAGGCCGTTAAAACCCTGCGAGATCAGGGTCTCGGCGATCGACAGCTGGCCGAGCTGATCGTCTTCATTGGCTGCCGCCTGATAGGCAACGGTGAAGCCATATTTTTTCGCCACGTTCTGATAACCCTGGCCGAGCGAGCGCCAGTATTCATTGGTCAGGGTTTTCGATACCCCACCAATTTTCAGCGATTTGTCCGCTTTGGGCAGAGCGCCATATTTGGTATCGAGCTGGGTCCAGTCAGTGCGATCCGGTTCAGTGTCGGACTGCAGCGGAGCCAGTTCCGCCGCATAGACGGTGCTGCACAGCAGTGAGGAAGCGATGACGGCGAGCAGGAGTTTCTTCATACAATGGCCTTTTCTTCTCGGGTGTTGGGTAGAGGTTTTTTGTTTTATCGGCGCTGAAGCCGTTAGCGCGCCAGCATGATGTCATTGACGATCTGCTGTGACGCGACTGCATCCTGGCGATCGATTGCCGCCTGTAATGCCGCGTTATCATCCAGCTGCTGACACAATCTCAGTAAGCGGGTGACGGTGGCGATATTGCTTTCCGCTTCACGAATCGGGTCAAGGCCGCTGGCATCCGGGAAGGTATCGAAGTAGTAGGCTCCGCTGTATCCGTCACGCTGCATCTGCCAGAGAAATTCCAGCGTGGCGCGTGGATTGACCGAACCCACCATCAGTCCGTCATCGCGTTTGCCCCAGCCGTCGTTCAGGTCGAGCCCCAGCAGGCGGGAACGGCGTGCCACCATTGCCGCAGCGTAAGCCGGGATCTCATTGGCAAACAGCACGTGGGCGAAATCGAGCGTAATGCCAAGGTTCGGGCAGCCCGCCTCTTCCACCGCCAGCAGGCAGGTGGTGGCGTTAGGGAAAATGCTGTACGCCCGAGGCTCGTTGGGTTTGTATTCAATGCTGACGTCAACGTCCGGCGCATATTCCGCCACTTCACGTACCGCGCTGACCGCGTCTTCCCAGATCTTCTTGTAATCCGCCTGGAAGCAGTAATCGAAACCATCCTGCCCCATCCACAGCGTCATCAGCCGTGAGCCAAATTCCCGCCCGGTATCAATGCCGCGCTTGGTCAGCTCAATCGCTTCACGGCGTATCTTCGCATCCGGATGGGTAAAGGCGCCGATTTTGAACTGCGGCGCATCCCAGCGCATCTGCATGCCGTTAACGGCCAGACCGGCGTCGGCAATCGCCTGACGCAGCGTCGGGATGTCACTGGTGAGGTGCTGTGGGTAATTGAGATCGAGATGGGTTAAGCCCTTCACCTTACCCGCACGGGCAATCATCTGCAGCACCGACGGCTTGCCCGGTAAATCGGGCCAGTAGAGATGAGCGCCCGAGGCGAAGGAGTTAAGACGGGTGGCGAATTTCAGTTCGGACATGGGGATCAATCCTTCAGATAGCGACTTGTGATGTACTTTTCATATTCACGATTATTTGTGAAGTTATGCATTAATCTACTCTCTGTGCCCGGCTGCGCAAGCGTCGCAGCGGTGCTGAATCTCTGAACTGAGAGAGCCATCACGAAATAGTTTCACAGGGTGATTAGATAACGCGCCGGAACAGGTAGCGGAAAAACAACCACAACAAGGGCTTACATCTGGAAAGGGGCTGACGGGATGAAGATGAAAAAAACGGTGCGGGATCAGGAAGGAAAAAAGCTGAGCGCCAGCCAGCGGCGCTCAGCCTGTCAGGTTACTTCAAGCGGAAAGCGACGACGCTGTCGCCCGCCGTGGTGCCGAGCGAACCGTGTCCGCCGGCTGCAATGACCACGTACTGCTTACCATCTTTACCCATAAAGGTGGATGGCGTGGCCTGCGCGCCAGCGCTCAGTTCGGTCTGCCACAGCAGCTCGCCGGTGGTGCTGTCATAGGCACGGAAGAAGTTATCTGCCGTCGCACCGTGGAACACCAGATCGCCAGCGGTCAGTAACGGACCACCGTGTGCCACCATCCCCATCGGGAAGCCGATTGGGAAACGGCCCGGCAGGAAGCTGGTTTTCAGGTTTTTGGTGTTACCAACCCGACGCAGCCATTCGGTTTTGCCGGTTTTCAGATCGACACCGACCATGCGTCCCCACGGTGGCGCGATGCACGGAATGCCGAGGCCAGAGGCCAGCTGCTGGATGTGAATCGCATAGTCGCCGTGGAAGTTTTCATTCCAGTACGGCGCACCATCTTTGGTGAAGGTACGCTGGGTTTCGGTTTCCGGCGTGCGCTTGATCAGATTGTATTTGTAGGCCAGACGGACTGGCGCAGCAATCAGCATCTGACGCTGCGGGTCAACGGCCACCGAGCCCCAGTTGAACACCCCGATGTTGCCCGGGAAGATCAGCGAGCCTTTCTCGGTTGGCGGCGTCCACGGATTACCGTCGTAACGCAGCTCACGGAAATCGGCCCGGCAGCTCATCTGGTCAAACGGCGTGATGCCCCACATCGACTTTTCAGTCAGCGGCTGTGGAATGAAGTTAAGGCTGGAAACCGGCTGAGTGGCGGCATACTGTTCGCCTTTGATGCCATCAGTCGAGACCTTAACCTGCTCCACCGGATACACCGGTTCGCCGGTCAGACGGTTCAGCACAAACAGGTTGCCGGTTTTGGTCGGCAGGATCACCGCCGGTTGTGACTTGCCCTGATAGTCGATATCAATCAGCGAAGGCTGTGACGGATTGTCACGGTCCCACAGATCGTGGTTTGAACTCTGATAACGCCATTTGAAGGCACCGGTTTTCAGATCCAGTGCCACCAGCGCATCGCGGAACTTCTCGGTGTTGCTGTTTGGGTCACGCTCAATGCCAACTTCATCCGGCGAGGCGTTGCCAAACGGCACGTACACCAGGCCATTTTTCAGGTCAGCGCTCAGGGTCGCCCAGGCAACCGGGGTATCCTGCGGATAGGTGGCGGCGGCTTCTACCGGCGCGGTCTTCTCCGGATTGGCCGGATCGAAGTTCCACACCAGACGACCGGTGATCGCATCGTAAGCACGGATCACGCCAGACGGGTTACCGGTGTTGAAACCGTTATCCATCACGGAGCCACCGACAATCACCAGATTGCCAGCAACCAGTGGCGCAGCGGTCTGCATCAGCGCATGAGGACGTACATCGCCCATGTTAGCGCGCAGGTTCACCACACCGTTATCACCGAAGTCGGCGCAGGCTTTACCGGTATCGGCATCCAGCGCAATCAGGCGGGCATCGGTGGTGGCGTTGAAGATACGCTTGCGGCACAGGGCCGGCTGTGCGCTGCTCTGCGGCTGCGCTGACTGGCCCGCGTCGAAGTAGCTGACGCCGCGACAGGTCTGGTGCTGCTGCAGATAAGAGCGGTTTTTATCCGGCGCAGTCTTCCACTTCACCGCACCGGTTTCCGGGTCGAGCGCGTGGACTTCGTTATGCGGAGTACAGAAGTAAAGCATGCCGTTGGCTTTCAGCGGCGTCGCTTCAAAAGTGTACTCGGTGGCATCATCACCCTGACGCAGATCGCCGGTATGATAGGTCCACGCGACTTCCAGATCTTTCACGTTGTCTTTAGTGATCTGATTCAGCGCCGAGAAGCGCTGGCCGTCAGTGGTCCCGCCGTAGGCACTCCACTCATCGGCAGCACCGTTAGTGGCTGATGGCGTGCGTGCGTTGCTGATAGTGCCGTGCTGCGGAACCGGATCGTAGAAGCACAGACCGATCACCAGCAGCACCATCAGGATAACCGTACCACCCAAAAACGGATGGAAACGACGCTGTCCCTGATAGAGCGAACGGACCACCCACGGTAGTGCCAGCCAGACGCCCAGCACGCCAAACAGGTCGCCGCGCGGGATCCACTGCCACTTATCGAAGCCCACTTCCCAGATAATCCAGAACAGGGTGATCCACATCAGCAGCGCATAGAGCGTCAGCGCGCTGCGCTTGTTCATAAACAGCAGGATAGCGCTGAGCAGAACGCCCACGCCGATTAGCGCATAGAATGCACTGCCTCCCACCAGCAGGAGTTGTCCTCCCATGTAAATCAGGGCGATAGCAAATATCGCCATGATTACACTGGTAATTTTGTTAATCATGATCCATCCTCGGGTCATTAGCGGCGGTAGAAAATCAAATTAGAAAACATAAAATCAACGGGATTTTAACTAACGTAAGAAATATGTAAAAACATGTCGAAAGGTAAGTCATTAGTCGGACTTATTAATATCCCTCCCCTCAATAGCCTAATCGCCGGTTTTTTTACTTTCCGAAGCGGTAAAACCGCGACATTCATCACAAAAAATTAACCAATCGGCTGAATGAATCGCATCTTTTGTTCAAAGCTGTGGATTTAATAGACAAGTTACGCTTCAGCAATGCGGCGCGGCAAAGTCGCTTAAGCCTTTTTCAACTGACAAAATATCGTAATCAGAAATCACGGGGCTGACTGCGATAAATCTTAACCCAGCCACAGAATAAGCAGCGCTTATTTTCATATTTAGCTCAGGCGGTCTGAAATAGAGCCTCTGAACAACAGGTTAACTCTGCCCGACCCGCCAACCTTTAATTGAACGCCATTTTTCTGTTTAAAACGTTTGTTTATCCCGCACCCGATAAACCTGATTAAATATTAACAATGCTGTTAACTCATCACGCTAAATAGCTTTAAGATATTCCTCATCCTGGCAACTTTTAGGCGATGTGATATAGATCAGGCACAGCTTTAATTCCGTTAATGCGGGCGCAGCTCATTTATCGCCGGCAAAATAAAACAGGCAGGCTAATCATGTCGGCAGTAAATGCGATTTATCGTAAGATTCGTTTTCCCTTTAAATTTATCAATGCAGCGCTTCGCTATCCGGCCGCCCAGGCCAGAGTTAAATCTTATTCAGTCATGTCGATAGAAGAGACTATTGATCGGCTATTAAGCGATCCGCAGTTATCGCTGGCCCGCTACGGCGATGGTGAGCTGGAGATGACCTATTATAAGAACATCGGTTTTCAGCCCTTTGATCCGCGCCTCTCGGCCAGGCTTAAGGCGCTATTACAGCAGGGCCCGCAGGCCAATCCGCACTGCCTGCTCTGCCTCCCGGACGCCTTTCGCACTACGCGAAATATGCGCAATGGATCGGCCCTGTTCTGGTTCTTTCACAAGTCGTTTTATTTTAAATATTATCACTCTCTGCTGAATAAGCAGTACCAGTACGGTAATACCTCGGTAACCCGACCTTATCACGATTATAAAACCAAGCAGTTATCCCGTACCATTTTTGATAAATTTAAACTGCTGTATAAAGACCGGCGGGTATTAATTGTCGAGGGCAGCGGAACGCGGCTGGGATTAGGCAATGATTTACTGGCGGGCGCGCGTGAGGTTAAACGGATCACCACGTTAAACCGTAACGCCTTTTCAATTTATGACCGCCTGTATGCCGCCGTTTTATCCCACGCGGCTGATTTTGATCTGGTCTTAATTTCACTCGGTCCAACCGCAACGGTACTGGCTTACGATCTCAGCCAGCAGGGCATTCGCTGTATTGATAGTGGTCACGTTGATATTGAATATGAATGGATGCTGGCCAGTGCCACCGATAAAATTAAAGTGGCGGGCAAAAACGTTAATGAAGCTGGCGTGCTGTTGAGCGAACAGAGTGCGGTGGCCGATGCCGGTTATCAGCTACAGGTACTGCAACATGTCGGCGAACTGGCCGAGCCGCCGCAAATGCCGCTGCCTCACGCCAGTCGGGCGCAGCACAACGCGGCCTGAGCCAGAGCGCTCCCTGTTATCAGGCATTCGCTGCACCGGATTGATGCGCAGGCGAATAATTAGCCGGGTAATTCTTCATCACGGCTCGCCAGTCAGGCGGGCCGCAGCGCCTGCTCCCGCGGCTCCCTCCGCCTTTTCAGCCCTGTCCGCGTTTCCGGCACTCATTTTGCTTCATCGATCCTGTTAACCCCATTCAGGAGAAGTGAGATGAAGGCCAGCCGTTACCGTTACACCATATTTTCACTGTTGTTCCTGATCGCCCTGATCAACTACATCGACCGCGGCGCGCTGTCGTTTGCCGCCAACGCGATTGCCACCGAGTACCACTTCAGTAAAGTTCAGCTGGGTGCTGTGCTGGGCTACTTTGGCTTCGGCTATCTGTTTGGTTCACTGTGCGGCGGCTTTCTTGCCGATCGTATCGGCACCAAAAAGGTCTGGTTACTGGCGGGCGTACTCTGGTCGCTGCTGGAAATCGCTACCGCCTGGGCCGGTGAACTGGGTATGGCGCTGTTTGGCGGTTCCGCCATTATGGGCTTTGCCGCCCTGCGCATCCTGTTTGGCTTCTCGGAAGGTCCCGCCTACGCGCTGATGAACAAGGCGATTGCGCACTGGGCGCCGGATAACGAACGCGGCTTTGCGCTCGGCATTGGCCTGCTCTCGACCCAGGTTGGCGCGTTGCTGACCGCGCCAATTGCGGTCGGGCTGCTGCTGCTGACCGGTGACTGGCGGATGATGTTTATTCTGCTGGGCGTGTTTTCGCTGCTGGCGATGGCGCTGTTTGCCCGCACCTTCAGTGACGGTCCGGAGAGCAGTCCCGCCACCAGCGCCGCAGAACGCAAGCTGATCCTTGACGGCCAGCGTCAGCGTGCGGCCGATGGCGTGGCGCTGCCGTGGTGGCGCTTCTTCACCAGCCGCACTCTGGTATGCAACGCGCTGGGCTACTTCTCCTTCCTCTACATCACCTTTACCCTGGTGACGTGGATGCCAAAATACCTGCAGGATAATTTCCATTACGACCTGCATTCGCTGTGGTACGTGGCGATGATCCCGTGGAGTGGTGCCTGCCTGACCGTGCTGCTGGGCGGGCGCATCGCCGATACCCTGCTGGCCCGTTTCAATAACCTGCGGCTGGCGCGCAACCTGTTCGCCGCGGTCACGCTGTGCGGCACCGCCTGTTGCTTTATGGCGATCCCTTACGTGTCATCAGCCGCCGGGATTATTGCCCTGATGACGCTGGGTAATGCGCTCAACGCGCTGGTGAATAACGTCTACTGGTCAGTGGTGATTGACGTCACCCCGAAAGCCTCGGTCGGCACCTACAGCGGCATGACGCTGGCGATTGCCAATCTGGCCGCGATTATCTCGCCGATGTTATGCGGCTGGCTGGCGGAATATTACGGCTACAACGCGATGTTTACCGTCACCGCGCTGATTGCGTTTGGCAGTATGCTGGCGATGACTCTGCTGCAACCGGAAAAACCGCTGGTCGCTGATACCGCGTCGTCTGAGGTGGCGGAGACGTCGGTGGCGTGATCGTCGTCGCCCCGGTTCGCGCCGGGGCGATCGTTATGCGCTCCGCAAATCGTGACGATCGCAGAACAGTTCAATATCGCCCTGCTGAAAATCCGCCAAGTTAGCCAGCAGTTTCTCCAGTGGCCAGTCCCACCAGGCAATACGCTGCAGCCGGGCGGCAATCGCCGGGGTAAACCGCAGCCGCAGCGGCCTGGCCGGTACGCCGCCGACCACGCTGTAAGCCGCCACATCCCTGGTCACCACCGCACCTGCCGCCAGTACCGCCCCATCGCCAATGGTGACGCCGGGCAGCACGATAACCCCGTGGCCAATCCAGACATCGTGACCGATGGTCACCCGATCGGCACGCCGCGCGGCATAGAAACCGCCATCGCGCTGGGCGTCAGGGTGGTAATACTCCGGGCAGTAGGTGAAGCGATGCTGAGAGGCGCGATCCATCGGATGATTAGGCGCGCCGATGCGCACCTGATTAGCGATGGCGCAGAAGCGGCCAATCTGACTATCGGCGATGCTGCAATGCTCCCCGACGTAAGAGAAGTCCCCCAGCTCGCAATATTCCAGCGTGCTGTGGGCCAGAATTTCACACTGCTGGCCGATGCGGGTTTCACGCAGGCGCACACTCTCATCAATCCGGGTGTGCTGGAGTCTGGCGGGCATAAGGGTGGCAACTGACATAACACTCCCAATCGCGAAAGGTAACGCCAGGCTGGCGTCACGCTGTCGCGCCACTCTACCCGGCCAGCATGACAGGCAATTGACAGCGAAAAAAGGCGGAGTGGTTAGCCCCGCCTTGATTCAAGTTCCGGTTAACCTGCGTGACCGGTCAGTTGCATAAGGGCAACGATGATCTGCAAGATGACCCGGATGAGATCCAGAATCAGCTTAGTCAGTTCCATCACTTTCCTTCTCCTTTAACAGGAGCGCGCTGTTCGGCAACCGAGGCTTTGACTCTACCCGCCGGGCGCCTAAGCACATCTTTGTGGAGAGGGCTGAGCGGCACTCATGGTTAAAGCCACAGGCCAGCACCACCTGATGCCTGCCGGGATTTTGGAAACCGTGCCCCTGGGAGCGGCCAGTCGACAATGAGGCTTCGCTCAACACCCAACACATGTATAAACATACAGTATTTTGGCGAAACTTGAAATCCTTAGCCGCACATTTTACAATCTGCTGTGTGGAGAGTGCTGAGCACCTCGTTCGCAGCGCGGTTACCAGCCGGGTAGCGAACAAAAAAATAAAGGATTTGGCATTACGCCAAATCCTTTTTTTATGCCCGTCATAAACCGGTTAGTTGGCGGCGCTGATCCGCCAGACGGTATTGCCGGCATCATCGGCGATTAATACGCCGCCCTGCTGATCGCTGGCCAGGCCAACCGGCAGACCCCGCACCTGCTTCTCATCCTCCGTCAGAAAACCTGATACCACCGTCTGTGGCTGCCCGACCGGCTTGCCGTTTTCAAACTTCACCCACACCACTTTGTAGCCGTTGAGCGGCGTGCGGTTCCAGCTGCCGTGCTCACTGATAAAGGCACCCCCGCGATACTGCGGCATGTTATCGGCGCTGTAAAACAGCAGTCCGAGCGGCGCGACGTGCGAGCTGAGCGCGTAATCCGGTTTTATCGCCTGCTCAACCAGGTCAGGACGCTGCGGTTCGGCACGGGTATCGACATGCTGACCATAGTAGCTGTAGGGCCAGCCGTAGAAGCCTTTATCCTGCACCGAGGTCAGATAGTCTGGCACCAGATCGGAACCGATTTCGTCACGTTCGTTGACAATGGCCCACAGTTTGCCGCTTTGCGGCTCCCACTGTAAGCCGGTCGGATTGCGCAGCCCGCTGGCGTAGATACGACTGGCACCGCTGGCAGCGTCCACTTCCAGCACCGCTGCCCGCCGGTATTCGGCCCCGATGCCGTTTTCGGTAACGTTACTGTTGGAGCCGACGCCGACGTACAGTTTGCTGCCGTCCGGGCTGGCTAACAGCGATTTAGTCCAGTGGTGGTTAATCGGCCCGCCCGGCAGTTCGGTCACCTCTTCCGGCGCGGTGCGGATTTCGGTTTCCCCTTCGCGATACGGGAATTTCACCAGGCTATCAGCATTGGCGACGTAGAGCGTGTTACCAATCAGCTGCATACCAAACGGCGAATGCAGGTTTTCGATAAAGCGATGCTGCTCCCATTTACCGTTGACGTTACGCAGCAGCGTGATGCGGTTGCCACCGGCACCGCCTTTGCCTGAGGCTTTCTGCACGATGCCCATAATCAGCTGTTTAGGTCGGGTGGTCGGCTTTGCCGGCCCGTTTGATTCCGCTACCAGCACATCGTTATTCGGTAACACATAGACCTGGCGCGGATGCTGCAGATTCTCGGCGATTTTCTCGATTTTCAGCCCCTGCGCCACTTTTGGCATTTCGCCCGCTTTCCACGGCGTGCCTTCCGGCACCTGCATTGGCGGCATAAAGAAGTTCTGCGCCTGCGGCAGTTCCGGGTTGGGTCCAATCTGCTTCTGCGGATCGACCAGCGCGCCATCATCACAGCCCACCAGCAGGGCTGTCAGGGTGAGCGCCAGGATAGATTTATGCTGCATTTTCATGGTGGCTCCTCCTTAAGCGCTACGCTGACGTAACGCAAGTTGCACATTCGCCAGCAGCAGCAGCGCCACCACCAGCGTGGAAAGCGTTACGCCAAGCGGGATCACAGCGGCAGCGTCGCGACTGTGGATAAACGCATTGACGATAGCGATGACAATCGCCACCAGCCACAGCCAGAAATGGCTCTTTTCTGCACTGTCGCTGCCGCGGAACAGATAAACCAGCGCGATGAGTCGCGGCACAATAGCCAGCACCAGCCCCAGCGCGATCAGCCAGCCGGCGGCGTCGGTCCAGAACTGGACAAAGGTCTGGCTATAGAGGATATCGAACAGCCAGGCCGCGACAAAAAAGCCCAGCGGCACCGGCTCCAGCAGAGCGTACAGCGTCACGGCGAATGCCGATCTTCCCGAGGTATTGCGCATGTTTCTCTCCATTTCAACGATGAATGTGGATCAGGCCAGACGTCAGGCTGCCAGTAGCAACCGATCTCGCGCCTGTAAAAGATTAGTAAACATGAAGAAAAGCGAAGGGTTAATTCGGCAGGAAGTGAAAATCAGGGCGGTGACCGCCGGGTCACCGCCTGGGGATCAGGACTTATCGGCGGGCAGCGTCACCCAGTAGCCGGGCTGATACGGCAGCGGCAGGAACTGCTGATAAAACTCACGGAAGGTCGCGTCCGGATCGAGATCGGCAAACAGATCGGGATGCAGCCATTTGGCCAGCGCCTGAATCGCAACAAACTGATACGGGCTGTCATAGAACTGATGCCAGATGGCGTGCGCGTTGCCGTTGTGCGCCACCGGCAGGGTTTTGAACGCGTCACGCATCATCAGGGCTTTCAGCCGTGCGCTGGCGTCTGTCAGGTTGGCACCCGGACCGACGCCGACCCACTTACCGACGGTGTTGTAGTTCTTCCAGTTGGCACCGGTCACCACCACCACATCCGGCTGGCTGGCAATGATCTGCTCCGGGTTAACCGTGCCAAACGTGCCGGGGATCAGATCCTTCGCGATGTTGCGTCCGCCGGCCATCTCCACCATCTGACCAAAGTTTTCATTACCAAAGGACATGCAGCACTCATCGCTGTAGCCGCCGGCCCGATCAATCATCACTTTTGGCCGGTAGCCGCTAAAGTTCGCCAGCTTCGAGGTCACCCGGTCAATCTGCTGCTGACGAAAACGAATAATCGCCTGCGCCCGCTCCGGCTTGTTCAGCAGTTCGCCCATGATGTGGATGCTTTTCTCTGCATTAACAAACGGCGATTCACGGAAATCGATAAACACCACCGGGACGCCAACAGCCTGAAGCTTCTCGATCAGCTTGCCTTCGTCAGTTGCCGCTTTCGATTCGAGGTTCATCAGCACCAGATCGGGCTTCAGGGTGAGCGCCTGCTCAACGTTGAAAGTGCCATCTTTTGCGCCGCCAAAGGTCGGCAACTGTTTAATCTGCGGATAGCGCTGCTCATAAGCCTGGTAACCGTCCCAGTCCGCTTTAGGAAAATCATCGCGCCAGCCGATCACCCGCTTAAACGGCGCATCGGTATCAAACGCTGCCAGCAGGTAAATCTGCCGTCCCTCACCCAGAATGATGCGTTTTGCCTCCTGCGGCACCTCGACCTGGCGTCCGGCCACATCGGTAATGGTTTTGGCCGAAGCCATCCCTGTCAGCGTGATTAGCCCCAGCGCTAAAAGCCATTTTTTCATAGTCAAAGTCCACAGTAATGATAATGAGAATTATTAATATAAAGCGGCGTTACTATCACCTAAAAACAGAATCGGGGGAAGTGATGGCGCGAAATGTTTTTCCGCTGGGTCGCAGCGCAGCAGAGCCTGCGCAATCGCCGGGTTTGAGGTTTGAGGTTTGAGGTTTGAGGTTTGGGCTTCGCACAGAGCTATCGACAAGCACGCTACGACCTGCGGCAAGCGGCTGTGTTACTGCTCACAAAATGGTCAACATTCGTGAATATGCTCACAACGCCCTGGGCGATTGCACACATATTAGCCAGCAAGATGCGCCCTTTGGCTAATGCGTTAATAAAATGTTACGGCTAGATTGAAAAATGAAACGACGTTTTAATATTTTGTCAGGATAGTCAGCCACAGGAGCTTAGCCGTGAAGATTAGCGCGATTGATGTCACTCTCTTTACCTATCCGACCCAACGCTGTAGCGACAGCGCCGGGCATTCCCATCCCGGTCCGGAAAATGAGGCGCAGATGGCGCTGCTCACCCTGACCAGCGAGGACGGTGACTGCGGTTACGCCTTTGCCCCGCCCGAAGTCATCCGTTCGCACGTGGTTAATGCCTTCTTCCGTAAAGTGCTGATCGGCCAGAACGCCTTTGATCGTGAGCGTTTATGGCAGGATCTGGTGCACTGGCAGCGCGGCAGCGCCCATCAGCTTACCGAACGGGCGCTCTCAGCGGTGGAACAGGCGCTGTGGGACCTGATTGGCCGCAAACTTAACCAGCCGGTACATAAGCTGCTGGGCGGCTATCGCGAAAAGATCCCGGCCTACGGCAGCACCATGTGCGGCGATGAGCTGCATGGCGGACTCTCAACCCCGGATGAATATGCGCAGTTCGCTGAAAAACTGGTGGCGCGCGGTTATCAGGCGATAAAGCTGCACACCTGGATGCCGCCAGTGTCGTTTGCGCCCAGCCCGGCGATGGATATCAAAGCCTGCGCCGCAGTGCGCGAAGCGGTGGGTCCGGATATCGCGCTGATGCTGGATGGCTATCACTGGTACAGCCGCAGCGATGCGCTGACCATTGGCAAGGCGCTGGAGAAGCTCAACTTCGCCTGGTTTGAAGAGCCGATGGAGGAGGAAAGCATGGCCTCTTACGCCTGGCTGGCGGACAACCTGTCGATTGACGTGCTCGGCCCGGAGAGTCTCGGCGGCAAGCATCACAGCCGCGCTGACTGGGTGCGAGCCGGAGCCTGCGACATTCTGCGTGCCGGGGCCAACGGCGTCGGCGGCATCTCAGCCACCCTCAAAGTGGCTAACCTCGCCGAGGCGTTCGGCATGGACTGTGAAGTTCACGGCAACGGCGCTGCCAGCCTGGCGGTGGTCGGGGCGATCCGTAACTGCCGCTGGTATGAGCGCGGTCTGCTGCATCCGTTCCTCGATTACGACACGCCGCCAGCCTATCTCAACAGCCTGGTCGACCCAATGGACCCACAGGGTTTTGTCACCCTGCCGACCCGCGCCGGGCTTGGCGAGGACATTAACTTTAGCTGGATCGAGACCCATACGCTGAATCGCTGGTAAGTCGCGATCGTCCCCTACAGCAAACGATAATAATTCCGAATCGCCACCGGCTTAACGCCACCCTGACCGCCCTGCGGTCAGCGGGCAGACAGGCTGAAAGACGATCGGGCAACCTCTGACCTGCCGGACCCGACTTATGAAACTGTTTCAATCGTGTGGCAGCTGGCTGATCGCGCTGCTGCTGCTGACGGGCAGCCCCGCGCTGCAGGCACAAACCCCTGACGATCAGCTGATCGTCGGTATGAACATGAATAATCTGCTCACCCTTGATCCGGCCGCCATGACCGGCAATGAGGTAGTGGGCATCGTGGTCAACCTGTATGACGGACTGGTTGAACTCAACCCGAAAAAGCTGACCGAGGTACGTCCGGCGCTGGCTGAACGCTGGGCAGTCAGTGCGGATAACAGCACCCTGACCTTTCATCTGCGTGACAATGTCACCTTCCATTCCGGCAATCCGCTGACCAGCGAGGATGTGATCTGGTCAATGCGGCGGGTGCTGCACCTCAACCTGGCGCAGGCCTCGGTGTGGAAATCCTACGGTTTCAGCCGCGACAACGTTGACCGGATGATCACCGCTCCCGACGCCCGCACTGTCGTGATCACTCTGCCAAAACCCAACGATCCACAGCTGGTGATCTACTCGCTGGCGGCGCTTGGCAGCATGGTGGTGCTGGATCGCAAAACGGTGCAGCAGCATGAGGTCAACGGTGACTGGGGCAACCGCTGGCTCAGCACCCACGAAGCCGGTTCCGGCCCGTTCCGGCTGGATATCTGGCAGGCCAAAGATGTGCTGCGCATGAGCCGCTCGGCCGGCTACTGGCGCGGTGAAGCGAAAATGTCGCGGGTGGTGTTCCGCCATCTGCAGGAGTCGCAGACCCTGCGCCTGATGATGGAGAAAGGCGACCTCGATATCGCCAGCAACATGTCGATTCCCGACGTGCGCGCGCTGCGCCACGATCCCGACCTCACCATTGATGCAGTGCGGCGAGGCACGATCTACTACCTGGCGATGAGCATGAAGGACCCGCATTTTAACGACAGCCGGGTACGTGAAGCGGTGCGCTATCTGGTCGATTATCAGGGGATCAATAAGAGCCTGATGACCGGCTATGGCGAACTGCATCAGCGGCCAATTCAGGCGGGGATGCCCGTCACGCTGCCTGATCCCGGTTACCGACTGGACGTGCCACGCGCCCGGGCGCTGCTGGCCGAGGCGGGCTATCCGGACGGCTTCGACACCTCGCTGCGGGTGCTGGCCGATCAGCCGTTCCTGAATATCGCCATCGCCATTCAGTCGACGCTGCTGCAGGCCGGCATTCGCGCCCGCATCATCACCGGCACCGGTAACCAGATCTACGGTGCGATGCGTGACCGTCAGTTCAGCCTGCTGGTCGGACGCGGCGGTAGCGGCGTGGAGCCCCATCCTCATTCCAGCCTGCGCTCGCTGGTCTATAACCCGAACAATGCCGACAGCGCCCGTCTGACTAATTTCCAGGGCTGGCGCACCGGTTTTTACGATGCGCAGCTCAACAGCATGATCGATCGCGCGCTGGTGGAACGCGACAGCGCCAGACAACAGCAGGCGTACTTCGCTATTCAGCAACGCTACGACCAGCTGGTACCGGCGCTGATGCCGATCTCCCAGATGCTTGATTCGGTGGTGGTTAACAACCGGGTGCAGGATTATCAGCCACACCCTTCGGCAACCACCTTTCTGCGCGACGTCTGGAAAACGCCGGATAGCCTGGCAGGAGGACCCCAATGACCCTGACGTTTACCCGCAGCCACTGTCGCCGCATCAGCAAACGCGGCTTGCAGGTGCTGATCACCCTCGCAGGTCTGCTGATGCTGACCTTCTTTATCGGGCGGGTTATGCCGCTCGATCCGGTGCTGGCGATTGTCGGGCCAGATGCCGATCAGGCCACCTATCAGCAGGTTTACCACCAGCTCGGTTTTGATAAGCCGCTGTGGGTGCAGTTTGGCCTCTACCTTAATGCGCTGCTGCACGGCGATCTCGGCCATGCGCTGCTGACCGGCCAGCCGGTGGTCAACGATATCCTGCGCGTCTTCCCGGCGACGGTGGAACTGGCAACGCTGGCAATTGTGATCGGAGCCGGTCTCGGCGTGCCGCTCGGGGTGCTGGCTGCTGCCCGCCGCAACAGCGTGATCGATTATCTGGTGCGGATGATCAGCCTGGCCGGTTATTCAACGCCGATTTTCTGGGTCGGGATGATGGGTCTGCTGCTGTTTTATGCCCATCTCGGCTGGGTCGGCGGCGCGGGCCGGGTGGATTTCAGCCTTGATGGCATCGTGCCACGCCGCAGCGGCTTTATGCTGATCGACGCGCTGCTGGCCGGTAACAGTCAGGTGTTCTGGAATGCGCTGAATCACCTGGTGTTGCCCGCTTCCCTGCTGGGCTTTCATTCGCTGGCCTACATCAGCCGCATGACGCGCAGCTTTATGCTGGCGCAGCTGTCACAGGAGTTCATCCTCACCGCCCGGGTAAAAGGTTTAACCGAGTGGCAGGTGATCTGGCAGCACGCCTTCCGCAATATTCTGGTGCAGCTGCTGACCGTGGTGGCGCTGGCCTACGGTTCGCTGCTGGAGGGCGCGGTGCTGATTGAAACCGTCTTCTCATGGCCGGGCTTTGGTTCCTATCTGACCGGCAGCCTGATGCTGGGCGATATGAACGCGGTGATGGGCTGCGTACTGGTGGTTGGCCTGATTTTCGTGCTGCTTAACCTGCTCTCCGACCTGCTCTATCAGGTGTTCGATCCGAGGACCAAAGTATGACCCTTTCCTTTGATGCACCGGCTGCCAGCCCCACCCGTGAGCGACTGGCGCGCTGTCGCCGTTTCGCTGCCCGCAGCGGTCACTTTATCTGGCGCATGGCCCGTAATCCGCTGACCGCCATCGGCGGCGGCATTGTGTTGCTGCTCTGCATTGTGGCGCTGTTTGCCCCGTGGATCGCACCGTATCATCCGCTGATTCAGGATCTGAATAATGCGCTCTCGCCGCCGGGTGCCGCCCACTGGTTCGGTACCGATGAGTTTGGCCGCGACATCTTCAGCCGTCTGGTGTGGGGCGCTCGCATCACTCTGTATATCGTGCTGCTGGTGTCGGTGACCGTCGGACCGCTCGGCCTGCTGCTCGGTGTCACCGCCGGCTATTTTGGCGGCTGGGTCGACAGCGTGCTGATGCGGGTCACCGACATTTTTATCTCGTTTCCCAGCCTGGTACTGGCGCTGGCGTTTGTCGCCGCGCTGGGGCCGGGACTGGAACATGTGGTGATCGCCATTACCCTCACCGCCTGGCCGCCGATTGCCCGTCTGGCGCGGGCAGAAACCCTGTCGCTGCGTCAGGCTGATTTTATCTCTGCGGTGCGTTTACAGGGTGCCTCGCCGCTGCGGGTGCTGTGGAAGCACATCATCCCGCTCTGCCTGCCGTCGGTGATTATCCGCATCACCATGAACATGGCGGGCATTATCCTCACCGCCGCCGGACTCGGCTTTCTCGGGCTGGGCGCGCAGCCGCCCGATCCGGAATGGGGCGCGATGATCGCCAGCGGCCGCACCTACATGCTGGAGTGCTGGTGGGTGGTTACCGTACCTGGTCTGGCGATTCTGATTAACAGTCTGGCATTCAACTTTTTAGGAGATGGCCTACGTGACCTGCTCGATCCCCGCAGTGAGTAACGCCACGCCGTTGCTCGACGTGCGCGATTTGCACGTAAATTTTGTTAACGGACGCCAGAGCACCCCGGCAGTACGCGGCGTCTCGTTTCAGCTTGGTCAGGAGAAGCTGGCGATAGTCGGTGAATCCGGCTCCGGTAAATCTACCGTCGGTCGGGCGCTGCTGCAGTTACTGCCGTCGAAGGCGCGGGTTGAGGCCAGCCGGATGCAGTTTGGCACTGTCGATTTGTTACACGCCAGCCCGGCCCGGATGCGTGAAATCCGCGGCAAACGGATATCGATGATCATGCAGGACCCGAAATATTCGCTTAATCCGGTGGTGCGGGTCGGCGAACAGATCGCTGAGGCGTGGCGCAGCCACCATCGCGGCCAGCATGCCGCCGCCCGTCAGCGGGCGCTGGCGATGCTGGAGGAGGTGCAGATCCGCGATCCTGAGCGGGTTTATCAGCTCTATCCGCATGAAATTTCCGGTGGTCAGGGGCAGCGCGTGATGATTGCCATGATGCTGATTACCGAGCCGGAACTGGTGATAGCCGATGAACCGACCTCGGCACTGGATGTTTCGGTGCGGCTGCAGGTGCTGACGCTGCTGGATGAGCTGGTGAAGGCGCGCGGGCTGGGGCTGATTTTTATCAGCCACGATATCAACCTGGTGCGCAGTTTTTGCGACCGGGTGCTGGTGATGTATGCCGGTCGGGTGGTGGAGTCGCTGGCCGCCAGTGAACTGGATCGTGCGCAGCATCCCTACACCCAGGGCCTGATGGCCGCGCTGCCCGACATCGATCACCGTCGCAGTCGCCTGCCGGTGTTACAACGTCACGCAAGCTGGTTAACCGAATAAGGAGTGACGATGATTGAAGTGAACAACCTTAACCTCAGTTTTGGCGACGAGAACGCCCGTAATCAGGTGCTGTTCGACGTTAATCTGCGGGTCAACCCGGGCGAAATTTTTGGCCTGGTCGGCGAGTCAGGTTCGGGCAAAACCACGGTGCTGAAGTGCCTGGCCGGCCTGTTTAATCACTGGCAAGGTTCGCTGTCGATTGATGGCGAGCCGCTGGCGCATCGCATCAACCGGGCGCGCTGCCGACGGGTGCAGATGGTCTTTCAGGACCCTTACGGGTCGCTGCATCCGCGTCACACCATCGGCGACATCCTGGAAGAACCGTTACAGATTCAGGGCATCGGTCAGCGCCAGCAGCGGGTGATTGCCATGCTGGAAAAGGTTGGCCTGAACCGTGCCTGGCTGACCCGCTATCCCCATCAGTTGTCGGGCGGACAGCGTCAGCGGGTGGCGATCGCCAGGGCGCTGATACTGCAGCCGACGGTGCTGCTGCTGGATGAACCGACCTCGGCGCTCGACGTTTCGGTGCAGGCGGAGATCCTCAACCTGCTGAGCGATCTGCAGCAGCAGGACAACCTGACCTATCTGATGGTGACGCACGACCTGGGCGTAGTGGCACATCTATGCCATCGCGTTGCGGTGATGCAACAGGGAAAAGTGCTGGAGACGCTGGATGTGCCAACGCTGGTGGGCAATCAGGCGAGCGTGGCCTATACCCGGATGCTGGTGGAGGCCAGCCGACACGCAGCGCCAGCGCGGGTGCAGACGCACTAAATGGGTGTTAACGCCGGATACGCCGCAGCGTTTCCAGACCGCACAACCGATCACGACCTAAACGCTAGCGCGGCAAAATTAACACGCCGCGTTGCGTTGCGTTAAGTAGACGATGTTGCGGGCAGTCCCTGCACCTGAGGCGCGTTGCCGGGACGATCGCGGGCAGTAATTATGCCTGCACCACTTAACGCGCCTGGCCCGGACAGAAGCCGGGACATTTATCCGGGCCAGACGCTATTCCGCCGCTTATTCAACGATAAACTTGTCCACCAGACTGCTCATCGCTTCGGATTGGTCATGCAGCCGATGACTGCTGGTCGCGGCCTCGGCAACCATACTCACATTCTGATCGGTCACCTGGCCCATCTGGTTTAGCGCCAGATGAATTTGCGCAATGCCAGACGACTGTTCAGCTGAAGCATTCGCAATATCATCAATAAACTGCTTCATCTGCTCCGCATTTCCCACCACGCTACGCAGAATCTGCTCAGAGGAAAGTACCCTTTCCGCGCCCTCTTCAATCTTATTGATATTCTGAGCAATCAGTTTCTGAATCATATCGGCTTCATTTGCGCACAGCCGCGATAAGTTGCGGACTTCGGCGGCAACCACGGTAAACCCCTTCCCTAAGTCACCCGCCCGGGCTGCTTCGACGGCGGCGTTTAACGCCAGCAGGTTGGTCTGGGAAGAGATGTTGTTGATGGACGACACAATCCCGGCAATCTGCTCACTGAAGGTCCGAATCTCCTGCATAGAAAGGTTAGCCTCGCCCACACTCTTACTGGCCGACTCAACATGGTCGACCATATTCCTGGCTAACGTTTCTACACGTCGGGCGTTATCCGAGTTTTGCTCTATGGCGGTAGAAATCTGCTCGATACTGGCCGCCGTCTCTGTCAGAGAAGCCGCCTGCTCTTCGGTTCGCTTGGCCAGCTCATCATTTCCTGAGGCTATTTCTGAACTGACCTGGCGCACAACCGCTGCATTATTTTTAATTTCCAGCACCATCGACTGAATATTTTCAATCGAATGATTATAAAACTTATTTAATAGCGATATTTCATCGGTTCCCCGGACTGCCAGACGCTGGGTCAAATCGCCGTCCATATTCTCAATAATATTAATGGCAGAGCGCAGTTGTGAATTGATGGTCCGAATAACCAGCCATGCCACCAGCGCCGACGTGAGAAAAGCCGTCAGGCAGATAAATAAAAATACCATCTCCTCACGACTGGCCTGTTTATAGTTGTCGCGCGCCGCGTATTTAATATCCCTGTTAATGCTTTTTTCAATATCGTGCAGTGCTTCAATACGCTGTGATTGCGCCTCGTACCACTCTCTTGGGCTAATCTGCCAATCGCCACTCTCCGCCTGATTCAGCGCGGTGTTGCGCAGCGATAACGCCTGAGTGAAATTCGGGGAAAGCGAGGTCTGGGTAAACAGTGCTGCCTGTTCCGGGGTGGCTTTCATCAGAAAATAGTGCTGCCAGACCGCCTGGCCCGCTACCAGCGCGTTCAGCGCCGCTAACTGCCCGGGCTGAAAGCGGTTCAGCACAAAGACGCCGGACATAAACGCCCGCTCGCTGCCCATCAGATTTTTTAAATTCAGCAGAGCGTAATAAGCGCCAAGCTGGCGGGCAATTCCGCCGTTCTGAACCAGCCTGTCGCTTTTACCAATAACGTCAAGCAGCGTGCTGATAGACTCATTGTAAAATTTTATGCCGGCGGCAGCGGAGACGCGGAAATTAAGCACATCCTCACGCACCGTTTTCAGCTGCTGCGATCGTTGCTCATTATAATCAAGTAACGCAATTTTTTGCCGGGCCAGGTCCGTGCGCTTTTTTTGCTCCTCCAGGTCGGCGGAAAACTCTTTTCCTTTACTCACCAGAAATCCCGAGGTTAATCCCCGCTCTTTTTGCAATTCATTAATTAATCCGCCGACCGCCTGTGCTAGCTGTACCTGTTGTTCAACCGCCCACATCTGCTTTTTTAGTTGATATTTCCCATAAACACTGCTGTAACTCAGCCATATTGTCGTGACGACCAGCGGTAATAATAACAGCAGCAACTTCTGTTTAAGCGAGGTCCGATATAACAAGCACATATGGGTTATCCCTTTGTTTAGTATATTAAATAATATAATCGGTCGGAACCGCGATCGCTTAATACCTCTAAAGAGGTATGCCACATGAGAGCTTTTCCCATTTATCAATCAGTTACTGCTCACTAAAAACTCTCAGCCCGGTGCTGGCTGGCATCACAGCCATAACGCCGCAATCACCGTTAGCCGAAACCGGTTAACACTCTTTTGAGATTTTTTTATATCGGTTGCGGTAAAAAGCCGCGATCAGCGGGGAAACAGGCAGTGAAGCATTGGTGGGATAACGGGCGCAGTCAGGGCCAGACAGAGGCAACAGAGGCAACAGAGGCAACATTGGCAAGGCTAACGCTAAGCCGGGGATAATTTGCGCGGGGTTATTAATTCTCCTCACCTACGCGGTGTAAAGAGGGTCGTGAGTCTGGCATCGCCCGCGCAGCGGGTTGTTATTTTCGGGGCTGTTATTTCGGGGCTGTTATTTCGGGGAAATAATTCTGCGCAGCACGGGCAATAAAAAGGCCAGGTTTCCCTGGCCTCGCGTCACGCTTGCGTGATTACTGCGTCAGCTGGCGTACAAAGGAGACGATCTCCTGGTTCTGCCCGTGCTCAAACAAACATTGCTGGAAGCGCGGGCCGCTGACCGCGGTTTGCACCAGCTCAGGATCGATGGCGCGCAGCGTGTCGAGATAGTTCTCTTTAATCACGGCGGCTTTAACCTGATTCAGCAGGCCGGCATTACGCACCTGAGGCTCTTTACGCTCTGGCGGATAGCCCATGCCTTTTTCGCCGGTAAAGGCTTTTTCAAAGATAAAGCGCAGGTTGAGTTCAGCACCCCAGCCGAAGCCTTTAGCAAACGGCAGCGCCAGGGCATTACCGTTGTTGATCTGGGCGAACAGGTAAGCATCGGCGGGATCGATACAGTAACCGCAGTTGACGCCAGGATGAATGTTGAGCGACATCAGCGCGCCCTGCCCGGTGCCACAACCGGCCACCACGAAATCAACCGCCTTGCTGTTCAGCAGCAGGCTGGCCTGAATACCGAGGTGAATATAGGTCAGATGGTGATCCTGTTCGTCGCTCATTCCGACGTTGAAGACCTGATGGCCCAGCGGCTGCGCCACGCCTTCCAGTTCTTTCAATACGATAGCGTTTTTAGCCGCCTGGCTGTTTTCCATCATTAACGCGATTTTCATGATCTGCCCTTAGAATTTAATTGAAACACCGTTTCATTTTAATGAAAAACCACTAAAGTGCATGGACTAATTCACCTTTGCGCTGTGAGTAGCGTCACAAAACGACTACCCTGGCGTCCAACCACACACCGGAGATGAGATGTTTATCTATAAAAAAGAGCGTCCACTGGAGGATTTAGGTCAGGGTGTCACCCGTCGGGTTCTGGCTTACGGCGGCACGATGATGGCGGTCGAAGTCAGCTTCGAAAAAGGCGCCATCGGCCCGTTACATCACCATCCACATGAACAGTTAACCTACGTGCTAAGCGGCCGTTTCGCCTTCACCATCGGGGACGAGACGCGTGAGGTCGGCGCTGGCGATACCCTCTATAAAGCGCCCGATGTGGTACACGGCTGCGTCTGCCTTGAAGCCGGTATGCTGCTGGATACCTTCACCCCGCAGCGCGAAGATTTCCTGCCTGCCCGCTAACCCCCGATCCTGACGCCGCCGTGTTGCCGATCAGCACGGCGGCCGTTCGATCGCCGCGCACGTCAGCCAGAAATAGCCGACCTCAGCACCACTCTGGCTATCGCTGGCTGGCAGGCCGGCTATTTTTTCAAAAAATTTTCACCTGCCGGTAGTTCGCTAACCAAATGATTAGCAGGCTTTTAGTCAATAGCGGCTACCTGTTAACTGGCTGGCACCGCGCTGCAACCCGCGCCAACCGGGCCTGGCTCAACTATTCTTAATTTGTTCACTCATCCCCTTACGCCCGACTCAGCGAAAAAAGAAGCCCGCCAAAACTGTACAAAATCCACTTTCGTGTATAAGTTTAAACCATCTACCAGGCCATTTTTTAACCCAACACAGGATAATTCTATGAATCACTCAGAGAGCGCCACCCTGGCCGTGAAGGAAAATGTCCACCTGATCAATCCGGCGTTTCACGCCACCGAGCGGGAAAAAATGAATTTTCTGGTTGAGGAGCTGATGGAAGCGGGCAAAGAGCACAGTTGCATGGCGCTGCTGCGTCATCTGGCGGCCGCAGACAGTGCTGAAGAAGAGGCGTGCTGCCGGGAACTGCTGACGTTACTGATGGCGAAACAGGCATAATGGCGACACCCTGCGGCGAGGTGGTGGTCCGGTGAGCTGGCAGCTTACTGACAACTGACACCACCGCGCCCGCACATCCCGCATTGTGCTGCACCCGGGCTTATTTCGCCGCCAGCCCAGCCACAGATTTGCGGATAGCACGACAATATTCTGCTGGATAATCCCGCCCACTTTGCTAGTCTCACCGGATGAACCGATACGCAGCTTGCCAGCCAGAGATGATTATTAACACCGTCTGTTTCGCGGTGGGATAAGCTGTCTCTTTTCCCGCCGGTAAGGCGGGCCTTACCGGTGTTAAATCGTTAAGGACGCCTATGCATCATCACACCGTTACCCCTGCTACCCTGCATCTGCTGTGCGGTAAAATCGCCTCCGGCAAATCCACCCTTGCTGCCCGGCTGGGCGCCGAACCGGGCTGCATCATCCTGAGTGAAGATCAGTGGCTGGCGGCACTCTATCCGGATCAGCTGCACTCGGTCGCCGACTATGTGCGCTGTGCCGCGCTGCTGAAAAATGCCGTCACTCCGCACCTGCTGGCGCTGCTCACGGCGGGCGTTTCGGTGGTGCTCGATTTTCCTGCCAATACCCAGGCGAATCGCGGCTGGATGATGTCGTTGATCACACGCTCGGCGGCACAGCATCAGCTGCATTATCTCGACCTGCCGGATGATTGCTGTAAAGCCCGCCTGCATGCCCGCAATCAGTCGGGTGAACACCTCTTCGCCGCCACCGAACAACAGTTCGATTTAATTACCCGCTACTTTGAGCCACCGCAGGCAAGCGAAGGCTTTAACCTGGTCTACCACCGCTGAGGCTGTTGACGGCAGAGAAACGCCGGCACGGCACGGGGGTCAATGCCGGGCGGAGCCGATGGCCACCGCAGCAGGCCACCGGCGTTGCAGCAGGCAGGTTATGACCCGCCTGCCCGCGCCGGCTACGCCAGCTCCAGCGGGGTCACAACCTCAGCGATCTGCTGATAATCGGCCCCGGAGAGCGATAACAGCGGGCGCGGCAGATTGTCTGCTGCTGTCAGGCCCAGGATGGCGGCCGCCGCCGCCATCACCCGCAGGCTGCCGCCATGCTGACGGAACAGCGCCCACAAGGGTTGCAGTTGCGCATCCAGCATCGTGACGCGCCGATCATCGCCCGCCTGCGCCGCCTCAGCGATCGCCTTCGCTACCCGCGGAAACAGCCCGCCACAGACCGAGTACCAGCCATCACAGCCCGCCAGCAGGCCGGTTGCGGCAAACGCATCGCCGCTGACGCCGATTGAGACAGTTTCAGGCAGCAAGGCCCGCAGTTGGGCGATGCGCTGAACAGCCGCCGGCAATTCTGCCGGTACACCGGGAATTTTTATTGAGGCGATGCCAGGCAGCGCGGCGATGCGGCCGATCAGCGCATCGGAAAAGGTAAAATGGGTGGTGCCCGGATTGTCGTAGACGCAGATCGGCACCGAAGCGTAACGCGCAACCGTCTGGTAGAGGGTGAACACCTCTTCATCCCGCAGCGCCTGATAGCCAAGCGGCGGCAATAGCAGCGCCGATGCGCCCGCCTGCTGGGCATCTTCCGCCAGATGCAGCACCTCAGCACTGCTGACCGCACCGATACCGATCATCACCGGGACAGCGCCAGCATGGGCGACCGCCAGTTCGGCGATACGCCTGCGCTGCGTGCGGGTCAGGTAAGCGTAACTGCCGGTAGAGCCCAGCACGCCAAGCGAGTCCACTCCGGCCTCAGTCAGCCGCTGCAACAGCCGTAAAAATGCCGCTTCATCCGGCTTATCAGCCGTAAACGGGGTCAGGGGAAACGCACTCAGTCCGGTGAACATATTACCTGCTCCATGATAGTGAAATGATGGTCTGGTTGATTAGCCGTACAGGCATATTTCGTAGCAGGCCGAAGCATCACGCCGCCCCGCCCGCTACTGTGCTGCTGACACCCTAAGGAGACAACCGATGATCGCTGTACTGTTTGAAGCCCAGGCCCGACCCGAACACCAGGCTCGCTACCTGCATCTGGCCGCAGAACTCAAACCGCTGCTGGCGCAGGTCGACGGTTTTATCGCGATTGAGCGCTTTCAAAGCCTGACCGATGAGAAAAAGATCCTCTCGCTGTCCTGGTGGCGCGATGAAGCGGCAGTGCTGGCCTGGAAAAACAATCCACAGCATCAGGCTGCCCAACGCGAAGGCCGTGAGACCCTTTTCGCCGGTTACTCGCTGCGCATTGCGACACTGGTCAGAGAGTATGCATCGAAACCGGAGACAAATTAAGATGTTCGATATTCATGTGATCCTGCAAAATAGTGCTGGCACCCTTTCCCGTCTCACCGGCCTGCTGGGCCAGCACGGCATTGGACTGGAAGGCGGCGGCCTGTTCTCGGCTGGCGCGCAGAGCCACGCGCATTTTCTGGTGGTGGAGGGCGAGCGGGCGCGGGCCGTGCTGGAGGCGGAAGGAATCGCAGTACAGGCGGTGACCGCTCCGCTGATCCGCAAATTACCCCAGCAGCGCCCCGGTGAACTGGCTGAGATAACGGCGCGGCTGGCCAGCGCCGGCATTAATATTCTGGTGCAATACAGCGACCACGCTAACCAGCTGATCCTGATCACCGACGACAATCACTCAGCCGCGAGGCTGACAACCGCATGGGCAGTCCCGGCAGATGACAAAATCACAACCGCATGAACGCCCCGACGACAGCGTCGCTCTTGAGGCGGCGATTGTCGCGGTCGCCGCCGCCATGGCCGACACCTCGCGCGTGAGGATGCTGTCAGCGCTGATGGATGGCCGCGCCTGGACCGCCACGGAACTCAGCGCCGTCACCGACGTTGCGCCTTCGACTGCCAGCGCGCACCTCAATCGTTTAATTAACAGCGGGCTGATCGTCTGCCTGGCGCAGGGCCGCCACCGTTATTACCGGCTGACCGGCAGTGACATCGCCGATCTGATTGAAAGCATGATGGGCGTGTCGTGGCGGCGGGTTGCTGCCCCGGACAGTCGCACGCCGGCAGCGCTGCGTACCGCCCGCACCTGTTACGATCATCTGGCGGGCGAAATTGCAGTGCAGATCTATGCTGCAATGCAGCAGCAGGGATGGATAACGGCGGACGGCAGCGCCATCACGCGTTCTGGCCAGCAGCAGTTTGCGGCGTTACAGATCGATCTCTCTCAGCCGGGACGGCGCAAAGCCTGCTGCGGCTGTCTGGACTGGAGCGAGCGCCGCTTTCACCTCGGCGGGTATGCCGGTGCGGCGCTGCTGAGCGCCTTCGAACAGCAGGGCTGGCTTACGCGCAACCCCGGCTACCGTGAAGTGCAGTTCAGCGCGGCCGGTTTACAGCGGCTGCAACAGACGTTTGGCGTGACGCGCTCCTGACCTGCCGGCCAGCGCCGCAGCGGCGCTGTTACACAGTTATGAATTCTGTCACATTTCCGCAAACTCGTGGCGCGGGTTAGCCGCAACGCCGCCGCCCGCACCTTTACGCTAACGCGCTGATATTAATCGACTTAACCCACAAGCTTCGCCGAGTCATGCAGGCCACGCATCAATCCATGCCCTTTTTGCACTTATTAACCGCCGGTCGCTGATCCACTCTTCAGTCACAGGCGCGGCAAAAAGCGTCAATCACCGACTGGAGCTCACTGATGCAGACCCCCTCACCTACTACGCTTTCCACCCGCGCCCGGATCGGCGCGATATTCCGTGTGACCTCAGGTAATTTTCTCGAGCAGTTTGATTTTTTCCTGTTTGGATTTTATGCCACCTACATCGCTCACACCTTCTTTCCGGCCAGCAGCGAGTTTGCCTCGCTGATGATGACCTTTGCGGTATTCGGTGCCGGTTTCCTGATGCGCCCGATCGGCGCGGTGGTGCTCGGCGCTTACATTGACAAAGTGGGCCGCCGCAAAGGCTTAATTGTGACGCTGTCGATCATGGCGGCAGGCACCTTCATGATTGTGCTGATCCCTTCTTATCAGAGCATTGGCCTGTGGGCACCGCTGCTGGTGCTGACCGGACGCTTGCTGCAGGGCTTTTCGGCGGGAGCCGAACTGGGCGGCGTGTCGGTTTATCTGGCCGAAATCGCCACCCCAGGCCGCAAAGGTTTTTATACCAGCTGGCAGTCAGGTAGCCAGCAGGTGGCGATCATGGTGGCCGCAGCGATGGGCTTTATCCTGAATGCGCTGCTGGCCGAGAGCGCTATCCGCGAATGGGGCTGGCGGATTCCGTTCCTGTTCGGCTGCATGATCGTGCCGTTTATCTTCGTGCTGCGCCGCAAACTGGAAGAGACGGCGGAATTCAGCGCCCGACGCAACCCACCCGCGCTGAAACAGGTATTTAAAATTTTGCTGGCTAACTGGCAGGTGGTGATCGCCGGAATGCTGATGGTGGCGATGACCACGACCGCCTTCTACCTGATCACCGTTTATGCCCCGACCTTTGGCAAAAAAGTGCTGATGCTCAGCGCCTCTGACAGCCTGCTGGTGACCCTGCTGGTGGCGGTGTCGAATTTCATCTGGCTGCCGATTGGCGGCGCACTGTCGGATCGCTTCGGCCGCAAGCCGCTGCTGATCGCCATGACGCTGCTGGCGCTGACCACCAGCTACCCGGCGCTGAGCCTGCTGGCGGCGGCCCCCAGCTTTTCGATGATGCTCGGGGTCCTGCTGTGGCTGTCACTGATTTACGGCCTGTATAACGGCGCGATGATCCCGGCGCTGACCGAAATTATGCCGGGTGAAGTGCGGGTTGCGGGCTTCTCGCTGGCCTACAGCCTGGCCACCGCGCTGTTCGGCGGTTTCACGCCGGTGATGTCGACCGGACTGATTGAACTGACCGGCGATAAAGCGTCGCCCGGTTACTGGATGAGTTTTGCTGCCGTCTGCGCCCTGCTGGCGACGCTCTACCTCTACCGCCGGACCGGCAATCCGTTGCCTGTCGCCAATAATGCCGTGAGCTAAGGAGATTGATATGAAACGCTATTCTCTGTTGGTCGCTCTGCTTATCAGCGTGGCGGGCAGCGCCAGCGCCCAGGCCCGGGAGCTGACCGTGATGATCTCGGGCGGCTTTAAAGCGGCGTGGGACCAGTTATCTCCTCGCTATGCGGCGCGGGAAGGGATCCGCATCAATACGGTGGCCGGTCCGTCGATGGGCAAAACGCCGCAGGCGATCCCGGCCCGGCTGGCGCGGGGCGAACGCGCCGATCTGCTGATTATGGTGGGCGATGCGCTGGGCAATCTGGAACAACAGGGCCGCACGCTGCCGGGTTCGCGGGTTGAACTGGCCGATTCACGCATCGGAGCGGTGATCAAACAAGGCGCAACGCCGGTCGCCATCGACAGCGAAAGTGCCCTGCGCGCCACCCTGCTCAGCGCCCGCTCGATAGCCTACTCCGACAGTGCCAGCGGTCAGTACATCAGCAGCCAGTTGTTCACCCGGCTGGGCATCGCGGATCGGGTCAACGCAAAGGCGTTTAAAGTAGAGCGGATTCCGGTCGCCTCACAAGTCGCGGCCGGCAAATATGCGATCGGGTTCCAGCAGGTCAGTGAACTGTTGCCGGTGCCCGGCGTTACCTTTGTTGGCGAGTTACCTGACAGCCTGCAATACACCACCCGCTTTGCCGGCGCGGTGGTACGGCAGTCAGCACAGCCCGATGAAGCGCGCCGGCTACTGCGTTGGCTCGCCTCGTCCGAGGTCCAACAGGTGGTACGTCAAACCGGGCTGCACCCGATCGGCCAGCCTCAACCGGCTGGCGCGTCACAGCCAATCAGACAGCCTGATACTGTTCAATAATCAGCGCTTCCAGCTCACCGGCGACGTGTGACAGCGTGCGGCCGTTTTTTCGCAGCAGACCCACCGTGCGTTTCACCGCCGGGTCGGTCAGCGGCACCGCCGTCAGCGCGGAGTGACCGGCGGTCGGCATCGACATAGCGGGCACGGCAGCAATGCCGAGGCCCGCTTCAACCATGCCGAGCATCGTGGTGACATGCCGGGTTTCACAGATGCAGGCTTTCTCCGGCACGATATGCTCCAGCGCCTGATCGAGCAGATTGCGGTTGCCGGAGGTCTTGTCCAGCCCCACCCACTCCTGCTGATAAAACTCCCGCCAGCTCAGGCTCTGTTTTGCCGCGATCGGATGTTCATGCCGACAGGCCGCCACGTAGGGATCGTCGATCAGCGGCAGAAAATGGACATCGGGCTGCGCCCGGCCGGAAAAGCTAAGGCCGAAATCGGCCTGACCGCCAATCACCGCGTCATAGACATTGGCGGCGCTGCTGTCGATTAACTTGACCCGCACCCGTGGATAGCGCGCCTGAAACAGCCGGATGATGTTGGGCATAAAATAATAGGCGGCGGAGGGCACACAGGCGACGGTGATCAGCCCGGTCCGCGCCAGACTGACCTCACTCAGATCGGCCATCACCTCTTCAAAATCTACCAGCAGCTTGTCTGACCGTTCGGCAAAGGCGTGGCCTTTTAGCGTCAGGGTGACCCGGCGGGTGGTGCGCTCAAACAAACGGATCCCCAGCGCCGTCTCCAGCTTGTCTATTCTGCGGCTCAGCGCCGACTGTGACAGGCAGATTGAGTCCGCCGCGAGACGAAAATTGCCATACTCCACCAGCGCGCGAAACGCATAGAGATCGTTGAGATCGATATTAACCGGCATGGTTGCGTCCTCCTGTCACCTGCATCACGCGTCGTCCCTCTCATCGCCCTGCAAAGCGCTAAAGTCGCTCACAAATTGCTGCAACAACTGTTCCAGTGTGGCACGATCGCTCTGCGGCCAGTGGTCGAACACCCGCTGGTAGATCTGCGCCCGTTGCGCATCGATTTTATCGGTCATCGCTTTACCGGCCTGGGTAATTGCCGCCTCGTTGATCCGCTTATCCGCGGCATTTTTTTGTCGCTGCACCAGGCCAGTCTCTTCCAGCTTCGCCACCTGTCGGCTGACGGTGGTGTAATCACGCCCGACCCGATCGGCGAGCTCTCCGACCCCGATCGGTCCGAACCGGCCAACCTGCACCAGCAGCGGGAACAGGGCGCGATCAAGCTCAATGCCCGCGCCTCTGATCATCGCCAGATCGCGCTGTGGCCGGTTAAAGGCAGCCACAATGGTGAGTAAGCTGTTATGCAGCGCATCGAACGATGAATTATGTGTATTTTGCACTTTTTTCATTGACGCCATCCAGAGGCAGGAATAATGTGTGTACTCTACACCTATTTAACCGCAGACAGAAGGCCGCAATCCATGAAAGCAGCAATAATCGATCGGGCAGGCGCGACACCCTACTACGGTGATTTTCCCGAACCGCAGGCAGCAGCAGGCCAGCAGCGGGTGACGGTGAAAGCCGCCGCCATCAGCCAGCTGGCAAAATCACGCGCGGCTGGCACCCATTACAGTGGCGCGGCAGGCTATCCGTTGATTCCCGGTATTGATGGCACCGGCTACCTCGATAACGGCGATGCGGTCTATTTTCTGGCGTTCGACGCAGGCTGGGGCAGCATGGCGCAGCGCACCCTGGTGCGAAGCGAGTGCCTGATTGCGCTGCCGCCAACGCTTGATCCGGTGGTCGCTGCGGCTATCGCCAATCCGGGGATGTCATCCTGGACCGCACTGACCCGTCGGGCGGCGCTGCGGCCCGGTGAAACGGTGCTGATTAACGGCGCGACCGGCACCTCTGGCCGGCTGGCGATCCGCATTGCCCGCAGTCTGGGCGCGGGAAAAATCATTGCCTCCGGCCGCAACAGTGAAACGCTGCAACAGCTGCAGCAGGAAGGAGCCGATATCACCCTGACGCTGGCGGCGCTGGCGACCGACCTGCCCGCCCTGATGGCAGAAGGCATTGATGTCGTGCTGGATTACCTGTGGGGAGAGAGCGCGCTGGCGATCATGACGGCCGCAGTCAGCGGCGGCGACAAGGTGGTGCGTTTTGTGCAGATTGGGTCGCTGAGCGGTCAGGAGATTCCGCTGCACAGCAAATTGCTGCGCGCCTCCGGGCTGACGCTGATGGGCAGCGGCCTTGGCAGCGTCGCCGACAGCGAGCTGATCGCCTCAATCGGCGAAATGCTGCAGGCCGCCGGGCCTCACCACTTTTCGGTGCCCTTCCGGGCGCGTCCGTTAAGCGAGGTTGCGCAGGCGTGGGATGAAGACGACAGCCGCTGCCGGACGGTGTTTACCCTGTAATGTGCCTGGCCGCTTCAGCGCGACGGGTCCAGCGGATGCAAAAAGCGCTCTGGATAATCGGGGGTAATTGCCTGCTGACTGTCGTAGCGGCCAAACAGCTTGTAGCGATTCAGGGCGATACGATCGTAGGCAAAATTACTGATGGCATCCGGAAAATGGCGCAACACGCTGAGGCCGCGCCACGGTGCCGGCATATGCTGCATCACGCGGAATACCGCCTGCGCCCGCAGCCAGTGCTGATTATCGGCGATATAGACAATGGTGCTGACGTTCTCCTGCGGTAATCCGGCCCAGCACAGCAGCGCCTTGCCCTGCTCGCTCTGTACCGCCGCAAAACGAACCTGCCGCGCCAGTCGATGGCGCAGCAGGAACCGGACCCAGCCATTGCACAGCTTACAGACGCCGTCATACAGCACGGCGCTCTCACCGGTTTGCAGATAAGGGGGTGATGACATGCTGCAACTCCTCACTCGTCGGACATTGAGGTGAAGTGTAGCTGTTTCTCTCCAGCTGTTGCTGTAACCAGCGGGCCACCGCCAGCTCATCCTGCGCGCTGGCGTTGACCCGCAGCACCGGCCCCAGCGCCATTGGCTCTGCCTGTTGCGCCAGCTGGCGCAGTTCGGGCAGATATTCCGCGCCGGGATGGCCGGGCAGCCGCTGCGATAGCCGCGCCTGGTAACGCGCCACTGCCGCCTCCGGGGCGATCTGCATCCACAGCTCCAGCACCGCGCCGACGCCAGCCTGCTGCAGGCCCTGTTCCAGCACCGCGCGTGACTGAAAGCCAAACCAGGCGTCAATCAGCCAGATCTGACTGGCCGGTGCCTGACCGACAATGTTCCAGATCGCCTGATAGGCAGCGCAGCCGAGCTGCCGGTTACGCTGCCGGTCGACCGGCGCAAAGCAGGCCATAAAGGGTTCCTTCAGGCTGTCGAGCGTCAGCACCGGCCAGCCGAAGCGGTGCGACAGCGCACGTGTCAGGGTACTTTTTCCCGAGGCCGGGATTCCGTTTACCAGCACCACGCGTTTTAACGGGGTTGTTGTCGTCATAAGATATCAATGACCTCCGCGGCGCTGCGGGCCTGACGTAATCTGACCAGCGTCTCTTCATCTTCCAGCAGCGAGACAATGGCGCGGATGCCCTCTTCGATATGCGCATTACTGTCGCGCGCGCCGAACATAATCACGATGTCCGCTTTTTCACTGCCGGCAAACGAGATCGGCTGCGCCAGTACAATCAGGCTGAAGCAGTCGCGGATCACACCGGCTTCCGGCCGGGCATGCGGCATGGCGATGCCTTCGTCAAACACGTAATACGCGCCGTGAGTCAGCGTATTGGCGATCACCTCTGCCGGATAGCGCGCCTCAAGGTAGCCGCCGCTGACCAGCGGTTCGGCGGCCAGCGCGATCACCTGACGCCAGTCCGTGGCGTCAATTCCGACCTGAATCGCGTTAGCTTGTTGCAATAGCTGCTTAATGCTCATCCACTCTCCTTAAATCGACTGGCGAACCACATTGCGTAATTCATCGATTTTGACAAACAGCGCATCAATTTCATTTCGGTAGCGACGGCTTTTGGCAAATAAGCTTAATGCCCGGTTATATTCCAGCATTAATTGCTTCTGCGTCTCGCCATCACGCGGATTGGCAGCCAGTTTATTTTCCAGTTCGGTAATTTTCTCGCGGCTGGCTTGCGCCTGCTGGTCCTGCTGTTCCGCATCCGGCTGTTCAGCTGGCGGCGACTTTTTTAAGAATCCAAACATAGCGTCTCCTGCCCCGACCGGCGCCGGGGCACCTCAGGTTAATACTTAATAAAGAACCAGATTCAACAGATCGACTGACCGCTGATTCAGGTCGGCCGCGCCCTCAGACCGGGCGATTAACGGAACAACTGCATCTTCTCAACCAGCACGCTGGTCACCGCATCATTGGCCGGTACCAGAAAATTACGCACGCTGTCGTTGACCTTGCCTTTTTCAAAGCTGGTTTTGCATTGTGCGACCCACTGCACATTCATTTCCGTGCCGACGTTGACCTTTTCAATGCCGCTGCGCACCGCTAAACGCATATCTTCGTCACTGACGCCGGTCCCGCCGTGCAGTACCAGCGGCGTGTGGGTGGCGGCGGTAATGTCCGCCAGCCGCTGATGCTGAATATGCGCTTTACCGGTATACAGGCCATGCACCGTGCCGATCGAAATCGCCAGCATATCGACGCCGGTCTCCTCCACGAAGCGTCTGGCATCCTCTACCGGGGTGAAGGCAATTGCCTCCATTTCGACGCATTTGCCATCTTCTGAACCGCCAATCGCCCCGAGTTCCGCCTCTACCGAGACGTTGTGCGGCCGCGCCATGTCGATGACCCGACGGGTGTTGGCGATATTCTCCTCAATCGGCAGATGCGATCCGTCATACATCACCGAGCTAAAACCGGCGTCGATGGCGGTCTGAATCGCCGCCAGGTCGGAACAGTGATCAAGGTGCAGACAGGTCGGGACGCCGGTGCTTTCTGACAATGATTTAATCGCATCGACCAGCAGTTTATGACCCAGGTATTTCGCCGTACCGGTGGAGATCTGAATCATTAACGGGCTGTTGGTTTTTTCCGCCGCTTTAAAATAGGCCGGCAGCATCTCCAGGCAGTGCAGGTTAAACGAGCCGACCGCTTTAAAATCGCGTTGCTTAGCCAGCTGTAACAGATCGGCGAAATTATAAAGTTTCATGGATTTTTTCCTCTTGTGGCTTAGTGGATTTCCCGTTAACAAACCAGGCGAGTGCAGTAACGAAAGCGATAAACAGGGCGACAAACAGCCAGTTGTTCTGGAAGGCGTGGCCGAGTACCAGACCGGTGCTGATCACGTCGGAATCGCTGAAGGTCACGCCGGTGAAGCCGTAGCTCTCCAGCATCGGAACCAGAATTGCCGGCAGCAGCGTGATGAACAGGCCGTGGACAAAGCCGCCAATCATCGCCCGGCGGTGCCGCCCGCGAAGAAGTTGGTCAGCAGCCCGGGCAGGATCATCGCCAGGCCAAACATCGGGAAGACCAGCATGCCGACGATGGAGCCGAGCGTGGTGGCAAGGAAGCCGACAATCACCGCGTTTGGCGCGTAGGGAAACATCACCGGGCAGTCGAGCGCCGGTTTAGCGTCCGGTACCACCCGCATCGCAATCCCACGGAAAGCCGGCACCAGCTCGTTAAGCAGCAGACGCACCCCGCTGTAGAGCACGAACACCCCGGCGACGAACTGAATCGCCTGCATAAAGGCGTACATCAGGTAGTTCATGCCGTTGCTGTACTGGGCAATAAACGCCGGGCCGGCCGCCAGCGCCGGGATCAGGTACATCGGTACCATCACCAGCGCCATCGACAGATAGGTGTCCTGCAGGAACTTGAAGTTATCCGGCAGCTTCAGGTCTTCGGTTGAGCGCGACCCTTTACCGACCACCTTCGCCACCGCTGCCGTCACCAGATACCCGATGGTGCAGAAGTGGCCCAGCGCGACATCATCAGAGTCGGTAATCCGCCGCACCACCGGCTGCGCCAGTGCAGGCATCACCACTGCCATAATCCCGCCGAAAATGCCGCCGGTCAGGATCAGTGGCAGACCGCTCAGCCCCGCCTTGTAGCCAATCACCGCACCAATCGTTGCCATCCACAGCAGCGCCTGGCCGGTGAGGAAGATGTACTTAAACGGCGTCAGGCGAGCGATGATGATGTTGACGATAAAAATCACCAGCAGGGTCAACGCCACCTCCGATCCCAGTTCACGGTTGGCCAGCCCGGCAATCGCCGCCACATCGGTGATATAGCCCTGCATCCCGAAGCCGTGGGTAAATATGGTGTTAAGGAAGGTCAGCGTGCCGACAATAATATTGATACCGGCCATCATAATTAAAAAGCCCAGCAGGGTTTTAAAGGTGCCTTCCACCACCTTGCCGGCCGATTTTTTCTGCAGCAGCAGACCAATCAGGGCAATAAAGGCGATCAGAATCGACGCCTGCCCTAATAAGTCTTTTACCAGGAAGTCGATCACACTATTCATGGGCAGCGACCTTCATGTTGCGTTCTTTTAAAAAGGCCACGATCTTTTGCTCAATTTCCGATTTATCGGTAAGCTTGTTGAGAATAATGACCCGTTTAATCTGTTCCGGACTGGCATCGGCATTTAATACATCGGCAAACGCTTTTTGCGTCAGGATCATGTCTGATTTAAACGCGTTGGCTTCAGAAATGGTGGTGTGGTCAATATCCGCGTCAATTTCCAGTTTCTTTAATACCGCTTTTGCGCTCATCTCAATCGCAAAACTGGATCCTAATCCGCAGCCACAGACACATAAAATTTTCAGCATGGTTTTCTCCTCACAGAATTTGCAGTTGTTTAGCGAGCTTGTAATGATGCCCGTCGGTATCGACCAGGCGTTTTTGCATGCTTATTAAATCAATCGGAATCGGTTTATTACTGCCATTAATAATCACCGCTTTATTGCGCATTCCTGACTGAATACAACGCACCACTTCACTGGCCATAATGGTGCCCTGATAAATTTCCTCGCAGGTGGGTTCACCATTACGCAGCCCGTAACCGAGAATGGTTTTGCGGATGCGGACGCCAATTAACGGTTCCAGCTGTTTGATTAAGGTATCGATCGCCCCCTGAAAACCGGGTGAATATTCACGGGTGTAGCCCTCTGAGCAGAGGATCACCACGCTGTTCTGCTGCGCCAGCCGCTGGGTGATGCGTTGTGCCAGCTGCGGCAGTGGGATCTGACACTCCGGGATCAGCGCAAAATCGGCATTGGATTTTAACGCCGACTGCAGGGTTAACTCGCCGCAATAGCCACCGAGCAACTCCAGCATAAAGACCCGTCCGGGTAATGCCCGGCCGGTATTACGCAGCTTCGCCACCTCTTTTAATACCTGCTCGCAGGCGGTGGAAAAACCGAGCGTATAATCACTGCCAAATACATCGTTATCAATCGTCATGCCGACGCCAAAACAATTGACGCCAGATTCCGACAGGGTATGCAGAAATTGCAGCGACCCGTCACCGCCCGCCATGATTAATACTTCAATCCGTGCGCTCTTTAGCTGGCGGGCAATCATTTCATATTCACTGCGCAGCAATTTTTTTTGCGTCCGTCCCGATTGCATCACCGGGATCGGGGCGATAGAAAAGTCGAGCAGATCACGCTGACTAATATCCCGATGGCAATGGTTTAATAAACCGGGTATGCCGCCGTCAAATATCACGATCTCTGCCTGGGTCAGTCGGCCGACCTGAAAAACAAAATTATTAATGCCGCTGACATCGCCACCGCTGATCACTATTCCGATTCGCATTATTTCCCCCCGCTGGCTTAATTGGTGCCGGGTTTCATTGTTCCGGGATAAGGCGTTGTTATTTGCAACGGAGATCACAGTTACGAGCGGTATTTTCCAGGTGTGATGATTGACAGCGCTTTATTACTGAGCTTATTTGTGATCGTTATCACAATTAACATCGCTGGCAGGCTCGACGTGAATCCTGATATATCAGCGGGTTAGCTAACGGAGCCGGGGAATATTGTGGTCGGCAATCGATCTGCCGATCGACTGGCGATCTGTCATAACAAATCTGTGATTTTCACCTCATTTTTTACGGTTCGGCGGCTATTTCCGTCGGGTCTCCGGGGTGAATAGCCGATTAAAAACGCCGCAACCGCCGCTATTTTTGTTATTTCGATGGCGATCAATGATTGACAGTGGAATGTCGCTGGCTGTCCAATGAGACCCCTTGTTAACCAAAATAATGAGATGAAATGACCTCCTCGCAGCTTATGCTCCGCCAGCTTGGCGAACGGGTCGGTGTGAAAAGTCTGCTCACCGAACGGGATGATAAAGCCTGGTACACCAAAGGATTTCGGGTCGGTCGGGGTGAAGCGCTGGCCGTGGTGCTGCCGCAGACGCTGCTGCAGCTGTGGCAGGTCCTGCAAATCTGCTGCGCCAGCAACGCCATTGTGCTGATGCAGGCAGCCAATACCGGAGTGACCGGTGGCTCGACGCCGGATGGCAATGATTACGATCGCGAGGTGGTGATTGTCAGTACCCGTCGGTTGAAAGGCGTACAGGTGATCGACCAGGCGCGTCAGGTGATCGCCTTTCCGGGTGCCACCCTGACCGAGCTGGAGAACATTCTCGCCCCGCTGGGCCGGGAGCCCCATTCGGTGATCGGCTCCTCCTGTATCGGCGCATCGGTGATTGGCGGTATCTGTAATAACTCCGGCGGATCGCTGATCCGGCGCGGTCCGGCCTTTACCGAAAAGTCGCTGTTTGCCCGTCTGCATGACGATGGGCGGCTGGAGATGGTGAATCATCTGGGTATCGATCTGGGAGAGAGCCCGGAAGAGATGTTACAGCGGCTGGAACAGCAGAACTACACCACCGGCGACCGGCCTGACTGGGCGGGGAAAATCTGGGCTGACGACTACGCCAGCCAGCTGCGGGACACGGCGGCGGACAGCCCGTCGCGCTTTAATGGCGATCGGCGTTATCTGCATGAAAGCGCTGGCAGCGCCGGTAAGGTGGTGGTGTTTGCGGTGCGTCTGCCGACTTTTGAAGCCAGTCCGCAGACCCGGACCTTCTATATTGGCAGCGACGATGAGCAGCAGCTGGTGGCGCTGCGGCGGGTGCTGCTGGCAGAGATGCAGGCGCTGCCGATTCAGGCTGAATATATCCATCGCAACGCCTTTGATCTCACGGTGCGCTACAGTAAACATATGATGCTGGCGATTGGCAAACTCGGTCCGCAGGCGCTGCCTGGACTGATGGCGAAGAAAGCCCGCTGGGATGTGAGGGTCAGCCATCTGCCGTTTTTACCGCGTAACAGTGTCGATCGACTGCTGCAGTTCTTTAATCAGATCACCCCGCGCGGTGTGGCGCCGCGCATTATGGCCTACCGCGACCGGTTTGAGCATCATCTGATGATCAAAGTGGAAGCACAGCAGACCGCAGAGCTGGAGGGCCTGCTGACCCGCTTCTTCAGTCAGGGTCAGGGCGATTTTTTCCTGTGTAACCAGCGGGAAGCGCGCGATGCGTTTCTGGTGCGCTTCGGCGTTGGCGGCTGCACCATCTCTTACTGTGATTATCTCGGCTACGACCCCGATCAGCGGCTGGTGGCATTTGACGTGGCGTTACGGCGTAACGATCGGGCGTGGCGCATTGAACTGCCGCCCGAGCTGGCGGAACAGGTGCAGGTCGACTCCTGCTGTGGCCATTTTTTCTGTTACGTCAATCATCAGGATTATGTGCTGAAACCGGGCGTGGATGCGAAGGCGTTTAAGCAGGCGGTGATTGCGGTGCTGGAGCAGCGCGGTGCGAAGTATCCGGCGGAACACAATGTCGGCCATCTCTATCGCGCGTCAGACGAACACGCAGCGCACTGGCGGATGCTGGACCCGAGCAACAGTTTTAATCCGGGGATCGGTAAAACCAGTAAGAAGAAATTCTGGGCGCAGTAAGCGATACGCAATAAGGGCGGCGGCCCTTATTGCGTGGCCCGCAGTTATTTAGCGTAGGCTTCAGTCGACAGGGTCAGCGCAACCTCATCACCTACCGCCGGAACATATTTATCCAGCTTAAAGTCGGAGCGCTTGATGGTGCCGGTGGCATCAAAACCAATCGCCTGCTTCTTCACCATCGGATGCTCACCCTGCTTGTTCAGCGTGGCGTGCAGCGTCACCGGTTTGGTGATGCCTTTTAGCGTCAGGTTACCTTCAACGTCAAAACGGTTATCACCCTTCGCCACCACTTTGGTGCTGTGGAAGGTCGCGGTCGGGTATTTTGCGGTGTCGAAATAGTCTGCACCGTTAAATTCTTTGGTCAGCGCCGCAACGTGGCTGTCGATTTTGCTGACCGGCAGCGTTACATCAACACGTGACTGCTCAGGATGATCTTTATCGAACACCAGCGTGCCGCTGGCATCCGGGATATCGGCGGTCGGGTGTGAGAAACCGAAATGATTCCAGCTGACCACCACCGAGGTGTGCTCAGGATTGAGCTGGTAGTGCATCGCTTCTGCCTGAGAGACAGGAACATACAGGCTGGCAACGGCTAACAGGGGCAGCGCAATACGCTTGAGGTTCTTCACGATAAATTCCTTGTACAACTCAAAAATGTAAACTGAGTGTGGTGCAATTCGACCGGAATAAACAGTGAAGAGATTTGTCGGTAATTTTCAAATAAATTCAGCAACCTTGCTGCTGCAACTCAGGTCGCACCACCGGTGGTAAATAAGACCCGCCAGCGACGCCGCGCCTGAATCAGGTCGTGGTGCAGTTGCTGCAAGCTGACAACGTCCAGCGCCTCTATCGCCGCCGCATCCGGGTCGGTCAGGCCATTCAGCTGGCGTAACCGGGCCAGCGGTGTATCAAGCCGTTCGCGATGCAGACTGGCCTTCAGTGCCACCAGATCGCAGCCTGCCAGCGCCTCATTCAGTGAACGCAGAAAATTACGGCAGTAGCGCAGCAGCGACAGCGCGCTGTAATCGGGCGACTGCAGCGTGAACAGCACGCCATCCTGATCGGCGCAGCGCAGATAGCGGCTGCTGACCACATACCCTATCTGCTGTTCTACCCGGTAACGCTGGAAGAAACGCGGCTCATACAGCAGCGCCAGCGCCCGCAGCGCAGCCAGCTGTTGCGCCTGCTGGGGCGAAGCGCGTGACGCCTGGTGCAGCGGAATAAACAGCAGCAAGGCGTTATCGCGGCTGGCGTGCGGCAGCGCGATCATGCCGCTCGGTGCGGTCATCCGCATCGGCGGTGCTGCCGGATTGACCGGCAGCGGCAGCGCGCTCAGTCGGCGGGCAATCAGCGTCTGCAGCGCCGGGCTGCCGCCGGTGAACAGCGCCCGCCAGCAGGCTGGTGAAAAGGTTGATGTCAGCTGATAAGGCAACTGCTGCAACAGTGCGCGGATGGCAATAGTGTCGGGCGGCGGTAGCGGTTCGTCGTCGACCGGTGGCGTCAGCGCCTGCACCAGCTGATGCAGCGCCCAGTCCGCCACCGCCAGGTCGTGGGGCAGTTGCAGCGTCAGTTGCCACACGCCCTCCACTTCCTGCCATTCGCCCTGGCCACCTGAGTGACGCAAGGCGGCGAACAACGGACGCAGCCGGCGACCATAAGCGTGACCCACGGCCGCGCTGAAGGTTGAAAAAAACTCCGGCCGCAGCAGCAGCGTGGCGGTTTTGTTGCTGGCCGGGTCGGCGTCGTGGCCCGCCTCAGCGGTCGGACTGTCAGCCTCGCCGTGGCCGGTCGGTTCCGCAGCAGAATAATGCGGCAACGGCACCGCCTGCGACGGCAGCGGCTGATGGGTCAGCGGTGCCGCCAGCGGATAGAAAGCGAATTCTGCCGCACTGCTGGCGGCAGGCAGCACCGGCTGCCACGGGTGCAATGCCAGACTGAAGCCCTGGGTGTGGCAATTTTCCTCAGCCGCCTGCGGGCTGCACACCAGCGTGGTGCCGGGCGCATCCGCCAGCGTGGCCAGCCATGACGCAAACGCGCCGACCCCGGCTTGCGGGGCAAAGCCAAAGGCGCGCTCACGCAGCTGATCGAGCGGCGTCAGCGCCGCAAAACGCTGTTGCGCCAGCTGAAGATAATGCTGTTGCTGCGGCTGACGGGTCTGCTTCAGTGCGGCTAACCAGCGCCCGAACAGTGCGTTAACCGCTTCAGGCTGATCGGTGTCGATGCTCAGCGCCAGCCACACCGCATTATCCGCCTGGTAGAGCCACTTCAGGCTCAGCCGATCGGCCAGTCGCTGCTGGCGCAGTGTGGCCAGCAGCGAGCCCGGCGCTTCTTCCAGCAGAAATTCGCGCCATAACGTGACACCGTCACTACTGTCCAGCAGCCAGCTGCGCCACAGCGCGGCCGGTGTGCTGTTGGCAAGCCGCAATCCGGCACTGACCGACAGCGTGGGCCGCGGCGTCTCCTGCTGCCACTGACCGTCCGGCAGCGCGGCGGCAAAGGTGCGCGCCAGCTGCTCAAGCTGGTCCAGCGACTGCGGTCCCTGTAGCCAGAGCTGCATATTAGCGGCATAAAAATGGCGCTGATGGAACTGACGCAGCGCCTGTTGCAGCGCGGTCATCTCTTCGCCAAAGCTGGCGCGACTGCCAATCTGAAAGCGCCGAAACGCCGGTGGTGAGGTGGCGGCATGCAGTAGCGCGGCTTCGGTACGGGAGGGTTGATGCTGCTGGATCAGCTGATATTCAGCCTCAATCACCGCGATTTCCTGACGGATTGCCTGATGGTCGAGCAGCGGATGGCACAGCATATCCTGCAGGCGCGCCAGTCCGTCAGCCAGCTGCGGTGGCGCAACCTCAAAAAACCAGGCGCTGCGCCGGGCCAGCGTGGTGGCGTTGACCCGACCACCCTGCGCGGCAATCCAGCTCATCAGTCGCCCGTCGTCCGGCCAGCCAGCGCTGCCGGTGAACAGCAGATGCTCCAGCAGGTGCGCCAGCCCCGGCCAGCGGTCCGGCTCATCATGGCTGCCGGCGCCGACCTGAATTAACGCTGCGGCCTGGCGCGCATCAGGCTGATGCACTAGTTCCACCCGCAAGCCGTTAATCTCCAGGCGGCGCACGGTTACAGGTTCCGGGTCTTGTAGATCAGCTGAGAATTGCTGCGATTGCGGAACTGCAGCTGTCCAATTTTGATGTCGCTGCAATCGGCTTCGCGGCGTGCGGCGAGGATCGTGTCGTGATGCGGCGATTTGCTGCAGACCGGATCGGCGTTGTCGGCATTGCCGGTCAGCATGTAAGCCTGACAGCGACAGCCGCCAAAGTCCTTCTCTTTCTCGTCGCAGGAGCGGCACGGCTCCGGCATCCAGTCGTAACCGCGATAACGGTTAAAACCAAACGAGTGATACCAGATGTCATCCAGCCGCTGATCCAGCACCGACGGAAACTCCACCGGCAGCTGGCGCGCACTGTGGCACGGCAGCGCGGTGCCTTCCGGCGTGACGCTGAGGAAAATCGCGCCCCAGCCGCCCATGCAGCCTTTCGGACGCTCTTCATAATAGTCAGGCGTGACGAACAGCAGGTTGGTCAGGTTACCGCTGGCGCTCATCCGCTCACGGTAACGGCTGACCACCGCTTCGGCGCGGGCAATCTGTTCGCGGGTCGGCAGCAGCCCTTCACGGTTGAGCTGCGCCCAGCCATAAAACTGGCAGGTCGCCAGCTCCACATCATCCGCTTCCAGCTCGATGCAGAGATCGATGATTTTATCGATCTGGTCGATGTTATGGCGGTGCAGCACGAAGTTCAGCACCATCGGATAGCCGTGCGCCTTAACCGCCTTCGCCATTTCCAGCTTCTGCTGGAAGGCTTTTTTCGATCCGGCCAGCGCGGCGTTCAGGGTTTCATCACTGGCCTGAAAACTGATCTGAATATGATCCAGCCCGGCTTCGCTGAACGCATCCAGCTTTTTCTCGGTCAGGCCAATGCCGGAGGTGATCAGATTGGTGTAGAAGCCGAGGTCACGCGCCGCTTTGATCAGCTCCGGCAGATCCTTACGCACCAGCGGCTCACCGCCGGAAAAACCGAGCTGTACGCTGCCCATGGCGCGCGCCTGGCGAAACACCTCGATCCACTGCTCAGTGGTCAGCTCTTTTTCCTGCTGGGCAAAATCGAGCGGATTTGAGCAGTACGGGCACTGCAGCGGGCAGCGATAGGTCAGCTCCGCCAGCAGCCAGAGCGGCGGATTTACGCCAGGTTTACTCGGGGTCACGGAACTGTATCCACTTCTGTTCATAGGCTGATTGCAGGAACTCTTTCACATCGTCGCCGACGCCGCCGGCTTCCGGGAAGCGGCTGTCGAGCGTGGCAATAATGGCGGCGATATCCTGTTTGCCGTCCACCAGCGCAAGGATGGCCGCGGCGGTTTCGTTGAGCTTCGCCATCCCTTCCGGATAGAGCACCACGTGGCTATCCTGCGCGGCTTCCCACTGCATGCGGTAGCCGCGACGGAACGCGGCAATCAAGTTTTCATTCATCTGTTATACCAGTCGGGTGGTGTGCCACGCCGCCTTGTCGGTGACGGTGTGGTAAGGCGGACGCTTAAGCTCATAGGCCATGGTCATCGCGTCGAGCATGCTCCACAAAATATCGAGCTTAAACTGCAAAATTTCCAGCATCCGGTTCTGCTTTTCAGCGGTGGTGCAGAATTCCAGCGCCAGCGCCAGGCCATGTTCCACATCGCGGTTCGCCTGGCTCAGGCGGCTGCGGAAGTAGAAATAGCCCTCTTCTTTGATCCACGGATAGTGCTGTGGCCAGCTGTCGAGGCGCGACTGATGGATCTGCGGCGCAAACAGCTCGGTCAGCGAACTGCAGGCTGCTTCCTGCCAGTTGGCGCGACGGGCAAAGTTGACGTAGGCGTCAACCGCAAAACGCACGCCTGGCAGCACGTGCCGCTCGGAGATCAGTTCTTCACGCGTTAGCCCGACCGCTTCGCCGAGCTGCAGCCAGGCTTCAATTCCGCCTTCTGCGCCATTGCTGCCGTCGTGATCGAGGATACGCTGCACCCATTTACGCCGGGTCGCCGGATCGGGACAGTTAGCCATAATGGCAGCATCTTTCAGCGGAATGGTGGTCTGGTAGTAAAAGCGATTCGCCACCCATCCCTGAATCTGCTCGCGCGTCGCCTGACCGTTATGCATCGCGATGTGATACGGATGATGAATATGGTAGTAAGCGCCTTTGTCGCGCAGGGCCTGTTCAAAAGCCTGCGGCGACAGCGTGTCAGTGATCTGCATGATTTAGTCCTGAAGGTGGATCGCCATTCCGTCCCAGCTCACCTCAATCCCTTGCTGCGTCAGGAACTGACGCTGAGGGGACTGCTCGTTGAGAATCGGATTGGTGTTGTTAATGTGAATCAGAATTTTGCGTTTTGCCGGCAGCGAGGCCAGCAGCGCCATCAGCCCCTGCTCTTCGGCCAGCGCCAGGTGACCCATCGCTTTGCCGGTATTTTTACCGACGCCGGTGGTCAGCAGTTCATCATCCTGCCAGACCGTGCCGTCGATCAGCAGGCAGTCGGCTTTTTGCAGCCACGGCAGGATCACCGCATCCGGTTCGCCGAGGCCCGGCGCATACAGCAGCGTTTTGCCGCTGGTGCGATGTTCGATAAACAGCGCCACGTTGTGGCCCGGCAGCGGCCGATCGCGGTAAGGCGAATAGGGCGGCGCGTTGCTGAGAATCGGAATCGCGGTGAACTGCAGATCGCGGCAGACATCGACGCTGAACGGCGTCAGCGGAGCGATCGGCCGGTGCTGCAAACCGCCGTTCCAGTGGGTCAGCATCGGAAAGATCGGGAAGCCGCTGCTGAGGTCGTGATGCACTTCCGGCGTACACCACACCTGATGTGGGCAGCCTTCACGCAGGCTGAGCAGCCCGGTGGTGTGGTCGATCTGGCTGTCGGTCAGAATAATCGCGCCGATCGCCGTGCCGCGCAGCACCCCGTGACGGGTTAATTCGGGCGTATGCAGAATCTGCTGACTGATGTCGGGCGAGGCGTTACATAACACCCAGTCTTCGCCATTATCGCTGAGGATAATCGACGATTGGGTACGTGCACTGGCCTGAATGGTGCCGGTACGCACGCCATGACAGTTAGCGCAGTTACAGTTCCACTGCGGAAATCCGCCACCAGCGGCTGAGCCGAGGACTTTAATAAACATGAAGGAAAACCAGAAGTTGAAACAAAATGCCCGCGCAGATGGCGGGCAGAATTATTAACGGTTGGAGATGTACAGAGTCACTTCCAGGCCGAGACGCAGATCAACGAAAGTTGGCTTTTTCCACATGATTTATTTCCTCTTGAGTAACAGTAAATTAGCGGCCAGAAAATCCGGCGACCGGGTGTGAAACGCGATCCCAGTCACAAATTTGCCGACAGATGTTGCGCCAATGGCGCGTCGAGATCAACCCGAAAGAAGTAAGGAAATTGTTATCACAGACCGGTTTGCGCTAAAACCCGCTGCCAGTTTCCCCACGCCAGCTTCTCTGTCAGTGTTTGATCATAGCCCGCTTCCCGCAAAGCGGCGAGCAGACGCGGTAATCCGCTGACATCGCCCAGCGCCTCCGGCGGGGTTATACCGTCGAAATCGGAGCCAAACGCCACATGGTCGCTGCCCATTATCCTCAACAGATGATCACAATGCTTAACAATTTCTGTCAACGGAGTGTTACTGTCGCGCTGACCATCGGCGCGCAAAAAGGCGTTGCCGAAATTAATCCCGACCAGTCCGCCGCTGTCGCGGATCGCCACCAGTTGGGCATCGGTCAGGTTACGCGGCTGGGGACAGAGCGCATGCGCATTGGAATGGCTGGCGACCAGCGGCGCATCAGAGAGTCGCGCGGTATCCCGGAACGCTTTTTCATTCATGTGCGATACGTCGATCATCATTCGCAGCGCATTAGCCTGCTTAATCAGCGCCTCGCCCGCCGCCGTCAGCCCCGGACCGGTATCGGGCGAGCCGGGAAAGCTGCCGCTAACCCCCTGACCAAACCGGTTAGGCAGATTCCAGAAGGGCCCGATGCTGCGCACCCCGGCCTGCCAGAACGCCTGTAATGCCTCGCCGTCGCCGTCCAGCGCATCGGCGCCCTCGATATGTGCCACCATCGCCAGCACGCCTGCGGCGCGGCAGGCCGCAATCTCGTCATGGCTGCGGCAGATGCGCGCCCGTCCACCTGACGCATCGGCCAGCTGCTGCAGAATTTCGAGCTGTTGCCACATAATCTGCAGTGGTTCATATGGCTCCTCGGCGCGTGCCGGAACGGTGCGGGCAATGTACTCCTGCGGGGGCACAAAGATCGCAAACAACCCGCCGCCGAGTCCGCCCTGCTGAATGCGAGGAAAATCGAGGTGGCCTCGTTCAATACCCTGATAAAACGCCTGCGCGGGCGCATCGCGATGATGCAGCCACAGATTAAGCAGCAGATCGTTGTGACCATCAAAAATCAACATAAGCGTCCACCCGAATAAACAGGCGACCATGCTACCCCTGCCCGGCGGATTCATCAAACCGCAGCGCACCCAGGGTGTTGTCCTGAAGTTAGCATGGTGCGGTACCGAGGGCTTTTATCATGAACCGGGCAGATTATCGGCGGAATCAAAGCAGCAGGCGCGTGTTGGCAGGCAGGTGTGCATCACTAAGTTTTACAGCCCGTATCCTGATTCTTAATGGGCAAATACCGGCTTTAAACTGTACCACAACACTTAATAATTATTTTTGCGTAACGCAGTAAATTTATTTATCTTTATTTCAGTTTTTCAGGAATAGGGAGTGTTGTTCCTTTTAACACCAATACTGATGGAGAATGGAAGCATGGCGCATAACATAGCCCCCGGATATTGTGTTGTGGAAAGACCTGGCTCGCTGGAGTATCAGGCACGAGAACTCTTCAGGGATATTCGCTCCCCAGCTGCCAGTCTGTTTATGAAAATTAATGCGGATACGCAGTATCTGAAACCGGGCCAAATTTTAATTGTTGCTGACTCAGAGACGCCTGATCACCTGACAATGCAGATGATGACGACACTCAGACAGGCTAAAAATAAAACCAACGCAGCGCTTATAGGCTTAAGTAGCGACGATGCCGGATTCATGCAGACACATTACGGAATGATTGCTGCGCTGACAGGTGTCGGAGACAAGGTTTTCGGCACTGTGGGCGATGTCGGCGAAAAGTATTTTAATGCTATTGAGCAGACACTGAAAAAAATTGAAGCCAGCTACCAGAATCAATTTCGTACTCAGGGGACGTTAATCAGCCAGCAGTTCTTTGTGGAACGTAATCAGTTGCTGAACCAGCTAAAGGAACTGGTCAATAAACCCCTGTTAAAATCTCTCGCCCGGTATGTCGTGAAATTCCAACAGTATGACAATATGAAGCGAGCATTAAACCTTTCTGGTCGTTCGATTGTGCATGAGTGGTCCACCGTTGGGTTAAGTGGCATTCCAGGATATTCGTATTATGTCGGCAATGCAGCAAGAGCAGCGCGCTTCCTTAAGACCGGAGGATATATAGGTATCGGATTTGCTTTGGTCGGGACAACTAACGATGTGGTGAATGCTTGCTCAAAAGGGCGCGAAAGTGAATGCAGGAAAATTGCTGTCAGAGATGACACAAAGTTTGCTGTAGGCACCGGTGGTGCAATGTATGCTGGTGCATGGGGGGGTTCTGCTGCGTTAGCGGGTTGTGCGGCCATTGGGATAGTGACCGCGGGGGCGGGAGGTGTTGCTTGCGCGGCAGTGGGCTCCGTGGTCGGTGGTTATATCGGTAGTTCGGCAGGCGAAAAAGCAGTTGATTATTTACTGGGGTCAACCGGTGACTGAGTTTTATATATCAAGGGCGGGGTTGTTCTTTGGCCTGGCAGGCAGCTTTTTTATTTTCATATCTTTCTTCCTTTACGCTTTTAACAGAAAGGAATATGACAAACTCATTTCATTGTTCCTGGAAAAATATCAGTTCCCTCCCCCCTATTCGTTCTATCACATGGCCGGTTATTTTGGCGCATACCAGATGTGCAGATTTTTCATTAAGCTGAGCATGAATAAAAGAATATCCGCCTTTAACAAAGATAGTCCTGCTTATTCCTTTTTCAGCGAAAACAGACTGACAGTAAGTCGCTGGATGATATATTTATCACGTTTGTGGCTGTTTGCAGGAATCTGCTATCTCGCAACAGCGCTGGCTGTTCTGATTTTGAGTATTCTCAGATGAAAGCTAAGCTGATCACCACGTAACCTTACCAGCCCACTATGTGGGCTTAGTACGCTACTACAGCGCTTCTCCAGCCCCACATCTGCCATCGCCTTAAAGCCCTTCAGTAACCTTTCAGCCATCTGAGCCTTCAGGCGGAACAGCCCTGTTACAGTTTGCGTATTCGCCTTAATGTGTTGTCACTTTTGCGCATCAGGTTGTCAGCATTGCGCGCGCGCCGCTGGCCCGCTGCCGCCAGACTGGAAAAAAACCACCTGGAGAGAATGATGATGCTGACCGATCCCGCTGAGAAATACCGCCCATCCCCGCTGATTACCCTGCCCGATCGCCAGTGGCCTGCGCGCCAGCTCAGCCACGCACCGCGCTGGCTGTCAACCGATCTGCGTGACGGTAATCAGGCGCTGGCCGAACCGATGGATCGCGATCGCAAAATGGAATTCTGGGCGCTGTTGCTGCGCTGCGGCTTTAAAGAAATTGAGGTCGCCTTTCCCTCCGCCTCGCAGACCGACTTCGACTTTGTGCGCGATCTGATAGAGCAGCACCGCATTCCTGATGACGTGACGTTGCAGGTGCTGACCCAGGCGCGCCACGATCTGATTGAGCGCACCTTCGTCGCCTTGCAGGGCGCACCGCGGGCGATTGTGCATCTGTATAACGCCACCGCCCCGCTGTTCCGCGAGCGGGTTTTCAAACAGAGCAAAGCGGAGATCGTGGCGCTGGCAACGGCCGCTGCGCAGCAGATCCGCACCGCCTGTGAGGCGCAGCCCGAAACGGCGTGGACCTTTGAGTACTCGCCGGAAACCTTCTGTTTTACCGAAATGGCGTTTGTGCTGGAGATTTGTGAAGCGGTCGCCGACGTCTGGCAGCCTGACGCCAGCCGTCCGATGATCATCAACCTGCCCGCCACGGTGGAGGTCAACACGCCCAACGTCTATGCCGATCAGATTGAGCTGTTCTGCCGCCAGTTCAGCCGCCGGCAGGCAGTCTGCATCAGCGTCCATCCACATAACGATCGCGGCACCGGTGTCGCCTGCGCTGAACTGGCGCTGCTGGCGGGGGCGGATCGGGTCGAAGGCTGTCTGTTTGGCAACGGCGAGCGCACCGGCAATGTCGACCTGGTCACCCTGGCGCTGAATCTCTACACCCAGGGTGTCGCCCCGCAGCTGGATTTCAGCCAGATGAGCGAAGCGCTTGAGGTGGTGACCCGTTGTAATCAACTGCCGGTCCACCCGCGCCATCCTTATGCCGGTGAGCTGGTGTTTACCGCCTTCTCCGGCTCGCATCAGGATGCGATTCGCAAGGGTTTTGCCTGGCGCACCAGCCAGCAGGAAACGCACTGGCAGATGCCCTATCTGCCGCTCGATCCGGCCGATATTGGCTGCAGCTATGAAGCGGTGATTCGGGTGAACAGCCAGTCAGGCAAAAGCGGTGCCGCATGGCTGCTGGAGCAAAACCACGGCTTGCAGCTGCCGCGCGCGCTGCAGCAGGATTTCAGCCGCTGCGTACAGCAGCACACTGACCATCATGGCGGCGAGATGACCCATTACGCGCTGTGGCAGCTGTTTTGTCGTCAGTATGGCGTGGACCAGCCAACGCTGCAGTTGCTGAAGGCCAGCAGCCAGAGCGATAACCACGGCCAGACCACGCTTAACGCCAGCGTCAGCTATCAGTCGCGCACCCTCAGCTTACAGGGCAGCGGCAACGGCTGGTTGTCGGCCGGGGTGAATGCCCTGCGCCACGCGTTCGACCTGGCGCTGACCATTGAGGATTACCATGAACACACGCTGGGGAAACGCAGTGAGAGTCGCTCGGTCGCCTATATCAGCTGTCTGGATGCCAGTGGCAACCGCTACTGGGGCGTGAGTATCGATAATGATACGGCGCGCGCCGCGCTGCAGGCGCTGTTTAACGCGGCGAGTCGCTTTCCTGCGCGGGAAAATAGTCCGTCGGCGCCACGCCCAGCAGACGGCGAAACATCGCGCTGAAGGCGCTGGGACTTTCATAGCCGAGATCCAGCGCTACCCGCAGCACCGAATCGCCCTGCGCCAGTCGCGTCAGGGCGATGGCGAGGCGGGCGCGACGGACCCAGTCGCTGAATTGTAAGCCGGTTTCACGGCTGAAGTGACGCGCCAGCGTGCGCCCCGAGACGTTGAGGCTGGCGCTGGCACGCAGCAGGGTCCAGCTTTCGCCCGGCGTCTGCTGAATACGCTGGCACAGCGCCTGTAACCGGGCGCTGTGCGGTGCGGGCAGCGCAAACGGCAACACGTGCATGCCGCGGATTTCATCCAGAATCAGTTCCACGATCCGTTCGGCACGACTGTCAGCCAGATAGGCGGCCGGCAACGTCAGCGCGCTGACAATCAGCTCACGCAGCAGCGGCGTAATCTGCACCACCTGACAACTGGCCGGCAGATCGGCGCGCGCCAGCGGATGGATAAACAGCGTTCGTGCCGCCACCGTGCCGGTGATCTGTAGCGCATGCCGGGTAAACGCCGGTAACCAGACACCGCGACTCGGCGGCACCGTCCAGCTGCCAAATTCGGTCTCCACCCGCACCACGCCACTCAGCGTGTGGATCAGCTGCGCGCAGTCATGCTGATGCCACGGCTCGCTGGCACCGTGGGCGTAATCATGCGCCAGCGGCACCAGCGGCCGTTGGCTGAAGTCAAAGCCGGCCGGACAACTCATTGCGCGTTCAGATAGCGGTAGACCACTGCCAGATCCTGTTCACCCAGGCCGTCATCAACCGCCTGCTGCCAGAAATCAGCAATATTTGCCAGCGCCGGCAGCGGAATATCAGACGCCTCAAGGGCCAGTCGGGCATCTTTCAGCGCCCAGACCAGATTCATCTGCGGGGTGTAGTCGTCGCTGGCAATCATCCCCAGCTTCATTTTTGCGTACGGGGCCGCCAGTGGGCCGCCCTCCAGCACCTGCCAGAGATCGTCGGTCGAAAAACCAAACTGCGCCGCCAGCTGGGTGCTCTCCGCCAGGCTCTGCATCATGCCAATCAGCCAGCTGTTGATCACCAGCTTCATGCGTGAACTTTTGCCCGCCTCGCCCAGCCACTGCGTGCCCTTGCCAATCGCGGCAAATACCGTTTCGGCCGCGGCGGCGCGGCTGCGATCGCCGCTGGCTAATACCAGAATCTGGCCATTTTCTGCTGGCGCTTTGGTGCCGGAGACCGGCGCGTCAATAAACAGCACGTCGCTGCGCGCGCCGGCGAACAGGGCGATCAGCGCGTCGGTTTTTTCCACGCCGATGGTGCCCATCTGACATAAAATGGCGCCCGGTTTAAATGCCTCCTGACTCTGCTGCAGCACCTGCTCAGTGGTCTCGCCGTCCGACAGCATCGCAATCACCACATCTGCCTGACGCACCGCCTCGGCGGGCGAATCGGCCAGTTGCAGACCGGCATCCAGCAGATCCTCGCCGCGTGCGCGGGTCCGGTTCCAGCCATGGACCTTAAAGCCTTTCTTCAGCAGGTTAGCGGCAAACGCGTGGCCCATTGCACCCAATCCCAGAACCGCCACTTCAGGTTGTTGACTCATGCTGACTCCCTTTGATCAATGTGGAAATGATGCGCCGCGACCCGACTGGCCCCGACGCATAAGGCTTAAAAAAGGCTCTCTTCAGCCTGACGGCAAACGGCCAAAAAATCCAGCCCAACGCGATGAGGCAGCCGGCAATGTCCTGTCCCGGCGCGCTCGCTGTCGGCGCGCTAATATTCCGGCCGCCCGCGCCTGTTAGCGATCCTGCGGCGCTAATCGCCTCTCTGCCTGATCCAACAATAAACAGTACGCCTGCCGCTGCCGCATTTTGCGTCTCTTCCTGCCAGGTCTATGCTTTATTCACTTTCATTCCCCAGAGGCTGTGTAATGCATCAATTTGATCCGCAAATGCTGCTGTTACTTTATTTCGTTTTACCGGTCTGGCTTATTGCTGGTTTCGCTGACTGGATCTGTCATCGGGCGACCGATATTGAAAACACCACCGGCCTGAAAGAAACCTGGATTCATATTCTGATGTTTTTAGAGATGGGACTGCCGTTATTGTCGGCCCTGTTTTTAGAGGTGAATGCGCTGGTGATCGCCTTTATGATTGTGCTTTTTTTCTGTCACGAAGCCACCGCACTGTGGGATGTCAGCTACGCGGTGACGGCGCGTGAGGTCAAGCCGATCGAGCAGCATGTTCACAGTTTTCTTGAGATGGTGCCGCTGATGGCGCTGCTGCTGGTTATTTCACGGCACTGGCCGCAGTTCCAGGCGTTATTTGGTTTCGGCGATGAGCCGCCCCGTTTTGAGCTGATGTGGCGCGCCGATCCCCTGCCGACCGGTTATATCATTTTTGTTCTGTCGGCTATATTCCTGCTGGAGATGCTGCCCTATCTGGAAGAGTACTGGCGCGGCAAAAAAGCGCGTAAGCGTGCCGCGAATAAAGCCGCAGCCGGCGATTAATTCTGCAGCCTGCTGACGGTGGTTATTTGCGCACGGCAGACGAACAGAAAATAAAATAACCGCTGTCGGCCGCAGAACCGATAAAACAGAGGCAGCGACTGCGCGGCGTCGGGTGAACGGAATAAGCCTGACGACACGTAAAGATCTATACCAGAACCCGGCAAAGCATTACCATACGCGCCAATTGTTCCAGCTGGTTCATTATTCATCTTTTTCAGGCCGCTAAAAATGAAAATAACGTTACTGCGTCAGGCGACGCTGCCGCTGTTGATCCTGCCCACCCTGTTTCCGCTATCGCTGCTGGCAGAAGAGAATGATAACACCCTGGTGGTCAGCGCGACCCCGTCCGAGAGCGGCCTGAATGTGCTCGACACGCCCGCCGCGGTCAGTGTGGTCAGCGGTGATGAGATGCGTCAGGCCGCACCACGCGTCAATCTGTCGGAAAATCTCAGCAGCGTGCCGGGCTTACAAATCCAGAACCGGCAAAACTACGCTCAGGACCTGCAGCTGTCGATCCGTGGCTTTGGCTCACGCTCGACCTATGGCGTGCGCGGTTTACGCATCTACGTCGACGGCATTCCGGCCACCATGCCGGACGGCCAGGCGCAAACCTCAAATATCGATATCGGTTCAATCGATCACGTTGAAGTGCTGCGCGGGCCGTTTTCCGCGCTGTACGGCAATTCCTCTGGCGGGGTGGTGAATGTCACTACTCAGGCCGGGCAACAGCCGCCCACGCTGGAGGCCAGCAGCTGGTACGGCAGCTATGGTAGCTGGCGCAACAGCGTCAAAGCCAGCGGCGCGACTGGTGATGGCAGCCACCCCGGGGACGTGAACTACACCGTTTCCGCCTCACGCTTTACCACTCACGGCTATCGTGATCACAGTTCGGCGCAGAAAAACCTCGGCAATGCGCGGCTTGGGGTGCGCATTGATGATGTCAGCACCTTAACCCTGCTGTTTAACAGCGTGCATATTGATGCGCAGGACCCGGGCGGGCTGACGCCGTCCCAGTGGCGCGACAATCCGCGTCAGGTAGTAAGCAACGTTTCGCTCTACAATACCCGTAAAACTGTCGATCAGACCCAGGGCGGCCTGCACTACCAGCGCCAGATGAGCGACAACGACGATCTCAGCGTGATGGTCTACGCCGGGGTACGGGAAACCACCCAGTTTCAGTCGATTCCCGCCAGCGTACAGACCAATCCCAGCCATCCCGGCGGGGTGATCGACCTGACCCGCCATTATCAGGGGATCGATACCCGCTGGACGCACCGCGACACGCTGCTGTCGATTCCGGTGACCCTGACCGGCGGTCTCGACTACGAGACCATGACCGAACGGCGTAAAGGCTATGAGAACTTCACCGTCAGCAACGGCGTGACGCATTACGGCGATCAGGGCAACCTGCGCCGCAATGAGCGTAATCTGATGTGGAACCTCGACCCCTATCTGCAGACGGCCTGGCAGCTGACCGATAAGCTGTCGCTGGATGCGGGCGTGCGCTTCAGCACCGTCAACTTCGACTCCAATGACTTCTACGTTGTCAACGGCAACGGTGACGACAGCGGCAATGCCCGTTATCACAAATGGCTGCCAGCGGCGTCGCTGAAATATGCGTTTGATCCGAGCTGGAACGCCTATCTTTCGGCCGGTCGCGGCTTTGAAACCCCGACCATCAATGAGCTTTCTTACCGTTCTGATGGTCAGTCGGGCCTGAATCTCGGCCTGAAACCGGCCACCAGCGACACGCTGGAGATCGGCAGCAAAAAACGGATTGGCAATGGGCTGGTCAGTGCGGCGCTGTTCCAGACCGATACCCAGGATGAAATTGTCGCTGACGCCAGCAGTGGCGGACGCACCACCTATAAAAATGCCGGGGAGACCCGCCGCCGCGGACTGGAGCTGGCGTTAGATCAGCAGTTTGGCTGGGACTGGCAGCTTAAAATGGCCTACACCCTGCTGGATGCGCGCTATCGCAGCAACGCCTGTGGCAGCGACAGCTGTGACGGCAACCGCATTCCGGGCATCGCCCGCAATATGCTGTACGCCGGACTGGGCTATGTGCCGGAACAGGGATTCTATGCCGGGGCTGAAATGCGTTATCTGAGTCAGATCGCCGCTGACGATCAGAATGATGTCAAAACGCCGTCCTACACCGTGGTTGGCCTGAACAGTGGTTATAAGTGGCAGGTCAGCGACTGGACGCTGGATCTGTTTGGACGGGTCGACAACCTGTTTGACCGCGAGTACGTCGGATCGGTGATCGTCAATGAGAGCAATGGTCGGTACTTTGAATCAGCACCCGGCCGCAATTACAGCGTCGGGTTAACCCTCGGCTACGCCTTCCGCTAAAACAAGTCGGGCCACCATCGCGGTGGCCCGACTGTTAAGATCACACGCTAATCAGGCGCGCGAACTCAGCTGCGCCAGAATATCCTCACAGCTGCCGGTTTCGCCTAACCGTGGGAAGATCAGGTTGACGCTGTTGTGGTGAGTATTGATGTCTAAATCGGTCATTGCGTCAGTGGCCAGCGTGACATTGTAACCTAATTCATACGCCTGGCGTGCGGTCGATTCGACCCCAATGCTGGTGGCGATGCCGCAAATCACCACCTGAGTAATGCCGCGCTGCTGCAGCTGCTGGTGCAGTGGCGTAGCGTGAAAAGCACCCCAGGTCTTTTTAGTGATGGTCAGATCGTCCTGCTGCGGCGTCATTTCCGGCACCAGGGTGGCCCAGTCGGCCGGCAGTTCGCCGCCATGCCGTGCCTGTTCAGTACGTCCCGGCGCACCGCCCGCCACGTTAACCAGTACCACTGGCAGATCGCTGGCACGAAACGCCTGTGCCAGGCGCGCGCACTGCTCAATCACCGGCTGCGGCTGATGGACCAGCGGCAGCGCAACGATGCCATGCTGCAGGTCGATGACAATCAGCGCCGTTTTCGCATCAAGTGTGGTTACAGCCATCTTTAGTCCTCTCAGGGTTCATGTTCAGTCAGTCGTTGAAGTAAAGGGATGGCGTCAATCAGCTGCTGTCGCTCGGCCGGGGTAAGTCGCGCCTCAAATGCCTCAATCAGCCAGTCGTCACGCCGGGCACGGCTGGCGGCGATCACCGCCAGGCAAGCGTCCGTGGGACGGTAACGGGTTTTGCGTCCGTCATGCGGATCGGGTTCACCGGTCACCATGCCAGCCTCCAGCAGCGTCGCCACGGTGGCCCCCATCGACTGGCTGCGCACACCTTCCGCCGCCGCCAGTTCGGTTACCGTCATCGCCCCGTCGCGCACCAGGTAGCCCAGCACCGCCACCTGCGACCAGGTAAGTTCACCCGGTGGCGCAGACTCACGCAGTTTGCGGCCCAGCTTGCCCACCAGCATACGCAGCGTGGCAGCAGGTTCGCTTAAATCGCACATCGCCCTCTCCTCAGGTTTGACGGTCAGTATAGAGATACGAAGGTAAACTGTGTAGTTTGTCCTGGTATCAATTTGTAATTTCCGGCCGTTGCAGATAGTGGATCAGGCTGTGAAAGCGCAGCGGCGTGCTGAGCGGGTTGCGGTAGCTGTGCGTGACATCGGCGCGAAACTGAAATGCCGCGCCGCGCGGCAGACGCCGCCACAGATCGCCGACCCCGAGCAGCAACTCCCCCTCAATCACCACCACCTGCTCGATGCAGCCCGCCTCATGCGGCGAAGAGATGCTCTGCGCACCGGCGGCCAGCTCAACCGCCAGCAGGTCGAAGCGCAGCTGCGGATCGTAGGGTAACAGCGGCTGGACCGACATCTCGGCGTTGGGCTGGCTGAAGGCGGCGGGACTGCCTGGTGCGGGCCCGCCCTCAATGAAAAACGAAAACGGCACGTTAAAGCCGGTGGCGATTTTCCACAGTGTCGCCACCGTCGGGCTGGATTCGCCGCGCTCGATCTGGCCGAGCATCGCTTTACTGACGCCGGTGCGTTCGGCGGTCAGCGTCAGGCTCCAGCCGTTGGCCTGACGTAACTGTCTGAGTGCGCTGCTCAGATGGTGTTGAAGATTCCCCATTGCTACTCCCGATGCTGTCGTCAGCCTGTTCGCTGACCTGATGGCGGCAGTGTAGCACTTGTGCGTTATAGCGCATCATGCGACCATGTGCGTTATAACGCACAATCGTGGATAATCAGATGCCTGAAGTCGCCGTACAACCCCGGTTTACCCTGCCGATGCTGGTGTCGGGCTTTGTCGCCGTGCTGGTGGGATACAGCAGCACCGGTGCAATTGTTTACCAGGCTTTTCAGGCAGCTGGCGCGTCGCCCGGTCAAATTGGCGGCTGGCTGGCGGTACTGGGAATTGCGCTGGGCATTGCCTCGCTGGGGCTGTCGCTGCGCTATCGCATGCCGGTGCTGGCCGCATGGTCAACGCCGGGCGCGGCGCTGCTGGCGACCAGCTTTCATGGCATCTCCATCAATGAAGCGGTCGGGGTATTCGTTTTCGCTAACCTGCTGATTGTGCTCTCTGGCGTGACCGGCCTGTTTGCCCGCCTGATGAATTACATTCCCGCCTCGCTGGCGGCGGCAATGCTGGCCGGTATTTTGCTGCGCTTTGGCCTGCAGACCTTTGCCGATTTACAGACCAACTTTGTTCTGTGCGGCAGCATGTGTCTGACCTGGCTGCTGGCCCGTCGCTGGCTGGCGCGTTACGCCATCCTGCTGACCCTGCTGATCGGCGTGGCGGTGGCGCTGGCACAGCGGGCGATCCACTTTCCGCCGCAGCCGATTATGCTGGTGCTGCCGCAGCCGGTGATGCCGCACTTTAGCCTGACCACGCTGATCGGCATCGGGCTGCCCTATTTTCTGGTCACCATGGCGTCGCAGAATGCGCCCGGCATCGCCACGCTGCAGGCGCACGGTTATCGTCCGCCGGTTTCAGCGCTGATTGGCTGGACCGGTTTTATCGCGCTGTTACTGGCGCCTTTTGGCGGTTTTTCGGTCTGTGTCGCCGCGATAACCGCAGCGATCTGCATGAGTGACGAGGTGGATGCCGATCCGCAGCGACGCTGGCGGGCGGCGGCGCTGGCCGGCCTGTTTTATCTGCTGGCAGGCGCGTCTGGCGCGCTGATCGCGGTGTTATTCAGTGCGCTGCCTGCGGTACTGATCCAGGCGCTGGCCGGGCTGGCGTTGCTGGCCACGCTGGGCGGCAGCCTGCAGCGTGCGCTGGAGCAGCCGGCCGAGCGCGACAGTGCGTTAATCACCTTTCTGATGACCGCCTCCGGCGTCTCGCTGCTCGGCATCGGACCGGCCTTCTGGGGACTGGTCGGCGGCGTTATCGCCCACCTGCTGCTGGTGCGTAAGCGCGCCAGTTAGCACTCAGTGCGGTTGTTTTTGCAGCAGCCGGTGAAAAAACCGCTGCATTTGCCCCCTTTTCCGCCGTTTGATTTGTCATTGTCCCGCGTAAAATCAACCCAATCGTCGATAACACGCGATTTTCTGCCTCAGACAACGACCGATAAGGGCCCAACAGGTGGCAAAAACTTTTCTGCGCAGCGGTAATTTAGATGCGGTTCTGGCGTTAGGTGAAAATGGCCAGCCGGTCTATGCCTCAGCGTTACAAATTCGCGAGACCCTGCGTCTGCGCCGTCAGGGCGCACTGGCAGATTGTCTGGCCATTCCGCAGGCCAATGACCGGGGCGATCGCCTCGACTGGTATGCGCCCTTCAGCGGCCGGATGAAATCCTGGCTGGCGGCCAGCGATCATGAACGTCGTGCCGCGCTGCAACATCTCACCGCCTGCCAGCAGGATATGCAGGCGCTCAGTACGCGCGCGCGCGCGGCAGAGAATCCGGCCATGCGCCTGTTCGGCGCGCTGCTCAGCAAAAGCCTGCAGTTTCCCGATCAGCAGTATGTTTACCTGGTCGATGGCAAACCGGTGATTACCTTCTGGGGCTTTGTCGATGCGCAGGCACGCAGCCGCGATGACGCCCTGGCCTGCCTGCGCGATACGCTGGAAGAGAGCCTGCCGCCCCTGCTGGTCGAGCCGGAACCGGAAGCCGAACCGGTTATCGTGCCTGCTGCACCGGCTGCCGTTACGCCCGCCGCGCCCGCTGCGGCTGGTCGTTTTCGCGTCTGGATGATTGTGCCGCCGCTGGCGATTGCCGCCGCCGTGGTAGTGGCGGTACTGCTGCACCGTCCGCAACCCGTCAGCATTCCGGCCGCGCCGTCGGCGACGCTGGCTGCCGTGCCGGCCGTCAGACCGCCAGCCGTGGTCAACGCCGCTGAGAAACTGGCGGCCACACTGCCGCAAAAACCGGCCACGGTTAACGCCGCCGCCGCTGCACCTGCCGCCGCGTCTGCTACCCTTGCCAGTGTGGTGACCCCGGCAGTGCCGGCCCGGCCGGACGATCTGATTGTTACCCCGGATGCGGTGCGCGACGGCCAGGTTGAGGTGATCGATGGCCGCTGGCGCGTCACGCTCGGTTCAATGCCGACCGCAACCGGCAAGCCGGCAGTGATGCATTTTCAGTTTAAAAATGGCAAAGGCAGCGTACAGATCGTCCAGGACCATACCCGCTGTAAGGCGGACGTCAGCGCGGCGATGACCAGCGCCGGCAATCTGGTGATCGAAAGCCGCTACACCGCTAAATGCGAGAATAAATCCCGCTATCGCATGCCGCTGCTGATTTGCCATGCCAGCATCGGTGCGGCGGTGTGCGAAGCGCAATATGCTGACGACCGGGTCTTCCCGATGACGATTAAGCGTGAGAGTAAATAAACATGCTGGCTCCCCTGATCGATGACAAACAAAAAATCTCGCTGATTGAAAACAGCGGTGTGCAATTTCTGGATTTTGGTCTGCAACTCTCTGCGACCCAGGCGCGCCGTCAGTTCGTGCGCCAGACTGCCAACGGCCCGCTGCTGCGGCTGAATGTTGATGGCAACAGCGGTAAGTTTCTGCTCTACCCGGAAGATGGTGGCGCACCGGAAGTGGTGCGTCCGGAGTCGGACATCGCGCTGGCTGATTCGCTGACCCTGCTCTCCGCCTGCTGGCTGCCGCTGCCGATGCTGCGTTGCGCCAGCGGACGGCGGTTTATTGGCGGACCGGAAAACTGGGCGCGGATGCGTCTGGTGGCGCTGGAGACGCCTGACGCGGCGGGCAATACCCATCGCGTCAGCCTGGCCTTTGATACCCGCTGCGTGGCGGAACAGGATGGCGGAGAGAAGCTGGGCCTGTCGGCAGCCGATGCGCAGAATGGCGTGACCTTTACGCTGGCCTGGCACAACTACGAGCTGGGTGAGTTTCTCGACCACACCTGGGTCGATGGCTGGCTGCGTGAAACCTTTACCGATCGGGTCTCTGACCGCCGCGAGCAGGCGATAAACCAGGCGCTGCGTGAGTTTGAATATCAGGCACACTACCTCAATCTGCTGGAGCTGCTGGGCGAACAGCTGAACCTCAGCGAGATCCACATTCAGGCCGCCACGCTGCAAACCCCCGCGGTTAACGTCGATATCATTCTGGACGTCGGCAATTCGCATACCTGCGGCATTCTGGTGGAAGATCATCCGGAAGAGAGCAACGGACTGAAGCAGACCTATGAGCTGCAGCTGCGTGATTTATCTCAGCCGCATCAGGTCTATAACGAACTGTTTGACAGCCGGCTGGAGTTTGCCGAAACCCGTTTCGGCAAAGAGAACTTCTCGCTGGAAAGCGGCCGCGAACAGGCCTTTATGTGGCCGTCGCTGACGCGCGTTGGTCGCGAAGCGAGCCGTCTGGCCCTGCAGCGCGTCGGCCTGGAAGGCAGTACCGGCCTCTCCAGCCCACGCCGCTATTTATGGGACGAAGCGCGCTACCAGCCAGGCTGGCGCTTTAATAATCCTGGTGCGCAGTCTGAACCGCTGGCCTGTGCCGCGCCCTTTACCACCCTGCTGAACGATGAAGGCCAGCCGCTCTATACGCTGCCGCTGGACGATCGTCTGCCGGTGTTTTCACCGCACTACAGCCGCAGTTCACTGATGACCTTTATGCTGTGCGAGCTGCTGGCCCAGGCCCTGATGCAGATGAACAGCGCTGCCCAGCGTCAGCGGATGCCGCAAAGCCACGCGCCGCGTCAGCTGCGCCATGTGATCCTGACGCTGCCTTCAGCGATGCCAAAACCGGAACGTGAAATTTTCCGCCGCCGGATGCAGGAGGCGATTGCGCTGGTGTGGAAAGCCGAAGGCTGGCTGAGCGACGACGAAGATGTCGCCCCGGCAGGCCCGCGCCACAGCCCGAAACCGTTGCCGGATGTGCAGATGGAGTGGGATGAGGCAACCTGTGGTCAGATGGTCTGGCTGTTTAATGAAACCCAGGTGAACTTTGCCGGTCGCGCCGAAGACTTTTTCAGCAGCATGGCCCGACCGGATCGCCCGCGTGAAGTGGATGAGCTGCCGGGTAAAAGTCTGCGTATCGCCTCAATTGATATCGGCGGCGGCACCACCGATCTGGCTATCACCCAGTACCGGCTGGATGATGGGCTCGGCAATAACGTGAAAATCACCCCGCGTCTGCTGTTCCGTGAAGGCTTCAAAGTGGCCGGTGACGATATCCTGCTGGATGTGATCCAGCTGTGGATCCTGCCGGCGCTGCAACAGCATCTGCACAAAGCCGGACTGACGCTGGCTGAGCCGCTGATGAACAAGCTGTTCGGTCACGACAGCCGGATGGACGGTCAGGCCACCTTACGCCAGCAGGTTACGCTGCAGCTGTTTATTCCCCTGGCGCAGGCGGTGCTGGAGCGCTACGAAAACTGGGATCCGCTGGAGAGTCACGCCGAGATCAACGCGCTGTTTGGCGAACTGGTAGAGCAGTCCCCTGGCGAGGCGGTGCTGGCGTTCGTTAACGGTGAAATTCAGCGTGAACTGGGCGTCAACAGCCGCTTCGACCTGTTGCAGGTGCCGCTGGTGGTCAGCCTGACGCAGCTGCACGGCGAGTTCATGCAGCACCGGATGGCGATTATTCCGGCGCTGCGCTCAATGTGCGAAGTGGTGTCGCTCTATCAGTGCGATGTGCTGCTGCTGACCGGCCGGCCGTCGCGCTTCCCCGGCATTCAGGCGCTGGTCCGCCATCTGCAACCGCTGCCGGGCAGCCGTATTCTGTCGCTGGAAGGCTATCACACCAGCGACTGGTATCCGTTTAACAAGCATGGCCGCATTGATAATCCGAAATCGACCGCCGCCGTTGGCGCGATGCTCTGCCTGCTGGCACTGGACCTGCGCCTCAGCAGTTTCTGGTTCCGCGCCGGTGATTTTGAACCCTATTCCACCATCCGCTACCTCGGTATGCTGGATGAAAACCAGGCCCTGACCGACGAAAATCTCTGCTACAGCGAGATCGACCTCGACGACGCCGGCTTTGCGCTGGATAAGAAAAGCAGCTTCCGCATTCGCGGCAACGTCTGTCTCGGCTTCCGCCAGCTGGATAACGATCGCTGGCCTGCCTCACCGCTCTACAGCCTGACGCTGAACGATGCGACTCTGGCGCGTAAAGTGGCCGGTGAAAGCGTGTTGCGCATCAAGCTGGCGGTGAAAGATGGCCCGGATGCGCCCGGTCCGGAAACGCTGGTGCTGAGCGATGCGCGGCTGGATGATGGCACCCGCGTGCCGCTGGAGCAGCTGAGTCTGAAACTGAATACCCTGTCAGCCACCGGCAACGCTAATGCGCAGTACTGGATTGACAGCGGGAGCGTATGTAAACGATGAAAGTCCTGAAACCCCGCCAGCCGCAGACGCTGGCTAAACGCCTTAACCTGCTGCAGGACGCGCTGAGCAACAGTCTGGCCTGGATTGAAACCACCCGCGAACAGTCGCCACGACTGGCGCTGGAAGCGGAAACCCTGTCCCTGCAACTGCGTCAGGCGCGGGTGCAGACCCAGGCGCTGGCACAGCAGGTGGTGCGGCCGGTGACGCTGGCGCTGTTTGGTCAGTCGCAGGCCGGTAAAGCCTGGCTGCTGAACGAGATGGTGGCCGATGCGCAGGGCCAGCTGGTAACCCGGCTGGGCGACAAATCGCTCAACTATTTTCAGCACATTAACCCCGGCAACCTCGATTTTGCGACCGCGACCCGCTTCTGTCATCAGCGTGAGCCGCTGTCGGGCGAATGGCCGGTCGAACTGACGCTGCTGACGGAAGCGGAAATCATCCGGCTGGTGATCGCCAGCGCGCCCGATAGCGTGCCGCCGGATGTGGCGCTGATAGACAGTGGCTTACAGCGTTTGCAACGTCACTGCCTGACCAGCCCGCTGCCCGGTCTGGAGAGCGATGCGCTGGTGACGCTGTGGTCATGGTGCCGCCGCCGTCAGCACTATGACGCGCGCCTCGATCGTCACTTCTGGCCGCAGGCGGTTGAACTGGCACCGTGGCTGAGCGTCGACGATCGGGTACAGCTGTTTTCGCTGCTGTGGCCGAATCAACCGGCGCTCAACGATACCCTGCGCAGCCTGCTGCATTTACGCCACCAGCTGCGCAACAGCAGCCGGGTGCTGGCTCCGCTCAGCCTGCTGACTGACGCCGCTCTGCTGCCGGCCGAGCAGCTGATTGTGCCAGCCAGCGAGCAGGATCTGCAGCAGCCAATCGACGTCTGCCCGACCAACGGCAACCGCATCGGCAAGCCGCAAAGCGTGGCGCTGGGGTTACTGGCGTTGCTGACGCTGGAGGTGGTGATCCCGCTGAGTTCGACGCCGCGCACCGCGCTGTATGATGAGGCCGATATGCTGGAGCTGCCCGCACCGGGCCAGCCGAATGATGAGGCCGCTGCGGAAGATCGCCTGCGCCTGCAACAGCGCGATCCGCTGCGCGCAGCGCTGCTGGAACAGAAACGCGCCCTGCTGCCCGGCCTGTATGCCGCGCGTCAGGCCATCGACTTGCTGCTGGTCTGTACCGCCGCCAGCCAGCGTCAGGATGCCGATCGCGTCAGCCAGTCGCTGCGTGAATGGCAGCGTCTGCAACCGACGCTGGAAGCGGTGGAAAAACCCCGGCTGATCTGGGCTATCACGCCGCATGACGCCCGTCATCAGCAGATTAACGTCGATGAAGCGGTGCAACGTCAGATGGGACAACCGGGACGACACTGGGGATCGATGCTGGCGCTGGATCGGGCGGGCGTCGATCGCATGGCGAGCTGGTTACAGGATGAGATGCAGCCGGAAGCCCGTCGCGATCTGCTGCTGAGCCAGCTGGTACAGATTCAGCACACCGTGGTTGAGCGGCGTTTACTGCCGTGGACCGAGGCGGGTGCCAGCCCGGAGCAGGCAGCGCGCAAACAGAATATCGCCGATACCCTGCTGAAATGTTTACAGCACCGTACCGGCCTGCATGGCGAACTGCTGGAACGTCTGCAGCCGCCGCGTGAAGCGCTGCGCCAGCTGTGGCTCAATCAGTCGAGCCTGAGCAGCAGCACGCCGCATCCGCAGGCACCGGAAAATCAGTTCGGCATTGGTTTTGAATTTGATCTGTTCAGCCAGTCAGAGCCGGAGGTGCCGGTTCAGCCGCGTCAGAGCGGGCACGGCGCACAACATTTTCCGCGCCAGGTGCTGCTGTTGTGGCTCGACCACCTGCGTCAGCTGCCGGAAAATCGCAGCCTGCTGGCGTTGCTGAATATTGATAAGGCGACCATGGAGTGGCTGGTGGAAGAGCTGATTACCGCCAGTTTCCGCATCGACATGACGCAAAAACTGCAGCAGGCGCTGCATGAGCCTGACAGCCACAGCATCACACATGAGTCGCGTGCCGATCGTCAGGTGACCCGGGCCATGACGGTGCTGGGTGACTTTGTTGCCTGGCTCGGGTTTTTGCAGCGTCCGGAGGCGGAGCGTCCGGCCAGCCGCGTTAATCGCGGTCAGGCGATCTTTACCCGTCCGCCGGCCCCGAGCGTCAACTTCAGCGCCGGTCAGCGGCTGACTAAACTGTCAGCGGCCCCGGCCAACCACACCGCCTATTACATCTACGACTGGCTGGTGGGCCTGAATCAGGTGATTATCGAAAACAACGGCTATACCGGCGGCGGCGATTTACCGCTGGCGGCGCGCGAGGCGCTGATCGCCCTGCTTAAACCGCTGCGCGTTTAATCCTTCACCAGGCGCAGTTCGCCGTTCAGCGACTGCGCCGCCTCTTCCAGTAACGCCAGCACCGGAGCCAGATCGGCATGATGTTCGGCGTAATGCTGCAGCCGCACTTCCGCCGGCAAGGCAATACCGCCGGTCAGCCAGTCCCACAGCGCATCCAGGTTGTTGCCAAAATAAGCAGGCGTACCGCCGCTCTGTGCGGCAAACTGCTGGTAGAATGCCGCGCGGCTGGTCAGCTGGCGCAGATCAAATTGCAGGATCAGCATTATCAGGGTACCTGTCGGAAGCTGCGATAGTGATCGGTGGAGAGCAGCACCAGCCCGTCGGAAGAGTAAACCAGCCGGTCGGCGTCGCGGCGTCCGCAGCGATAGTTGACGTCCGCTTCATACCACTGGCGGCCCGCCCGTTGCGGCAGGCGTTTCTCACGGTTGGCGAAGCGATCGCCGCCGATGGCTTTACCGGGCAGCACCTCGCACAGATTGCCTTTGGCCGGATTCCAGCCGCGCTTGCGGGCTTCGCTTTTGGTCAGGTAGTAGTCCGGCAGCTGCTGATGTTGCAGCACCCAGCGCGCCACCGTATGGGCGTCGGTCAGCGTGGCGATGTCTGCCTGAGCAGGTGCCACAGAAGAGTTCAGATAAGGTTTAAGGCCGTAGAAAGCGGCCGCGAGGACCAGGAAAAGTCCAATCCAGAGTTTTTTTGACATGATGGCATCCGTGACGACAGGATGCAGATGATACCAGTTTTGCGCGCCGAAAAAAGCGCGGGCCAGACAGGCTGGCCCTGGCGAGATTATGCAGCGTGCGAGTCACCGCTGTGTCGACGCCATGCACCCGGTGCGACACCGTACTGACGTTTGAAGCTGCGATTAAACGACTGCTGCGAATCGAAACCTAATGAAATCGCCACGTTAAGGATCGGTTCATCGGTACTGGTCAGGCGATCGGCTGATTTTTTCAGCTTCTTCACCCGGATATATTCACCCAATGGATAGCCGGTGTGCTCTTTGAACATCCGTTGCAGGTGCCATTTAGAATAGCCCGCGCGCTCTGAGACGGTGTCCAGATCCAGCCGTGCTTCGATGTTGTTATCAATCCAGTCGATTAAATCGTGAATAAAGGCGTCACTCATCATTCCAGTCTCTCCCGTCGCCGTGGCGAACAGTATTAGTATCAGTTGCAGTTACACTTAAAGGGTGACTGACTATGTCATTTAATGCAAGTTTTATTAGTACATTAAATGCCGCACATTTCTTAGGGTCTTTTGCCAGCCGCTTAGCTTTTAACCTGGCGACAACAAACCGCACATAAAGTGTATCTGTTATTCTTGCAGTTGCCAGCGACGCAAGCCTACACTCCTCGCGATTAATTGCAATCTTAAAAGTTGCAAATATTGGCCTGCGGGTCGTTTTCACTTATCGCGGAATAACAACAATGATTACCAACTGGGTTCGTCAGGGTTTTACCCTTTTAGGGATGGTACTGCTCATCAGCCAGCTAAGCGGTTGCGATGACGGTGTGGCACAAAACGCCCCGCCGCCGCCGCCGCCCGAGGTCAGTGCCGCACCGGTGCTGATCAAGCCGGTCAGCCAGTGGGACAGTTTCAATGGCCGGGTTGAGGCGGTGCAGAGCGTGCAACTGCGTCCGCGCGTCTCAGGCTACATTGAGTCGGTTAATTATCGCGAAGGCGATGAGGTGAAGAAAGGTCAGGTGCTGTTTACCATCGACGACCGCAGCTATCGCGCGGCGCTGGAGCAGGCCAAAGCGGAATTAGCCCGCGCCCGCAGCCAGGCAAGCCTGGCCCGCAGCGAGTCGGGACGCAGCGAAAAACTGATTGGCAGCCAGGCGATTTCGCGTGAAGCGTGGGAGCAGCGCCGTTCGGCCGCCAGCCAGGCGCAGGCGGATGTACTGGCCGCTGAAGCCGCCGTCGATATGGCGCAGCTGAATCTCGATTTTACCCGCGTTACCGCGCCGATTGATGGCCGCGCCAGCCGGGCGATGATCACCGCCGGCAATCTGGTGACCGCCGGCGATAGCGCCAGCGTACTGACCACGCTGGTCTCGCAGCAGAGCATGTATGTCTATTTCGACGTCGATGAAAACACCTTCCTGCACTATCAGGCGATGGCGCGTCAGGGCCAGCAGCGCCATGCGTTGCCGGTTGAAATCGCGCTGGTCGGCGAACAGGGCTATCCGCATCAGGGCAAAGTGGACTTCCTGGATAACCAGCTGACCGCCAGCACCGGCACCATTCGTATGCGCGCCCTGCTCGACAATCAGCAGCGTCAGTTTACGCCTGGCCTGTTTGCCCGGGTCCGTCTGCCCGGCAGCGCGCAGTTTGAGGCGGTGCTGATTGATGACAAAGCGGTGTTAACCGACCAGGACCGTAAGTATGTCTACGTGGTAGACAGCGCAGGCAAAGCTCAGCGCCGTGATATCGATCCTGGCGCGATGGTGGACGGTCTGCGCATCGTCAAGTCGGGCCTGAAATCGGGCGATCGGGTGATCATCGCCGGTCTGCAAAAAGTGTTTATGCCCGGCATGCCGGTCACTGCTCAGCAGGTCGCCATGCGTGCGGCAACCGCTCAATAATCTGAGGCCGTTATGGACTTTTCCCGCTTTTTTATCGACCGGCCGATCTTTGCGGCGGTGTTATCGATTCTGATCTTTGTCACCGGGCTAATCTCTATTCCGCTGCTGCCGATCAGTGAATATCCCGATGTGGTGCCGCCCAGCGTGCAGGTGCGTGCCGAATATCCGGGCGCGAACCCGAAAGTGATTGCTGATTCGGTGGCGACGCCACTGGAAGAGGCGATCAACGGCGTCGAAAACATGATGTACATGAAATCGGTGGCCGGTTCTGACGGCGTGCTGGTGACCACCGTCACCTTCCGTCCTGGCACCGATCCCGACCAGGCTCAGGTTCAGGTGCAGAACCGCGTGGCGCAGGCGGAAGCGCGGCTGCCGGAAGATGTGCGTCGGCTGGGTATCACTACCCAGAAGATGTCACCGACCCTGACGCTGGTGGTGCATATGTTCTCGCCCAACAACACTTACGATTCGCTCTATCTGCGTAACTACGCCACGTTGAAGGTGAAAGATGAGCTGGCGCGTCTGCCGGGTGTCGGCCAGATTCAGATTTTCGGTGCCGGTGAGTATGCGATGCGCGTCTGGCTCGATCCGAATAAAGTGGCGGCGCGTGGCCTGACCGCCTCTGATGTCGTCACCGCGATGCAGGAGCAGAACGTGCAGGTTTCTGCCGGTCAGTTGGGTGCCGAGCCGCTGAAAAAGCAGAGCGATTTTCTGCTGTCGATCAATACGCAGGGGCGGCTGGAGAGCGAACAGCAGTTTGGCGACATCATCTTAAAGACTTCTGAAGATGGTTCACTGGTGCGGCTGCGCGACGTGGCACGTATCGAAATGGGCTCCGGCAGCTATGCCCTGCGCTCGCAGCTGAATAACAAAGATGCGGTCGGTATCGGCATCTTCCAGGCGCCCGGCGCTAACGCCATTGACCTCTCCAATGCGGTGCGCGCCAAAATGGATGAGCTGGCGACCCGCTTCCCCAATGACGTGAAATGGGCCGCACCTTACGATCCGACCGTCTTCGTGCGTGATTCGATTAAAGCGGTGGTGCAGACCCTGCTGGAAGCGGTGGTGCTGGTCGTACTGGTGGTGATCCTGTTCCTGCAAACCTGGCGCGCCTCGATTATCCCGTTGCTGGCAGTGCCGGTTTCGGTGGTAGGTACCTTTAGCGTGCTCTATCTGCTCGGCTTCTCGCTGAATACCCTGAGCCTGTTTGGCCTGGTGCTGGCCATCGGGATTGTGGTGGATGACGCCATCGTGGTGGTGGAAAACGTCGAGCGTAACATTGAGATGGGGCTGACGCCGCGGGCGGCGGCGCATCAGGCGATGCGAGAGGTCTCCGGACCGATCATCGCCATCGCACTGGTGCTGTGTGCGGTGTTTGTGCCGATGGCGTTTTTGTCAGGTGTGACCGGTCAGTTCTACAAGCAGTTCGCCACGACCATCGCCATTTCAACCGTGATCTCAGCGATTAACTCGCTGACGCTCTCTCCGGCGCTGGCGGCGATGCTGCTGAAAGATCATCATGCGGCCAAAGATATGCCGACCCGGATTATCGACCGGCTGTTTGGCTGGCTGTTCCGGCCGTTTAACCGCTTCTTCCAGCGCAGCGCCCACGGCTATGAAACCATGGTTGGTAAAACTCTGCGTCGGCGTGGTGCGGTATTTGGCGTCTATGTGCTGCTGCTGGCGGGTGCCGGTTTCATGTTCCACAGCGTGCCGGGCGGCTTTATTCCGACCCAGGATAAGCTCTACCTGATCGGCGGCGTTAAGATGCCGGAAGGCTCGTCACTGGCGCGCACCGATGAAGTGATTCGTAAGATGAGCGAAATCGGCATGCAGACCGAAGGCGTGGCGTATGCGGTGGCGTTTCCTGGCCTGAATGCGTTGCAGTTTACCAATACCCCGAATAGCGGCACGGTGTTCTTCGGCCTGAAACCGTTCAATCAACGCACCCACACCGCGGCGGAGATCAACGCCGAGATTAACGCCAAAATCGCCCGGATTCAGCAGGGCTTCGGCTTCTCGATTATGCCGCCGCCGATTCTGGGGCTGGGCCAGGGTTCGGGCTATTCGCTCTATGTGCAGGACCGCGCGGGCCTCGGTTATGGTGCGCTGCAGACCGCCATCAACACCATGTCGGGTGCCATTATGCAGACGCCGGGTATGCACTTCCCTATCTCCTCGTATCAGGCGAACGTTCCGCAGCTGGATGTGCAGGTTGACCGGGATAAAGCCAAAGCCCAGGGCGTGTCGCTGACCGATCTGTTCAGCACTCTGCAGACCTATCTCGGTTCGTCTTACGTCAATGACTTCAACCGTTTTGGCCGCACCTGGCGCGTGATGGCCCAGGCTGACGGTGATTTCCGCGACAGCGTGGAAGATATCGCCAACCTGCGGACCCGTAACGATCGCGGCGAGATGGTGCCGATTGGCAGTATGGTGACCATTTCGACCACCTACGGTCCCGACCCGGTGATTCGCTACAATGGCTATCCGGCCGCCGACCTGATTGGCGATGCCGATCCCCGGGTGCTCTCATCAGCCCAGGCGATGGCTCAGCTGGAAACGATGTCCGGTCAGCTGTTACCCAACGGCATGAACATCGAATGGACCGATCTGAGTTATCAGCAATCAACCCAGGGCAATACGGCGCTGATTGTGTTCCCGATGGCGGTGTTGCTGGCTTTCCTGGTGCTGGCCGCGCTGTATGAGAGCTGGACCCTGCCACTGGCGGTGATCCTGATTGTGCCAATGACCATGCTCTCTGCGCTGGTAGGCGTCTGGCTGACCGGCGGCGATAACAATGTGTTTGTGCAGGTCGGACTGGTGGTGCTGATGGGGCTGGCCTGTAAGAACGCGATTCTGATCGTTGAGTTCGCCCGCGAGCTGGAAATGCAGGGCAAAGGGATTGTCGAGGCGGCGCTGGAAGCCTGTCGCCTGCGTCTGCGTCCGATCGTGATGACCTCCATTGCCTTTATCGCCGGAACAATTCCGCTGATTCTTGGCGAAGGTGCAGGTGCGGAAGTCCGCGGCGTGACCGGTATTACGGTGTTCTCCGGCATGCTCGGCGTTACGCTGTTCGGGCTGTTCCTGACGCCGGTGTTCTACGTCACCTTACGTAAGCTGGTGACGCGGAAAGCGAGCAAAACCGCGTTACAGACGGTATAAACTGCAAAAGGGCGACCGCGGGGTCGCCCTTTTTTTGGCTGTCGTTGCGAGCCACTGAATCTGCTCTCGCGGCTGCTGAAGATGGCAGGCAAGATAATTCGCCGTTATTCATCGCCGTGTTGAGCCGGAGATTGACACTAAAAAGCCCGCCAGGGCGGGCTTCAGACACCGGTTCACTGCCATGCGCTTTGCGGGCAACAACGGCGTTAAGTATGGATTTCGATTTGCGCTTTGCGTCCCAGTTGGGCCAGCGCCAGTTCCACTTTTTCGACTTTTGACGAGTGTTCAACATCCAGCAGGCGATCAACCTGAGGGCCATTCACGCCCAGTCGACGTGCCAGATCGGCTTTTCGGGTTCCTGTTTCGATCATGGCGTTATATAAGGCGGCTTTCATCGCCACCAACACCGGCAGATAAACCACATATTCGCCCGGCTGCGGTTCGCTGGCTGACGGGATGGGACGGCGCATATCCATTTCAAGCGAGATTGCGGTGACAATTCCATCTTCCGCTTCTAACAGCGCGCCATCAATCGTGTCGCCTACCGAATGCATTAACGGTAAATCCCGGCATGACACTTCATAACAGCCACTTTGTGCATCATGGTTTAATCTGACTGCGTAATTAAACATACCCTTACCTCATCAATCTCAGGATTACAGCCCCAGATCCTTTAAAATTTTTTGCGGGTTCCCTCGGGCATTTCCTTTGCACCGTGATCGGGAAAAACAGACTGCCTCGCGCCCAAAAACACTTTGAAATGGCTGCTTCCGCTACGGTGCTTTATTAAAATGGCGCCCTGTTGTAACAGCCAGCGCCGAAATTCACTGTATTTCATCGCGATCCCTCGCTTCAGTTCAACCGTCACTCATCATAACAACAGTGATGCCTTACACAACACTTATGTTTATTTTGTCTGTTTTTCAATCATAACTGACCGGAATAAATGATTTTGCAGGCATAAAAAAAGCCGCATCAGCGGCCTTTTTTACACAGATCATCAATCTCATCGGGCTCCGGTTCCGGAACCGCCGTGCAGTTGCTGGTGTCGCGTTTCTTCAACTCATTAAGCGCATCTGCGACGGTGCGTTTCGCCAGCACGTCCAGCGACGCCTGCTCGGCTTCATCGGCAATCGATTTGAAGTACCAGCAGAGATTGGCGCTGACCAGGCAACGTGGCGCGACATCGGGACGCGCCGCCCAGATTTTTTTGTCTTCAATGACCGAGACGTAGATGTCCCGCAGGGTAATCTCTGCTGCGGGGCGACCCAGATGGATCGAACCGGTACGACCCAGCGTCGAGACGATAATGCCGTCACGGGTCAGCGGGACCATTAATTTTCGAATGAAACTGGGATTCGCTTCCAACCCGTAGGCCAGAATCGCGCTGGTAGAGCGTTTTCCCATTTGCTCCGCCATCGCTACGCTCAGAACCATTTGCAAAGCTGTCGGGAAGCGGTAATCAAGCATTTCTTTATCCTGAGTTGCGGTGCATCTTATTGTTTTATTGCCGCATAAGTGAACAATCAATGAGCAATAAATATAACAAACACTGTTGCTTTTTAGAAGCAAGCCAGCGGTGACAAGGCACGTATTCACCAAAGCCGGCAGCCTGATAGCACAAGGTGCTTAGCCTGCTAACAGCCCGCGTCATCGGCGTTCCGCGCAGTCAGCATGCTACGCGATGTCGGCTGGCGCGGCGGGTAACCGGTGTTTCAGTATCATCACCAACACCACGTTAAAGATTGCTAACGCGCAAAGCAACCACAGTGTTGCTGAACCCCCCATCCTTTCAAATACATAGCCGCCGATCAACGGCGTCAGCGCCTGTCCCATCAACGCCGGGCGGGCCATCCGGCCCACCACAATCGCATAAGACTCTGGTTTGACCATCGCCAGCGGTAAAGTTCCGCGCACAATGGCACGTAAACCATTTCCTGCGCCGTAAAGCACCATGCTCAGCAGCGCCATCTGCGGTGCCAGTGCCAGCAACAGCAAGCCAAGCGCCACCAGGCCGACCGAGAAAAAAGTGGTGCGAATCGGATGGCTGCGCTTAAAGGCGACATCGACAATCCGCGCCCCCACCTGACACGGTCCCAGCACCGCGCTGATCGCCAGCGCCGAGGTCAGCGTGTGGCCACTGGCCTGCAACAGGGTAATCAGCTGCACGGAAATGGCGGTCATGATTACCGATGCCAGGGTGAAGATGGCGCACAGCAGCCAGAACAGGCCTGGGGCAATTTCAGCGGAGGACGATTGCGGGCTACGGGTGTTAACCGGCCTTAACGCCCGCGTTGCCGGTAAAGCATACAGATACGCTGGCAGCACGCAGAGCGTTAACAGCCCGGCAATCGCAGACAAGCGCCCCGCCAGCCAAGGGCGTGAATCAACAGCGCCGTGCCCGGCCATACCAGGGTGGTACAGAAGCCGGAAATCAGGGTAATGCCGGTAATCGCTGCACGCGCCTGAGCGCCATAACAGGTGCCGAGGGTAGCAAACAGCGCATCATACAGCCCCATCGCCATCCCGACGCCGATAATCACCCAGGCGAACAGCAACAGCGGCAGATGATAGCTGAAAGCCATGATCACCAGCCCCAGCGCCATCACCGCCCCACTCATCGCCAGCAGCAGGCGGCCGCCGGTGCGGGCAATAATCCGGCCGCTGAGCGGCGCCAGCAGTCCTGACACCAGAATGCCGGTCGACAGCGCGCCATAAATCCACTGCTGCGACCAGCCGGTTTCCATGGCGATCGGGTTCGCCATCACCGCCATCAGATAGAACGATCCACCCCACGACAGTATCTGTATCGCGCCGAGCGTAATAATGGCGGCGACGCCGGGTTTGTTGGTCTGGTTCACATCAGCTATCCGTTAGCGGGCAAACCATTTTTATAACATGTTCTGAGATAAGGAAAAATGCATGCCGCCTTTTGCGCCTGCTTACGCCCGGATGGCGGCACGGTTGTTAACGGTATTACTAACAGTATGTTGTAACTAGTGTCGCTATTGCGTCCAGTCACCGCTTCTGCCACATTATGTACGTTGTAACTATGGAGGCTCAACATGGCGCGCTACGACTTAGTGTCAGATATGCATCAATGCGTAAACGATTTAGAACAGGCGCTGGGCGAGCTGCGCCAGCAGATTGAGGCCCAGCCGTTGCTGATTGCCCGGGTATTCAGCCTGCCGCCGATAGTGAAAGGCCGTGAGCATGAGGCGATTACTCAAATCGCGGTGGAGCAGCATCTGGGGCAGCACGCCTTAACGCTGGCGCTGAACCACTACTGCCGTCTGTTCATGCAGCATCAGTCGGAGCAGCTCAGCACCAAGGCGGCGGTCCGACTGCCGGGTGCGCTGTGCATTGAGTGCGATGAGCAGCGTGAGGCGGAAATCAGCGCGCTGGTCGACAGCATCAATCAGCTTAAAGCACGACTGGAGCAGCTGATTACGGTTGAGTCCGGCTTGCCAAGCGAGGCACGCTTCGAATTTGTCCACCAGCATCTGCGCGGGCTGATTACCCTGAATGCCTATCGCACTATCACCCTGCTCAGCGCACCGGACAGCCTGCGTTTTGGCTGGGCGAATAAGCACATCATCAAAAATATGCAGCGTGAAGAGGTGATCGCTCAGCTGGAAAAAAGCCTGAAGGCCGGACGGGCGCAGGCGCCGTGGTCACGCGAACAGTGGGCAGAAAAAGTGCAGGAGGAGTTAGCCAGCGTGCGCGCCCTGCCCGCCTCGGCCCGGCTGAAAATTAAGCGACCGGTGAAAGTCCAGCCGGTGGCACGGGTCTGGCGTGCCGAACAGAAAAAGCAGACGCAGCTGGCCTGTCCATCGCCGATTCTGGTGATCTGCCGCGACCGCAGCCAGGTGCCGGTGCTGGGTGAACTGCTGAATTACGATGCCGATAACATTACCTATCGCCATAAGCCAGCCGCCGAGCCGCTTAACCTGCTGATCCCGCGGCTGCATCTGTGGGTCGACTGCCCGATTTAAGCCATAAAAAAGGCCAGCACGCGCTGGCCTTTGTACAGCAGACGGCTTACGACTTCATGCTGCCAACCATCTCTTCCGGACGCACCCAGGCATCAAACTGCTCTTCGGTCAGATAGCCCAGCTTCAGCGCCGCGCCTTTCAGCGTCAACCCCTCTTTATGGGCTTTCTTGGCGATTTCGGCCGCTTTGTCATAACCGATATGGGTATTCAGCGCCGTCACCAGCATCAGTGACTCATTCAGCAGCTGTTCGATACGCTCGCGAACCGGTTCAATGCCAATCGCGCAGTGATGATTGAAGCTATCCATACCGTCCGCCAGCAGACGAATCGACTGCAGGAAGTTATGGATCACCATCGGACGGAACACGTTCAGCTCAAAGTTACCGGACGCGCCACCCATATTGATTGCCACGTCATTGCCCATCACCTGACAGCAGAGCATGGTCATCGCTTCGCACTGGGTCGGGTTGACTTTACCTGGCATGATCGAGCTGCCTGGTTCGTTTTCCGGAATGGCGATTTCACCAATGCCGCAGCGCGGACCGGAGGAGAGCCAGCGCACGTCGTTAGCGATTTTCATCAGCGAGGCCGCCAGCCCCTTCAGTGCACCGTGAGCATGAACCAGCGCATCACAGGTTGCCAGCGCTTCAAACTTATTCGGCGCGGTGACAAACGGTTGCTGAGTCAGATCGGCCAGCGCTTTCGCCACCCGAACCGCATACTCCGGATGGGTGTTCAGGCCGGTGCCGACGGCAGTGCCGCCCAGCGCCAGTTCCGCCACGTGCGGAATGCTCTGCTCGATGTGCTTCAGGTTATGTTCGAGCATCGCCACCCAGCCGGAAATCTCCTGGCCGAGCGTCAGCGGCGTGGCGTCCTGCAGGTGAGTACGGCCAATTTTGACGATATCTTTGAACGCCTCTGACTTCTCGCTCAGGGTCTTTTTTAATACCTGAATCTGCGGGATCAGCTGCTCACGCAGGGCGATGACCGCGGCCACGTGCATCGCGGTCGGGAAGACGTCATTCGAACTCTGACTCTTGTTAACATCATCATTCGGATGGACCAGGCGCGACATGCCACGCTCTCCGCCCAGAATTTCGCTGGCGCGGTTGGCCAGCACTTCATTCATGTTCATGTTGGTCTGGGTACCGGACCCGGTCTGCCAGATGGCTAACGGGAACTCGTCGCTGTGCTTATCGGCCAGCACCTCGTCCGCCGCGTTAATGATCGCTTCGGCGCGCTCGGCCGGCAGCAGCCCCAGGTCGCGGTTAACGGCGGCAGCGGCGCGTTTGGTCAGCGCCAGCGCGTGAACCAGCGCGGTCGGCATTTTTTCTGTTGAGATGCGGAAGTGTTCCAGCGAGCGCTGCGTTTGCGCGCCCCACAGTTTATCAGCCGGTACATCAATGGGGCCCATTGAATCTTTCTCAATGCGGTTGGCTGCCATGAATACGTCTCCTTCGCTCTGTTTGAAGTGATTGCCCGCCCAACGCATCGTCCTGTGGGCGACATTCGGGCGGGCAAGATAATGACATACAATAATTTAACATTATGAGAGCTTAGCGTCCTTTTGCACTTGATATGTATTTTCCCTGGCACTTTCTGCTTTAATAGCGCCAATAACATCCCGTGATGAAGGGTTATATAATGCAAAAAATGAACAATTCGCTGCAGAATTACGCGTGGGGTAGCAAAACAGCCTTAACCGAACTGTATGGCATTGTGAATCCGCAAGGGTTACCGATGGCCGAGCTGTGGATGGGGGCGCACCCGAAGAGTCCGTCTACCGTTGACGACCAGGGGAGTTCGCGCTCGCTGCGCGAGGTGATTGACGCCAACCCGACCGCCACCCTGGGCGATGCGGTGGCACAACGCTTCGGTGAACTGCCTTTCCTGTTTAAAGTGCTGTGCGCCGATCAGCCGCTGTCGATTCAGGTACATCCCAGCAAAAGCGCCGCTGAAGCCGGTTTTGCGCGTGAGAATGCCGCCGGCATTCCGCTGGGTGCCGCCGAACGCAACTATAAAGATGCCAACCATAAACCCGAGCTGGTCTATGCCCTGACGCCCTTCCAGGCGATGAACGGTTTCCGCCCGCTGACCGAAATGGTTTCGCTGCTTGAGCCGGTTGCCGGTGCGCATCCGCAGATTGCCCATTTCCTGCAGCATCCCGATCGGGATAATCTGGCGACCCTGTTTTCTACCCTGCTGTCGCTCGACGGCGAGGCCAAATCGCTGGCGCTTGGGGTACTGAAATCGGTGCTCGGTCACCAGCAGGGCGAACCCTGGCAGACCATTAGCGTAATCGCTGCCGACTACCCGGACGACAGCGGCCTGTTTTCACCGCTGCTGCTCAACGTGATTACCCTGCAGCCGGGCGAAGCGATGTTCCTCTATGCTGAAACGCCGCACGCCTACCTGAAAGGCGTGGCGCTGGAAGTGATGGCGAACTCCGATAACGTGCTGCGGGCCGGCTTAACGCCGAAATATATCGATATCCCGGAACTGATAGCCAACCTCAAATTTGACGAGAAGCCCGCCATCGCGCTGCTGACGCAGCCGGAGCAGCATGGCAGCACCCTGCTTTTTCCGATTCCGGTCGACGATTTCGCCTTTGCTATCCATACCCTGAGTGCGCAACCGCAGGCGCTGGATCAGCAGAGCGCGGCGCTGTTGTTCTGCATCGAAGGACAGGCGGTGGTGGCAAAAGACCAGCAGCAGCTGACGCTGCAACCGGGCGAATCCTGTTTTGTTGCCGCCAGCGAAGCCCCGGTGACGGTGGCCGGAACCGGCCGGCTGGCGCGGGTATTTAACGAGTTAGGGTGATGCGGCTGACGGACCTGCGGTTAACTGCTATTATTTCAACCTATTAGCTTTTAAAACGCCTGCGGGCGTTTTTTCTTCAGTCGTCGGGTCAAACCTGCGGCGTAAGCGGACTCAAGGATAAGGACGAATCAGCAATGAAAAAGACCAACGTTGCCGTGGGCGTGATCATCGCGCTGGGCGTAATCTGGACCGGCGCGGCATGGTTCACCGGCAAGCAGCTCGAAAAACACATGGACCAGCTGGTGCAGAACGCCAATACCCAGCTGAATGCTTACGCCCCGAACAGCCGACTGAAGATCAGCTACCAGGACTATCAGCGCGGCGTCTTCAGCAGCAAAGCCAACCTGGTGATTCAGGCCAGCTCGCAGACGGAAGATAACGCCCTGCTGAAGCCGGGTCAGAGCGTGATCCTGAACGAAACCATCGATCACGGCCCGTTCCCGTTTGCGCAGCTGAAGCACTTCAACCTGATCCCGAGCATGGCCTCGGTGCACAGCGAACTGGCCAACACCGATGCGGTGAAGAAGCTGTTTGAACTGACGCAAAATAAATCGCTGATCAATGCCGATACCCGCATTGGCTACAGCGGCGCGACCGATACCGCGCTGCGTATTCTGCCGATCGACTATCAGAATGCACAAACCGGCGAGCGTCTGGCGACCAATGGCGGCACGCTTAACGTCAGTGCCGACAATAAAGGCGATAAAGTCTCGCTGGAAAGTGACGTTGATAGCCTGGCGCTGACCAGCAAAAATGAGATGGGTCAGCCGGTGCTGTTCACCGTCAATGGCCTGAAGCTCAACGGCAATACCCATCTGAGTCCGGAAGGCGTGCGGGTCGGCGATCAGTCGATCGATGTTGAGAAGGTCAACGCCAGCATTAACGGTCAGGATGCCCTGACGCTGCACAAGATGAAGGGCTCCTCTTCGTTCGATAACAGTGCCGGTAAGATCGGCGGCAACATTGATTACAAAGTCGACAGCGTTCAGCTGCAGAAACAGGACTTTGGTCAGGCGGCACTGAAGATGAAGCTGTCGCAGTTCGATGCGCAGGCGGTAAAAGCCTTCTCCGATCGCTACAACGCCCAGATGCAGGATCTCACCAGCCAGAAAGGCCTGGCGGACGATCCGATTCGCTACCAGGCGGGCGTCAACGCTATCCTGATGAGCAACCTGCCGGTTCTGCTGAAAGGATCGCCTTCGATCAGCATCGCCCCGCTGAGCTGGAAGAATGATAAAGGTGAAAGCACCTTTAATCTGACGGCGAATTTTAACGATCCCGCTACCGTGACCGGCGAACCGCAAACGCTGAACGCCATGGTTGACCGGGTGCTGAAAACGCTGGATGCGAAACTGATCATCAACATGCCGATGGCGACTGAAACCATGCACAAAGTGGGTCTGGCGGAAGGTTATCAGGCAGATGATGCACAGAAGCTGGCCGATCAGCAGGTTAAAGGTCTGGCGGCGATGGGACAGATGTTCCGTCTGACCCAGCAGCAGGATAACAACATCGTCACCAGCCTGCAGTACGCTAACGGCCAGGTGAATATGAACGGCGACAAGATGACGCTGGAGCAGTTTATGTCACGCTACATGCTGGGTATGCCGACCAGCGAAGGCATGCCGCAGTAACGGCTGAGCGGTGATAACAAGGCGACGCCAGGGTTAATGCTGGCGTCGCCTTTTTTTATGCTGAGCCGCGAATAATCAGCTGCGGCGGCATAATCACATTCTGCCGTGCGGCATCCGGTTGCGCCAGACGTTGCAGGATGCGTTCTGCCGCCACGCGGCCAATCTCGCGCGCCGAACTGGTGACAACCGTCAGCGGCGGATCGGTCAGCTCAGCCTGCGGTTCATCGCCAAACCCCATCAGCGCCAGCTGTTGTCCATAGTAGCTGTCGACCGCGCCGCGGGCGAACGTCCGGCCGGTGCGCAGCAGACCAAAATAGCAGCCCAGCGCCGTGCTGGCATTGTAGGCCAGTATCGCCGTCAGCCGGGGATGCTGTTGCAGCAGCTGGACCGCCGCCTCGGCTGCTTCTTTTTGCGTATTGCCGCACTCAATAATCCACTCGGGCCGGAACGGCAAACCATATTGCAGCAGCGTGGCGCAATAGCCGCCAAGACGTTCTGCCCGGGTTAACGATGCGCTATGGCCGCCCAGCCAGGCGATGCGCTGATGACCCTGGCGGATCAGATATTCGGTGGCTAGACGCGCGGCCTGGGCGTTATCCGGTCGGATCGCATCCACCTCTTCCAGGCTGCTGGCACGTGCGGCGCAGACCAGCGCAATGTTCAGCTCACGGGCGCGGGCCACTATTTTGTCGGCCTTATCCGCCCCGCCGCCCAGCACCACGCCATCAACCCCCTGCGCCACCAGCGACTCGAAGCAGCGCTCCAGCTGCTGGCCCTGGCGGCCGCTCTGGGTCAGAAACAACAATTTGCCCTGCTTTTCCAGCGCGTCACTGAGTCCGGCGGTCATTTCCGCGTAAAACGGCTGGCTGAGATCGCGGACGATCAGTCCTATCACTCCGCTTTCACCGCCGCGCAGCATGGTCGCCGAGCGGTTGCGCACAAAGCCCAGTTGCTCAATGGTCTGGTTAACCCGCGCCATGGTTTCAGCAGAAATCCGCCCTTTGCCGGAGAGCACCAGAGAGACGGTGGTGACCGAAACGCCTGCAGCGGCGGCCACATCATGGATGGTAATTCTGCTCATGCCGTTACTTGCCCGAATAAAAACGCCGGAAGAGAGGATAAAACGTTACACCTTAAAGCCGAAAAATAATATCAGCCCTGGCCGGAAGAGTGTGATTCAGCGCGCACATCACTCTGATAAAACGTTTTATCATCTGCTCACTTTATCACTGTGACTAACTGCCGCCGGAGTCATCATGCCCGCACCTCAACAAAAAATGTCTGTCTGGGAGTTTTTCCAGAGCCTGGGGAAAACCTTTATGCTGCCGGTTGCCCTGCTCTCATTCTGCGGCATCATGCTGGGTATCGGCAGTTCGCTGAGCAGCCATGATGTCCTGACGCTGTTACCGATGCTGGATCAGCCGTGGCTGCAGTATCTGTTTTTGTGGATGGCGAAACTCGGCTCCTTCGCCTTTAGTTATTTACCGGTGATGTTTGCCGTGGCGATCCCGCTCGGCATGGCGCGTGAAAACAAAGGCGTGGCGGCATTTGCCGGCTTTGTTGGCTATGCAGTGCTCAACCTCAGCATCAACTTCTGGCTCAATATCAATGGCATTCTGCCTACCACCGATGCCGCAGTGCTGAAAGCCAACAACGTCCAGTCGATACTCGGTATCCCGTCGATTGATACCGGCATTCTGGGTGCGGTGATTGTCGGCATTGTGGTGTTCTGGCTGCATGAGCGCTTTCATAACATCCGGCTGCCCGATGCGCTGGCTTTCTTTGGTGGTACCCGCTTTGTGCCGATCATTACCACGCTGGTGATCGGCGTGCTGGGACTGGTGGTCCCGTTGATCTGGCCTTTCTTTGCTCGCGGCATTACCGGACTCGGCTGGATGATCAACAGCGCGGGCGATTTCGGTCCGATGATCTTTGGCACCGGTGAGCGTTTACTGCTGCCGTTTGGCCTGCAGCATATTCTGGTGGCGATCATGCGCTTTACCGATGCCGGCGGCACGCTTGAGGTGTGCGGCAAAAGCGTCAGCGGCGCCCTGACCATCTTCCAGGCACAGCTGGCCTGTCCGGAGACTCATGGTTTTGCCGAAAGCGCCACCCGCTTCCTGTCGCAGGGCAAAATGCCGGCCTTCCTGGGTGGCCTGCCTGGCGCTGCGCTGGCTATCTATCACTGCGCCCGCCCGGAAAACCGCCATAAAATTAAAGGATTACTGATTTCCGGCGTGGTGGCCTGTGTGGTTGGCGGCACCACCGAACCGATTGAGTTCCTGTTTTTATTTGTCGCGCCGTTCCTCTATCTGATCCATGCGCTGTTAACCGGCGTCGGCTTTAGCCTGATGGCGATACTGGGCGTGACCATCGGCAACACCGACGGTAACGTTATCGACTTCGTGGTGTTTGGCGTGCTGCACGGCCTGTCGACCAAATGGTATTGGGTACCGGTGGTGGCAGCGATCTGGTTTGCCGGTTACTACCTGATCTTTCGTTTCGCCATCCTGCACTTCAATATCAAAACGCCGGGCCGTGAAGTCGAAAGTGCCAGCGCACTGGCACAACAGGTCAGCAATGCCGGTAAAGGCAAGTCGGGCTACAACTCACCGGCCATTCTGGCGGCGCTGGGCGGGGTGGAAAATATCACCTCACTGGATAACTGCCTGACGCGTCTGCGTCTGACCATCGCCGATATGAGCAAGGTCAACGATGCGGCGCTGAAAGCCAACGGCGCGATTGGCGTGGTGCACCTTAATAAGAGCAGCCTGCAGGTGGTGATCGGGCCACAGGTGCAGTCGGTGAAAGACGAACTGTCGACGCTGATGAACGTCACCGCTTAACGTACCGGGAGCCGCAATGTTTAATTTTGATGAGGTTATCGATCGCCGTGGCAGCTGGTCTACCCAGTGGGATTTTGTGGCCGATCGCTTTGGCGTGCCCGATCTGCTGCCGTTCACTATCTCCGATATGGATTTCAAAACCGCGCCGGTAGTGCTTGAAGCGCTGCGTCAGCGCCTCGATCACGGCGTATTCGGCTACAGCCGCTGGCAGCATGATGCGTTTCTGTCGGCCTGCTGCCACTGGATGAACAGCCGGTTCGGCTATCAGCCGTCGCCCGATACGCTGGTATATGGGCCGTCGGTGATCTACATGGTGGCGCAGATGATCCGGCACTGGAGCGAGGTGGGCGATGAAGTGCTGATCCACACGCCGGCCTACGATGCGTTTTACAAAACCGTGTACGGCAACCAGCGGCAGGTGCTGGAAATGCCGTTGCAGCGGGTGGGCCTGGAGTGGCACTGTGATATGACGGCGCTGGCGGCGAAGCTGGCGCGTCCGCGCTGCAAAATCCTGCTGCTGTGCAGCCCGCACAATCCCACTGGTAAAGTCTGGACGGCAGCCGAACTGCAGCAGATGGCTGAACTCTGCGAGCGTCACCATGTTCGGGTGATCAGTGATGAGATCCATATGGATATGATGGTCGGCGATCGGCCACATACGCCGTGGGCCCGCGTGGCGCGTGGCGACTGGGCGCTGTTTACCTCAGCATCGAAAAGCTTCAACCTGCCGGGGCTGACCGGCGCCTGGGGCATTATTCCGCAGCCAGACGATCGGGCGGCCTGGTTTCAGGCGCTTAAAAACGCCGACGGACTCTCCTCACCGGCGGTGCTCGCGGTTGCCGCACACATTGCCGCTTACCGGCACGGTGCGCCGTGGCTTGACGCGCTGCGTGACTATCTGAGAGGTAACCTGATCCTGGTGGCCGACCGCCTTAACGCCGCCTTTCCGTCGCTTAACTGGCAGCCGCCTCAGGCGACCTATCTCGCCTGGATCGATCTTAATCCGCTCGGCATCGCCGAACAGACGCTGCAGCAGGCGCTGATCCAGCAACGCGTGGCGATCATGCCCGGCTCAACCTACGGCAGTGCTGGCCAGGGTTTCCTGCGCCTCAACGTAGGCTGTCCGCGCAGTAAGGTCGAAGATGGCGTCAGCCGGCTGATTGCCGCGATTCACGCCTCGTCCGCCTGAAGCCAGGCTATTTGTCGGCGATCACCGGCCGGTTATGGGTAATTAAACAGCATCCGGGCCGGTTGTTGCGCAAATAGCTGGCGCTGTTGCGCAAGATATTTTTATAATGTTATGCACTTTAGTCACCACTGAGCGAGTGCACCATGATCGATACCACCATTCCTCTTACCGATATTCATCGCCATCTCGACGGCAACATCCGTGCACAAACCATTCTTGATTTAGGTCGCCAGTTTAATCTTGCCCTGCCCGCCACCACGCTGGAGGCCCTGCGTCCGCATGTGCAGGTCGGCGACAATGAGCCTGACCTGGTGAGCTTCCTGCAAAAACTCGACTGGGGCGTGAAGGTGCTGGGCGACCTCGATGCCTGCCGCCGTATTGCGCTGGAAAACGTTGAAGATGCGGCCCGCGCTGGCATTCACTATGCGGAACTGCGCTTCTCACCTGGCTATATGGCGATGACCCATCATCTGCCGATTGCCGGCGTGGTCGAAGCGGTGATTGATGGCGTCAGAGCCGGTTGCCAGCAGCACAATATCGACGTGCGCCTGATTGGCATCATGAGCCGGACCTTCGGTGAAGAGGCCTGCCTGGCCGAGCTGGATGGCCTGCTGGCGCATCGCGATCACATCACCGCCGTCGATCTGGCCGGCGATGAGCTGGGCTTCCCCGGCAGCGAGTTCCTCAGCCACTTTACCCAGGCACGCGATGCCGGTTTCCGGGTGACGGTGCATGCCGGTGAAGCCGCCGGGCCGGAGAGCATCTGGCAGGCGATTCGTGAGCTGGGTGCCGAGCGTATCGGCCACGGCGTCAAGGCGATTGAAGATCGGGCGCTGATGGATTTCCTCGCAGAGCACCACATCGGGATTGAATCCTGCCTGACCTCCAACATTCAGACCAGCACCGTGGCGTCACTGGCGCAGCATCCGCTGAAGGCCTTCCTTGAGCACGGCATTCTGGCAACACTGAATACTGATGACCCGGCGGTTCAGGGCATTGAACTGGCGCATGAGTATCACCATGCCGCACCGGCAGCCGGCCTGAGCCCGGCGCAAATTCGTCAGGCGCAGCAAAATGGTCTGACCATCGCGTTTCTTAGCGACGCCGAGAAAGCCGCGGTCCGCACCCGCGTGCAGTAAGACGGTAGCTTTAAAGCAAAAAAACGGGCCGGTTATCCGGCCCGTTTTTATGGTGACGCGCGAAAGGACAAGTGGCTTTAAGACCGAGCCTGCGCAGGGAACAGGGTCAGATCGGAAAGACGCAAAAGCCGCCATCCCTGGCACGCTCGGCTCACGCCATTACGCACCTCAACCCTGAGGTGCGCCCGTAGCGGGCCAACGCTTTGCGTTGTTCAAAAACGCTCCCGGTGTTGTTGTCCATGGCTGGGACGCTTTCCTCTTCTGACCCCTGTTCCCTGAGCGTTGAGCAAATTTATTGCTGCCGGACTTACCCGTTTTTGAACTTGTCAGCTCTCTTACAGCAATATTAAGCAGCCAATATTGCTCTCACCGATCAGACGCGCTTCAGCGACAGCGTCTGCCGTTTCTCAGCCGATTGCAGTCCGAGCTCAATCAGCTCCATCACCTGAATCGCCTCTTCTGCCGTCACCGGGTTACTGCCGCGACCGGCAATCGCATCACGAATGCCCGCATAGTAAGCCGGATAGTTACCTGGCTGCGTCAGCTGGCTGGTTTCGGTCAGTGAATCGCCGTCGACCAGCGTCAGGGTGCCGTCACGCATGTCGTAACCCCAGTCTTCCTGCGGCGGGAAATCACCGGACTTCAGGCGATCTTCCTGCGGATCGAGACCATATTTAACGTAGCTGCCGCGGGTGCCGTGCACGGTGTAACGCGGCGACTCGGCGGCCACCAGCATGCTGGCGTGCAGCACCACGCGGCGCTGTGGATAGGTCAGGGTCGCGTGGAAGTAGTCGGTGGTTTGCGCGCCAGGCCGCATCTCGGCCAGATCGACGTTAATCGCCACCGGCGGGCCAAACAGCTGCAGGGCCTGATCCAGCAGATGCGGTCCCAGGTCATACCAGATACCGCTGCCGGCGCCTTTCATTTCACGCCAGCGCTGACGCACTTCCAGCCGGAAGCGGTCGAAATGCGACTCGAAGTAGCGGACTTCTCCCAGCGTACCGGCGTCGATCAGCGATTTCAGCGTCAGGAAATCACTGTCCCAGCGACGGTTATGGAACACCGATAACAGCAGCCCTTTCGCTTTGGCTAAGGCATCCAGCTCGCGCGCCTGTGACAACGTCACGGTGAACGGCTTATCGACCACCACATGTTTACCGGCGTTCAGCGCCGCTTTCGCCAGCGGAAAGTGGGTATCGTTGGGGGTAGGAATAACAATCAATTGCAGAGACGGGTCGTCCAGCAGTGCCTGAGGATCAGCCACTGCCTGAACCGCAGGCCAGTCGGCGTGGACTTTGCTGGCATCGCTACTGGAAATAGCGGCCAGTTCAACGTCCGGGGTGCCCGCAATCAGCGGGGCGTGAAACGTTTTGCTGGCAAAACCGTAACCGATCAGGCCAACACGCAGTTTATCGCTCATTTTAATCCCTCTTAGAGCCTATCCCGCTAGGCGTAATTATTGCAGACAGTCTGGACCCGGACAGCGCGGAGTAACCGGAGCGTACAGCGGGTTCGTCAGGATTGTGAGCCCTGTTCAGGTACAGACTGACAAATAAAATAGCCTACCGGGATAGGCTCTTAGTTGCTAACCTGATTGATTTAAGACTATTAACCAGGCCAGGACAAGGAGGAATTTCCCGAAAAAACTAAGAGATAGCACTCTGTGTCATCGGCCAGGCGGTTTGTGCCGCCAGGTTGTCGTGCGCGTCCTGATTGCGGCGACGGAAGTCACTCGGGCTGACGCCGACCCGCTTACGGAACACCCGGGAAAAGTAGAGCTGGTCGTCGTAGCCGACTTCGCGCCCGACGGTAGCAATCGGTTCCTGAGTGGTTTGCAGCAGCAGTTTAGCGCGAATCACCCGCTGATCTTCGCGCCAGCGCAGCAGGTTAACGCCCATCTGTTCGCGGAACAGGTGTGCCAGCCGCGACGGTGACAGGCAAACATGACGCGCCACCTCTTCAATTTTCACTTCGCTGGCCAGATGATTGGTGACGTACTGACAGGCTTCAATCACCCGCGGATCGCGGATCAGCTGATGACTGCGCGGATCCTCTTCCACTGCCCGCAGCAGCAAGCGCTCCAGCAGGTTCATCGCCAGCTCTTCCGCAAAGCGGCGGCCGGAGTTATGGGTCTGTTCGATACTGGCAAACAGCCGATCAAATTCGCCGCGCAGCGATTCCGGCAACAGCAGACGGCCGACGCCCTCCTGCTCATCTTGCCAGCGCAGCCAGTCGTGCCAGTAGGCGCGCGGCCGGAAATAGACCCAGCGATGAAACCACTGTGGGCTGTCAGGCGCGCGGCCATAGTAGTGGGCGGTTTTAGGCTGAAACAGCAGCATTTCGCCCGGCTCGCAGTCAAAGGCCCGCTCGCCATCGAATACCCGCCCTTTGCCTTTAATGGTGAGATTGAGAATGTAACCCTTCATGCCGTGCGGACGATCGATAAAAAAGTCCAGCGGACCGTCGGCGGTAATCGGCGTCAGCCCCGCCACCAGCCAGGCATTGAACGAATAGCCCGGCAGTAAGGGATTTTGCTGCTCGGCCGGTAATTCACGGTGATACATAGCGTCCTCACTCAGTCTGTCATTGATCGGATCACCCGCGGACGCCTGATGCGTCCGCGGGTTAACTGCTCGCCAAATCAGGCTTTATGCTTTTGTTTGTAGCGGTCAAATATCACCGCTGCTAACAGTATCAGACCGCGCACCACATACTGTGAGAATGGCGAGATATTCAATAAATTCATCGCATTCTCAACGGTTCCCAGAATCAGCACCCCGGCAACTACATAGGAGATTTTACCGATACCGCCCTTCAGTGAGACGCCGCCCAGCACGCAGGCGGAGATCACCACCAGCTCATAACCCAGCGAGGTCATCGGCTGACCACTGGTCATGCGTGAAGCCAGAATGATGCCCGCCGCGGCCGAGACCAGGCCGGACAGAATAAAGATAATGATCCGGGTCCGCACCACCGGCACCCCGGCCAGTCGTGCCGCTTCTTCATTACCGCCAATCGCCAGCGTATTACGGCCAAAGGTGGTTTTGTTCAGCAGAAAGCCGAAGATCAGCATGGTGGCGATGGTCAGCCAGATAGGCGCAGGGACGCCCAGCCAGTTGGCAAACCCGAGCGCGAAGAAGCGTTCATCTTCGATACCAACGGCTTTACCGTCGGAGAAGATGTAGGCCAGACCGCGCACGATTTGCATGGTCGCCAGGGTGGTGATCAACGCATTGATCTTCAGCCGGGCGATGACAAAGCCATTGATAAAGCCGGTGAGCATACCGAGCACCAGACCGGCTGCCACGCCAATCCACAGGCTTTCGGTCATGTTGATCACTACCGCCGTGACCACGCCGGCACAGGCGATGACCGAGGCGACCGACAGGTCAAAATCACCGGACGCCAGGCAGAACAGCATGCCGCAGGCGACCATGCCGGACATCGACATCGCCAGCCCGAGGCCTTTCATATTGATAAATGAGCCGAAGTTCGGCACAAATACCGCACAGGCAATAAACAGCAGCGCAAACACCACCAGCATGCCGAAATTGTCCCAGATGCGACCAAACTGCAGGCCGCTGCGTGACGCTGGCGGCGGCGTATTTGAGGTCGTGGATGAAGCCATGTTGCTCTCCTGTCAGGCCACGGCGGCCGCTTGTGTGGTTTTTGGCATTGCCAGGCTCAGCGTTTGCTGCTCCGTGGCGTCGTCGTGCAGCACTTCACCGGCAATCGCCCCTTCACGCATCACCACGATGCGATCGGCAAGGCCCATCACTTCCGGCAGGTCGCTGGAGGCGAACAGTACCGCGATGCCGTCGTTGGCCAGCTGGTAAATCAGGTTATAGATTTCGTGTTTCGCCCCGACATCAATGCCGCGCGTCGGCTCATCCAGCAGGATCACCTTCATCTCTTCGGATAACCAGCGGCCGAGAATCGCCTTCTGCTGGTTACCGCCGGAGAGGTTCATGATCAGCTGTTCTGCCCCAGGCGTTTTGATGTTAAGCGAGCGGATATGGCTGTCGGCGTTGCGGCTTTCCCAGTCGTTTTTGATCAGGCAACCCGCGGTAAGGTTGTGACGCCGGGCGCTGATGTTGATGTTGTCGCGCACCGAGTGCACCGGAATGATGCCTTCAGCTTTACGATCTTCCGGACACAGCATAATGCCGGCGCGGATAGCGTCGATCGGTTCGCGCAGCGTCAGCGGTTCGCCATCCAGCAACACCCGGCCGCCGCGCAGGCGCGTGCCGCCGAACAGCCCTTTCAGCAGTTCGCTGCGTCCGGCGCCGACCAGGCCAAACAACCCAACGATCTCGCCAGCGTGGACCTTGAGCGAAATCGGCGTTCGCACCCCCTTCGCTTCCACCTGGTCCAGCTCAAGGCGCACCGCGCCTTTTTCACGCGGCGAATAACCGTAGATATCACCGAGGTTGCGGCCCACCATCGCCTGCACCAGATCGTCATGATGGGTGTTAGCCATGTCGGTAAAGGTGCGGACATAGCGGCCATCTTTGAACACCGTGATGGCGTCGCTGAGGGCAAAAATCTCTTCCATCCGGTGTGACACGTACAGCACCACCCGGCCCTCCTCACGGAGCTGACGGATGACGCGGAACAGGTTGTCGATTTCACGCGCCGACAGCGAACTGGTCGGTTCATCAAAGGCGATAATGCGCGCGTTACGCGCCAGCGCTTTGGCAATCTCCACCATCTGCCACTGACCGAGCGACAGGTACTTCAGCGGCATATCCGGGTCGATATCCATGCCGAGATTTTTCAGTTGCAGACCGGCCTCGTAGCGCATCAGCTTACGATTGACCAGGCCATGCTTGTGCGGAATCTGGCCGAGATAGATGTTCTCCGCCACGCTCATTTCCGGCACCAGGTGCAGTTCCTGGTAAATAATCGCCACCCCGGCATCCAGCGCATCGGTGGTGTGCTGGAAGTTTACCGGCTGGCCTTTGATCCGAATCTCGCCGCCGCTCGGCTGGTAGCTGCCGCTGAGAATTTTCAGCAGCGTCGATTTGCCTGCGCCGTTCTCGCCCATTAAGGCGTGGACTTCACCGCTGCGGCAGTCGAAAGAGATATCCTGCAGCGCTTTCACGCCAGGAAAGGTTTTACTGATGCCATGAAACGACAGAAATGCTGAATCAGTGTTCATGTTTATCCTCACTATTTCGCGCCGCTTGCCCGCACCGGGTGTTAATGCCCGGCGGCAGTGTGGCGGCGCGAAATACACGGGCTGACTATATCGTGACGCCGTTGTGTTCAGACACCGGCAGGAGCAGGCTTTACATCAGCCCTTTCTTCGCCAGTTCGGTTTTGAAGTTGTCGCGGGTGATTAACACCACGTCGGTGACTTCGGTGAATTTTGGTGGCTCTTCGCCTTTGCTGACCCAGTTGTAGAGCATCTGGCTGCTTTTATAGCCGTGAACATCCGGGCTCGGCAGCAGAGAACCGTAGAAGCCGGTGGCTTTATCTTTCGACAATTCGCTGATCGCATCGACGCCGTTGATGCCGATACCGATGACGTCAGCCGCTTTAAAGCCCTGTCCTTCTGTGGCACGCACGCCGCCCAGCACGGTGTTGTCGTTCATGCCGACAATCAGCCAGTGTTTAATTTCAGGGTGCTGGACCAGCAGTGAGTTACCGGCATCAAACGCGCCCGGAATATCATTTGATTTGGTCGGCACCTGATAAATCTGCGCGGCCGGGAAGCCGGCTGCTTTGATCGCGTCCATCGAGCCGCCGGTGCGACGACGCGCGGTGTCCAGCTCATTCGCTGTAATGGCCATTACGCCGGTGGTTTTCGCATCCCAGCCGCGTTTCTGCATCTCTTTGTAGAGTTCCTGACCCTGACGCTCACCAATTTTGGTGGCCGCCATCATCACCAGCGGAACGGTATCCATCGGCTTGCCTTTGGCGGTCACGAACTGATCGTCCACCGCAATCACCTTCAGACCATAGCCACGTGCTTTGGCCATGATCGCTGAGCCGAGCTTAGGATCGGGCGTACAGATGACGAAGCCTTTGGCGCCGTTAGCGGCCAGGCTGTCGATGGCGTTGAGGGTTTTCTCACCATCGGGAACGGCAATCTTAATCACGTCAAAGCCCAAATCCTTGCCGGCTTTATCGGCGAACTTCCACTCGGTCTGGAACCAGGGTTCCTCCGGTTGCTTGACTAAGAAACCGAGCTTCATGGTCTCGGCGATAGCGGATTGTGACATAACCGCTGCCAGGCCGATGGCCGCGAACGCTTTAGTGAATTTATGCATGATGCTCTCCGGTGCCAGGTTGTTTTTCACTGCTAATAACGAATCGGTGTAAACGCTACCAGTATTTTTTCATTTGTAGGTACAGCCATAAATCAGTGCGTTAGAGTGCTATGTGCTGAAAGCCTGTTCAGACGCTGGGCTAGTTTTAGCGGGATTAGCGAAGAAAAATGTAGAGCGGTATCACATCTTAAAATCACGGCAGAATGGTCCATATATTCAGCAAATTTAACCGGACGTTAACTTTTGCAATGGATCACAAAATCACTGTCGATGACAGAAAAGTGCATATTGTCAGCCAGCCATGACTAACCGTTCTGGCGCGCCGGTCACAGGATGTAGGAGTTCATTAACTACAGGAGATTCCGATGCGTGCTGGAGCCATCACCCTTGGGCTGGACTTTGGTAGTGATTCGGTGCGTGCGCTGGCCGTTGATTGTCACAGCGGCAAAGAGCTGCAGAGTGCGGTGGTCAGCTACCCGCGCTGGCAACAGGGCTTATACAGCGATCCACACACCAACCGTTTTCGTCACCATCCACAGGATTACATCGATGCGATGGAACAGGCGATGCTCGGCGTTCTGAATGCGCTCAGCGAAACGCAGCGCGCCGCCGTAGTCGGCATTGGCGTCGACACAACCGGCTCGACCCCGGCCCCCATCGATCGCGACGGTAACGTGCTGGCGCTGCGCCCCGAATTTGCCGACAACCCCAACGCCATGTTTGTGTTATGGAAAGATCACACTGCAATTGAAGAAGCGGAAGAGATCAATCAGCTATGCCACAGCGGCCGCTTTCAGGATTACAGCCGCTATATCGGCGGCATTTACTCCTCAGAATGGTTCTGGGCCAAGATTCTGCACGTATCACGCGAAGACGCGGCGGTGCGTGACGCGGCAGTCTCGTGGGTCGAACTGTGCGACTGGGTACCGGCGTTACTGAGCGGCACCACGGCACCCGACCGGCTGCGGCGTGGCCGTTGCGCCGCCGGACATAAAGCGCTGTGGCACGGCGACTGGAACGGCCTGCCCGAAGCGGACTTCCTCAATGCGCTGGACCCGCTGCTCACTCAGCAGCTCGATTCGCCGCTGTTCAGCGACACCTGGACCGCTGACCTGCCGGTCGGCACCCTCAGCCCGGAATGGGCGCAGCGGCTCGGTCTGCCGCAGACGGTCACCCTGTCCGGCGGTGCGTTTGACTGCCACATGGGCGCAGTCGGCGGCGGCGCGAAGCCGTATACCCTGGTCAAAGTGATTGGCACCTCCACCTGCGACATCCTGATTGCCGATGCTGACCAGGTTGGCGATCGCGCAATTAAAGGTATCTGCGGTCAGGTTGATGGCAGCGTGATGCCCGGTGCTGTCGGGCTGGAAGCGGGACAGTCTGCTTTTGGCGATATCTATGCCTGGTTCAGCCGCCTGTTGGGCTGGCCATTGCAACTGGCCGCTGAGCGTCATCCGGCGCTGAAACCGCAACTGGCAGAAATGCAGAAAACGCTGATTAAAGATCTGACCGAGGCGTGGGCTGCCAATCCGCAGCTCGACCACCTGCCGGTGGTGCTCGACTGGTTCAACGGCCGCCGCACCCCGAATGCCAACCAGCGCCTGAAAGGGGTCATAACCGATCTCAACCTCGGCACTGACGCACCGGCGCTGTTTGGCGGGCTGGTTGCCGCCACCGCGTTTGGTGCGCGCGCCATTATGGAGTGCTTCGAGCAGCAGCAGATCCCGGTAGAAAACATCCTGACCCTCGGCGGCATCGCGCGTAAATCGCCAGCGATTATGCAGGCCTGCTGCGACGTGATGAACCGGCCACTGGATATCGTCGCCTCTGATGAATGCTGTGCGCTGGGCGCGGCGATTTTCGCCGCCGTCGCGGCCGGCGTCTACTCCAGCGTGCCCGAGGCACAGCAGGTGATGGCCAGTCCGATTGCCGTCACCCTGCAGCCCGATCCGGCGCGCGTGGCACGCTATCAACAACTCTATCAACGCTATCAACAATGGTGCGTGACGGCTGAACCGCAATACGCCGCTCGCCCCGCTTCCGCTAAGAGCCTATCCCAGTAGGCGTAATTGTTGCAGGCAGTCTGGACACGGACAGCGCGGAACAACCGGAGCGTACACGGAGTACGTGAGGATTGTGAGCACTGCCCAGGTTCAGACTGACAAATAAAATAGCCTATTGGGGTAGGCTCAAAGTAAAGGAGTGATTTTATGGAACAGTTAAACAGCTACAGCGTGTGGTTTGTGATTGGCACGCAGCACCTCTACGGTGCGGAGACGTTACGCCAGGTAGAACAGCATGCGCGTCAGGTAGTCGAGGGATTAAATCAGGCTGGCCTGCCGCTGCAGCTGGAGCTGAAACCGCTGGTGAAATCACCGGATGAAGCGCTGACGCTGTGCCGCGACGCGAATCATGACACCCGCTGCGTTGGCATCATTACCTGGCTGCACACCTTTTCGCCGGCTAAAATGTGGATCGGCGGCCTGAGCGTGCTGAATAAACCACTGCTGCAGTTCCATACCCAGTTCAATGCTGAAATTCCGTGGGACAGCATGGACATGGACTTTATGAACCTGAACCAGACCGCACACGGCGGCCGTGAGTTTGGTTTTATCGGCGCACGGATGGGTCTGCAGCACAGCGTGGTCACCGGTCACTGGCAGGACGGTGCCAGCCAGCAGCGTCTGGGTAACTGGATGCGTGCGGCGCTGACGAAACAGGCCAGCCAGCAGCTAAAAGTGGCGCGCTTTGGCGATAACATGCGCGAAGTGGCGGTTACCGAAGGCGATAAAGTCGCGGCGCAGATTCAGTTCGGTTATGCCGTCAACGGCTGGGGCGTCGGCGATCTGGTTGAGGTGATCAATCAGGTCAGTGATGGCGACGTCAATGCGTTGATCGATGAGTACGAAAGCCTCTATCGCTTTACCGATGTGGCGGCCTCGGGCGGCGAAAAACGGCAGAACGTGCTGGATGCAGCGCGTATCGAGCTGGGCCTGAAGCGTTTCCTGGAAGCAGAAGGCTGTCAGGCATTTACCACCAACTTCCAGACGCTGCACGGTATGACGCAGTTGCCGGGACTGGCGGTGCAACGTCTGATGGGTCAGGGTTATGGCTTTGCCGGTGAAGGTGACTGGAAAACCGCGGCGCTGTTACGCATTTTCAAAGTGCTGGCGGGCGATCGCAAAGGTGGTACCTCATTTATGGAGGATTACACCTATCACTTCTCACCGGGTAACGATCTGGTGCTCGGCTCCCACATGCTGGAAGTCTGCCCGTCGATTGCCATTGAAGAGAAGCCATTAATCGATGTGCAGTTCCTCGGCATTGGTGATAAAGCCGATCCGGCCCGCATGATTTTCTCAACGCCAGCCGGGCGTGCGATTAATGCCAGCGTAATTGATATGGGCGATCGTTTCCGTCTGCTGGTTAACGTGGTAGATGCGATTGAACAGCCGAAACCGCTGCCGAAGTTGCCGGTTGCGCGCGCACTGTGGAAAGCCCAGCCGTCATTGGCGACCGCGTCCGAAGCGTGGATTCTGGGCGGCGGCGCGCACCATACGGTGTTCAGCCAGGCGCTGACTTTGGATGATATGTATCTGTACGGTGAGATGAACGACATCGAAGTGCTGGTGATTGACGAGCATACACGTTTACCTGCTTTCAAAGATGCGCTGCGCTGGAACGAAGCGTACTACCGGCTGAAACGTTAATTACGCACTGCGGCAGCGCTGTTCATTTTAATGATTAGCAGCGCGCCAGAATCAATCAAACCACCGATGCAGGCTTATGCGGCATCGGTTTTTTTTTATAAAAACGGTGCTATTTAGTCGGGATGGCGGGCGTTCCGTAACATCGCCGTCAACAGATCCCTGTAGCCCCGGCTGCCGGGATACTCGCCTCACACTGTCCACTCTCCTGCTTCTTAAAGCGATACATCAGCCCAGCCGGGACGGAAAGGCATGCCTGAAGAGCAAAGCGTCCGCGCCCGGGATGGCGCGGCCGATCCGCAGGGATGCGGGAATCCTTTGCGATCGGGCATGCCTTTCCTGGCACTGCACCCTCCGCCAACAGCGACTGTTTTATGCTATCCCCAATAAAAACTATCCGCTTCCTGCTTCTTAAAACGATGCATCAGCCCAGCCGGGAAGGAAAGGCATGCCTGAAGAGCAAAGCGTCCGCGCCGGGGATGGCGCGGCCGATCCGCAGGGATGCGGGAATCCTTTGCGATCGGGCATGCCTTTCCTGACCCTGCACCTTCATCTAACAGCGACTGTTTTAGCCGGATATAAAAACATCCTTTACTGCAATGTAACCTCTTCATGATCTTGCTCTTTAACCCACCAGCCTGTATTGCTTGATGCCTGACAAAATAAAGGTGCCCCGCACATGCTTATTGCCGAGCTGAATCAACATCCCCGCTACGCCGAACAAACCGCACAGCTGCTGCACAGTGAATGGTCACATTTTCCTGCATGGTCTCACCCGCCTGCCATTGTTGCGCGTTTAAAACAGCGCAATCAGAAACCTTCGGCAGAATTTACCCTTATTGCCACGCCGGATGGCGAAACGGTGATCGCGACCTGTAGCATCATTCGCTATGAACTGGATGACATTGCCGCGCGGGAATACTGGATTGGTGAGGTGGTCACAGATAAGAGATTCCGGGGTCAGGGCGTGGCAAAAGCGTTGATCCAACAGGCGATTGCGACAGCAATCAAACAACAAATCAGTGAACTGTGGCTCTATACGCCCGATCAGCAACGGTACTATCAGCGCTCAGGATGGCAGGCGGTGGAACAGCGGCACATAGCGGGTGAAGAGGTCACGGTGATGAAGTTGCGTCTGGCGCAGTAAAGGACGGCTCCGGCGAGCCGCCCTCTAGCGGGATACTCAGGTAGTCAGGAACTCAATCGTTTTACCGGTGCATTCTGCTGGCGATCCCAGATCACCGTCAGCAAACGTTGTAACGCGATAAAGGCAAACAGCAGGATACCAATGGCGATTTTGGTCCACCACGAGCTGAGGGTGCCGTCGAAGTTAATCCAGGTCTGGATCAGCCCCTGAATCAGCACGCCGAACAGCGTACCCAGCACCGTTCCGACCCCGCCCGACAGCAGCGTGCCGCCGATGACTACCGAAGCAATCGCATCCAGCTCCACGCCCAGTCCCGCCAGCGCATAACCGGCCGAGGTGTAGATAGAGAAGACGATACCGGCTAGCGTGGCTAAGGTGGTAGAGAGCATATAGATTTTGATGGTGGTGGCACGGGTCGAAACCCCCATCAGCTGCGCCGAGGTCAGGTTACCGCCAATCGCGTAGACCTGATTACCAAAGCGGGTACGGTGCGCCAGAATAATCCCACCCAGCACCACCACCAGCATAATCACCGCCAGCAGGCTGAGACGTCCGCCGCCTGGCACTTTCCACGCCAGGCTGGAGAGCATGGTATAGAACGGATGATCGATCGGAATCGAGTTCTCCGACACCAGATAGCTGCAGCCGCGCAGAAAGAACATGCCGGCCAGGGTGATAATAAATGCCGGGATCTTCAGCGCATCGATCAACCAGCCCATCATCGCGCCGAACAAGGCACCCAGCGCCAGAATTACCGCAAAAGCCAGCAGCGGATCGAGGTGGAAATCGCCAATCGCCCGCGCCAGGAACACCCCGGTAAAGGCGATCACCGCGCCGACCGACAGATCGATACCGCCGGATAAAATCACAAAAGTCATACCGACCGCGATAATGCCCAGAAAGGCATTATCAGTCAGGATATTGCAGATGACCCGGGTTGAGGCGAAGCCCGGAAACTGGCTCAGGCAGAACAGGTAACCCGCGACGAACACCAGCAAGGTGATCATCAACGGCAGATGGCGTTTGATCATGTCGGGCGTCTCCGTTTTAACATCGCAATAAACCGGGGTGATTGCAGTAACAGCACGCACATCACTACCACCGCTTTGACCACCTGATTCAGCTCTGGCGGGAAGCCGGAGAGCAAAATACCGGTGTTCATCGACTGAATAATCAACGCACCGATCAAAGACAGCACCAGATTGAAGCGTCCGCCCATCAGCGAAGCGCCACCGATTACCACCGCCAGAATCGCATCCAGCTCCAGCCATAATCCGGCGTTATTGGCATCCGCACCGCGAATGTCGGCAGCAACAATCAGCCCGGCTACCGCAGCGCAAACGCCGCTGATGGCGTAGGTCGACATCACCACCAGCCAGCCGGTGACGCCCGCATTGCGCGCGGCACGCAGGTTGATCCCTACCGCTTCAATAAACAGGCCGAGCGCGGTTTTGCGAGTCAGCAGCCAGACCGCCAGCGCCACCAGCAGAGTGATCCACACCGGTACCGGCAACATCAGCAGCGAACCGTTGCCAAACCAGCCAAGACTGTCACTGTCGAAGGTAACGATCTGACCCTGGGTAATCAGCTGGGCAATACCGCGCCCCGCCACCATCAGAATCAGCGTGGCGACGAACGGCTGTATACGCAGCAGCGCCACCAGCACCCCATTCCAGATACCGCAGGCCAGACCGGTAGCCAGCGTCACGGCAATGATAAACGGCACGCTGTGTCCGGCCACGGTCAGGGTCGCTGCCGTCGCGCCGGCAATCGCCATCACCGCCCCAACCGACAGATCGATACCGCCGGTGGCGATCACCAGCGTCATGCCAATTGCCAGCAGCGCCACCGGCGCAGCGCGATTGAGGATATCAATCGGACTGCCGAACAGTCGGCCATCCTGCAGATGGACAGCAAAAAAGTTATTTGCCACCAGGCTATCGATCAGCAGCACCAGCAGCAGCGCCGCGATTTGCGGCATGCCCGGTGGCAGTTTCAGCTTACGGCGTTGCGGTTTTTCAGGTGTCATAGGGGTCTCAAGCATGTTGTGCCCCTCCGTCAGCGATAGCATTGACGATCGACGCTACCGAAAGTTGCTCCAGCGGAATTTCTGCCACCTGCTTCAGATCGCGCATGATCAACACCCGATCGGCATAACCCACCAGTTCTTCAAGCTCAGAGGAGATGACCAGCAGCGCCAGTCCATCAGCACATAAGGATTCAATTAAACGAATAATCTCCGCGTGCGCGCCCACGTCAATGCCGCGCGTCGGCTCGTCGAGGATCAGAAACTGCGGTTTAGTCACCAGCCAGCGCGACAGCAGCACCTTTTGCTGGTTGCCACCCGACAGCAGCTCCACCGGTTGATCGGCGTGTGGCGTACGAATGCCCAGGCTCTTGATAAAGCGTTCGGCGATCGCCTGCTGCTCACGCTTTTTAATCGGTCGTAACCAGCCGCGCTGCGCCTGCAACGCCAGAATGATATTTTCGCGCACCGATGCCGCGCCAATAATCCCGTCGGTTTTACGATCTTCCGGACAGAACCCCATCCCCAGCTGCGAGGCGCGAGCCGGGTTAGTGATTCGCTGCACCTTGCCTTTGATTTTTGCCGTGCCGCGATCGGCGCGGCGAATACCAAACAGCACTTCTGCGGTTTCGGTACGGCCCGAGCCCAGCAGTCCTGCCAGACCGACCACTTCACCCGGCCGGACCTCCAGATTAAACGGCTCGATGGTGCCTTTTTTGCCGTAATCTTCAAACGATACCACCGGCTGATTACTGCGCAGGGTGCTGCCCTGCCGCTGCAGCGCCGTCTCCAGCAGTTCGCGCCCCAGCATCAGTTTGATCAGTTCAATTTGCGGCAGCGAGGCGGTGTCGCGGGTAGCGATAAATTGCCCGTTGCGTAATACCGTGATGCGATCGGTGATGCGGTAAACCTGGTCGAGAAAGTGGGTAACGAAAATCAGGCTCATCCCTTTGGCTTTTAACTGCGCCATCAGGGTAAACAGCATCTCCACTTCACTGGCGTCGAGGCTGGCGGTTGGTTCATCCAGAATCAGCACCTGGGCGGAGAGATCGACTGCGCGGCAGATAGCGATAATCTGCTGCATCGCCACCGAGTAGTGTCCCAGCGGGCGCGTCACGTCGAGTGAAAAACCGTAGTTGCGCATCAGCGCATCGGCATCCCGCACCATGCGCCGCCGATCGAGCATGCCGAAGCGTCGTGGCTCGCGGCCTATATAGAGGTTATCGGCTACCGACATATTCGGCAGCATGTTCACTTCCTGATAAACGGTACCAATGCCCATCTCCTGCGCCTGGGCAGTGTTGTGCGGCGTAATCGGCTTACCGTTCAGGGTGATGGTGCCGGCATCGCGGCTGTAGACCCCGGTCAGCACTTTGATCAGGGTTGACTTCCCCGCGCCGTTCTCGCCCAGCAGCGCCATGATCTCGCCCTTGCGAATATCAAACGAGACGTTGTTCAGCGCTTTAACGCCGGGAAATCCTTTGCTGACGCCGCTGATGGTTAACAGCGATGTTTCATTGTGTGTGGTCATTCTGCTAACTCCGCCTCACGTCATGAAAAACCGCCCCGCAGGGCGGTCTGCGGCTTAGTAACCCATGCCTTTTTTGCGTTCCAGTTCCCGCTGAGCGTCAGCAGGCAGGAACAGTTTCGATTCGGTTTTGATCACTTTTGGCGGCAGCGTGCCCTCTTTCTTAAATTTCTCCAGCGCATCAAAGGCCGGGCCGGCCATGTTTGGCGTCAGCTCCACGTTGGCATTGGCTTCGCCTGCCAGCATCGCTTTATAGATATCCGGTACGCCGTCAATCGAGCCGGTCAGAATATCTTTGCCGGGCTTCAGACCGGCTTCTTTAATCGCCTGGATGGCACCGATCGCCATGTCATCGTTGTGTGCGTAAACCATGCAGATGTTCTTGCCGTTGTTTTCCGCCTTAATGAAGCTTTCCATTACCTCTTTACCTTTGCTGCGGGTAAAGTCGCCGGACTGAGAGCGGATCACTTTGATGTTCGGATGACCGCTGATCGCTTCAGCAAAGCCTTTCTTACGATCGATCGCCACGCTGGCCCCGACCGTGCCCTGCAGTTCCACCACGTTACACTGTTTGTCGCCGACGGTTTTCACCAGCCAGTCGCCAATCAGCTTGCCTTCCAGCACGTTATCCGCAGTGACAACCGCCTGATACAGCGATTTGTCTTTGACTACGATGGCGCGGTCCAGCAGATAGACCGGGATTTTGGCGTCTTTGGCTTCTTCCAGCACCGGTTCCCAACCGGTCTGCACCACCGGCGCGATAAAGATGGCGTCAACGCCCTGGGCGATAAACGAGCGAACCGCTTTAATCTGGTTCTCTTGTTTTTGCTGACCATCAGCGATTTTCAGGGTGATACCGCGTTTTTTAGCTTCGCTTTTCGCCACGTTGGTTTCGGCGGAGCGCCAGCCAGATTCCGAACCCACCTGCGAGAAGCCGACCGTCATGTCCGCAGCCAGCACTGGTCCGGTCAACGCGGCGCTGACCAGCGTGGTTAGAAGTAAACGTTTCCACATAGTTTTTATTCCTCTGAAGGGCATTTGCTGTTTAGGGTAGAGAGCCCGCTTAGCCTGGACTAAAAAAGGGTGCATAATGGCGACATGCTTCACAAAATTGAGCAATTTAAAGGAGTTACGTCAACATCAACCGTTTTATAGCGCAGGCTGTTATGGATAAAACAACTGAAAGTGAAATCAGGACGGGTTAAATAATTGTAATAAACAGAATCGCTTATGCGCAGCCCCACTGAAAGCGATTACAGCCAGGCGTACAAAATGGGTTATCCGCCTGCGGGATGAACAAAAAATGGGATTTGTGATTGCCCGCACATTGCTTGCATAGTGCTAGCGTAGCGCTCGCATAGTGCCTACATAGTGCATTTTTCAGGTGACTGGCGGGCGAAACGTTTCTCTGGCGACTTCTGCGGGCGATCGGTTGACAGCGCGACGCCGTCTGACCACGACGGGCGGCCTGAGACGACGGCAGGCAATGCGCACTGCCGGGTTAAGTGCGACCCTGACCAAGCGTTTTTTTACTCCGCTGCGGCGTATTTACTGCACCATCTGTGTTAGCGTGTTGTTCATTAGTCACCACTCGTTCAGCAGTCACCACTGAAGGCAACATCATGTTTATCTCAGGTTCGATCACCACCACTACCACCCGCACCGCTTTAAGCGGCGGCGTGAGCGTATCTGTGACCGGCACCTGACAAACAGATCTTCGTTCCCCGCCCAACCGGACGGGGACCTGTTCTCCGTTCTTAACCCTCTGAATGGAGAAACAACATGAGTTCATCTGAAAGCGCATTATTAGTCATCGATATGCAACAGGGCCTGTTCAGGGGAGCTGTCACGCCTCATCACGCCGATAGGGTGTTAGCGAATATTTGCCTGCTGATTGATAAAGCGCGTCAGGCTAAGGTCCCGATCTTTTTTGCACGCCATACCGGACCCGATGATTCCCCATTCAGCGCCCGGAGCCCGTTAACCCGTCTGTTGCCGGAACTGGGCGTTGACGCGCAGGAGGGTGTTTTTATCAAAAAATCCCCCAGCTGTTTCAGAGATACGCCGCTGCTGAGCCAGTTACGAGAACAAGGGATTAAACAGCTGGTGGTGACCGGGATGAAAACCGAGTTTTGCGTCGATACCAGCTGTCGGGCAGCCGCAGATTGCGGTTTTTCAGTGGTGCTGGTTTCTGATGCCCACACCACGGTGGATAATCCCCATCTGACCGTAGAAAAAATCATTGCTCACCATAATCTGACCCTGGCCGGTCCGTTTGTTACCCTGAGCGCGGCTGCAGAGTGGCATTTTTAGTCAACATTGCGTTATTAAAATCTGCGCATTCACTCTATCTGCCGCGCCGGTCAGCCACCTGCCACGCTGCTGCCGGCAGGCCGGATGCTGGCCTTCACCACGCAGGCCAGGCAAAAACCGTCCGGACGCGGTGTGACACGCCTGGCACGTCAGCGCGGAGGGATTATTTTCTGACACGGGCGATGTTGCAGAATTCCCGGTTCAGCACCGCGGGCAGGTGGCCCTATCCGCGAATAAACCTGCAAAAATGGGCTTTTAGCGGCGTATTCCGGTCGTTTATCTGATTTTCACCTTTTTTTGATCACAGGATCTGGACAGGTTTAGCTTGCCCCCTATACTGAGCACTCCTTAGTTCCTTCTACTGTTATGGCAATGATGACTGCGTACGACTACCTGCTTAAATTTCGTAAAGTGAATAACTCAGACAGTCTGGAAAAGCTCTTCGATCACCTCAATTACTCGCTCACCGATGAGATGGATATCATCAATATGTACCGTGCTGCCGATCATCGGCGCGCCGAACTGGCGTCGGGCGGACGGTTATATGATCTTGGCTGTGTGCCTAAGACGGTGTGGCGCTACGTGGTATAACTTCCTGCTGCCTGATTTTTTTGGTTACGTTGTCCAGGCGGGCGCGCCCCATCTGGACATGCTATTCTGCTGCGCTTCGACTTCCCAAGACAGGAATTACCGCTATGAATGAACAGGTTGCTGCGCCGCGCATCGGTGGCTGGCTTTTGCTGCCGCTGGCCTGGCTGATTATGACCCTGTTAACCACTGCGCTGGTAATGGCGATGTACCTTACACCGCTGTTTAATCCGGAATGGCGCGCGACACTCTTCTCCCATGGCAGCACCCTTTTCTCTTACTGGGCCATCTCCCTGCTGACCGCCGTGGCGGTCTGGGCTTACAGCCTGTGGATTAGCTGGCTGTTCTTTAAGCGCTCACGCCGTTTACCGCGCCATTATCTGCTGTGGTTGCTGATTACCGTGCTGTTGGCGCTGAAAACCTTTGCCTTTACCCCGGTAACCGACAGCCGCGCCTTACAGACGCTGTTGCTTTCACTGGCGGCCGCAGCGGTGTTTGCCCCCTACTTCAAACGCTCAAAGCGGGTAAAAAGCACCTTTATTGAACCCTAACGCTGTGAGTTGTGTCAGGAATTTAATTCTGAGTGCGGTCTGCCCGGCCGGTTGCGGCGTAGCGGTTGAGATACGCCGCACTATCAATGATAATAAGCCGCTTTCTGGATTTCAGGCGAAAAAATGACCGATTATCTGCTTCTCTTTGTTGGTACTGTGCTGGTAAATAACTTCGTGCTGGTGAAGTTCCTTGGCCTGTGCCCGTTTATGGGCGTTTCCAAAAAACTGGAGACGGCAATCGGCATGGGCCTGGCCACCACTTTCGTGATTACGCTGGCCTCAATCTGTGCCTGGCTGGTGAATCACCTGATTCTGCTGCCGCTCGATCTGGTCTACCTGCGCACCATGGCCTATATCCTGGTGATCGCGGTGGTGGTGCAGTTCACCGAGATGGTGGTACGTAAAACCAGTCCGTCGCTCTATCGCCTGCTGGGCATTTTCCTGCCGCTGATCACCACCAACTGCGCGGTGCTGGGCGTGCCATTGCTGAGCGTCAATCTGAATCACACCTTTCTGCAGGCGGCCCTGTACGGCTTTAGCGCCTCACTTGGCTTCTCGCTGGTGATGGTGCTGTTCGCCGGCATGCGTGAACGTCTGGTGCTGGCTAACGTCCCGGCCCCGTTCAAAGGTAACTCCATTGCCCTGATCACCGCTGGCCTGATGGCGCTGGCATTTATGGGCTTTACCGGTCTGGTGAAATTCTGATGACCGCGATCTGGATAGCAGTTGCTGTATTAAGTGCGCTGAGCCTGGTGTTCGGTGCGCTGCTGGGCTACGCCTCGCGCCGCTTTGAGGTCGAAGAAGACCCAATCGTTGAGCAAATTGATGCCATTCTGCCGCAGAGTCAGTGCGGGCAGTGTGGCTATCCCGGTTGCCGCCCGTATGCCGATGCGGTGGGCAACAACGGTGAAGCCATCAACAAGTGCGCGCCAGGCGGTGAGCAGACCATGCTCAAGCTGGCAGAGCTGCTGAACGTTGAGCCGCAGCCGATTGATGGCGATGAAACCGCCAAAGCGCCGGTTCGCACCGTGGCCTTTATCGATGAAGCGAACTGCATTGGCTGCACCAAGTGTATTCAGGCCTGCCCGGTAGATGCGATTGTCGGGGCGACCCGCGCCATGCACACCGTGCTGAGCGATGTCTGCACCGGCTGCGATCTCTGTGTTGCGCCCTGCCCGACTGACTGCATCGAGATGCGGCCGGTTGAGACCACGCCTGCCAACTGGAAGTGGGATCTGAACAGCATTCCGGTGCGGGTGATTCCGGTAGAAACTCATGCTTAATTTGTTGAATTTTTTCAAAAAAGATAAGATCTGGGATTTTCAGGGCGGCATTCATCCGCCGGAAATGAAAACCCAGTCCAACGGTACCCCGCTGAGCGAACTGCCGTTGCCGCACCGTTTTATCATCCCGCTGAAACAGCACATCGGTCACGAAGGTGAAATCTGCGTGGCACCGGGCGATAAGGTGCTGCGCGGTCAGCCCCTGACCTTTGGCACCGGCCGGATGTTACCGGTGCATGCCCCGACCTCCGGCACCATCGAGGATATCGGTCAGCACATGACCGCCCATCCGTCTGGCCTGTCAGAGCTGTGCATTTTCCTGACGCCCGATGGCGAAGACCGCTGGATGCCGCTTGATCCCCTGCCCGATTACCGCCAGCATCCGCGCGCCGACATCGTGCAGCGTATTCACGATGCCGGGATTGCCGGTCTGGGCGGCGCGGGCTTCCCGACCGCCACCAAGCTTAAAGGCGGTCTGCGCGGTGTCAAAACCCTGATCATCAATGCGGCAGAGTGCGAGCCTTACATCACTGCGGATGACCGTCTGATGCAGGACTACGCGGCTGAAGTGCTGGAAGGCAGCCGGATTCTCGCCTGGGTATTACAGGCAGAACGGGTGCTGATTGGCATCGAAGATAATAAACCTGAAGCCATTGCGGCACTGAAGCAGGCGTTAGGCGGCGAGCGCGATCTGCAAATACGGGTGATCCCGACCAAATACCCCTCTGGCGGTGCTAAACAGCTGACCCGCATCCTGACCGGGATGGAGGTTCCGCACGGCGGACGCTCGACCGATATTGGTGTGCTGATGCAGAACGTCGGTACCGCCTGGGCAGTTAAGCGCGCGATTATCAATGGTGAACCGATTACAGAACGCGTCGTGACGCTGACCGGCGAGGCGATCGCCCAGCCGCGCAACGTCTGGAGCCGTCTCGGCACGCCTATCAGCCATCTGCTGCATCAGGTCGGGTTCCGTCCTGGCCCGCGCCAGATGGTGATCATGGGCGGTCCCCTGATGGGCTTTACCCTGCCGTCGCTGGACGTGCCGGTGGTGAAGATCACCAACTGTATTCTGGCCCCGTCCAGCAGCGAAATGGGTAACAACGACGAAGAGCAGTCCTGCATTCGCTGTTCTGCCTGCGCTGATGCCTGCCCGGCTAAACTGCTGCCACAGCAGCTTTACTGGTACAGCCAGGGCGGCGACCACGATAAGGCGCGCGCGCATCACATTGATGATTGCATTGAGTGCGGTGCCTGCGCCTATGTCTGCCCGAGCAATATTCCGCTGGTGCAGTATTACCGGCAGGAAAAAGCTGAGCTGCGCGCCATCGATCTGGAAGCGAAACGTACCCTCGAAGCCAAAGCGCGCTTTGAAGCGCGCCAGGCCCGGCTGGAACGTGAGAAGCAGGCGCGTGAAGCGCGACATGAAGAGGCGAAACAGCGCGTTGCCCGCAGTGACAACGGCGAGCTGGCGGCAGCGAAAGCGCGGGCCACCGCCCGTCGTGCCGAACCTGATGAAGCCGCTGCTGAAGCGCAGCGTGAAGCCCGTCATGCGCAGGCGCGTCTGCGTCAGGCCGAGGCTCAGGCAGAAACTCAGGCGCTGAGTCGTCAGACTACCGATCCGCGTAAAGCGGCGGTTGAGGCGGCGATTGCCCGCGCCAAAGCGAAGAAAATGACGCCAGCCGGGGCCGGGAGCGAGGCCAGTGAAGAGGCGGCAGTCGATCCGCGTAAAGCGGCGGTTGAAGCGGCTGTTGCCCGTGCGAAGGCGAAGAAAGCCGCCCAGGCGGAAAGCGCGCAGCCGGTAACGGACGCTG
>NZ_JBNPYB010000003.1:0-31612 GCF_050432985.1 Pantoea sp. AN62 | reverse complement strand
GCTGACGCCCAGCCTGCCGCTGAAACTGACGATCCGCGCAAAGCCGCGGTGCAGGCCGCCATTGCCCGCGCGAAGGCGAAGAAAGCCGCCCAGGCGGAAAGCGCGCAGCCGGTAACGGACGCTGACGCCCAGCCTGCCGCTGAAACTGACGATCCGCGCAAAGCCGCGGTGCAGGCCGCCATTGCCCGCGCGAAGGCGAAGAAAGCCGCCCAGGCAGACAGCGCGCAGCCGGGAACGGACGCTGAGTCACAGCCTGCCGCTGAAACTGACGATCCGCGCAAAGCCGCGGTGCAGGCCGCTATTGCCCGCGCGAAGGCGAAGAAAGCCGCCCTGGCGGAAAGCGCACAGCCGGTAACCGACGCTGACGCCCAGCCTGCTGAAGAAACTGACGATCCGCGCAAAGCCGCAGTGCAGGCCGCTATCGCCCGCGCGAAGGCGAAGAAAGCCGCCCAGGCAGACAGCGCGCAGCCGGGAACGGACGCTGAGTCACAGCCTGCCGCTGAAACTGACGATCCGCGCAAAGCCGCGGTGCAGGCCGCCATTGCCCGCGCGAAGGCGAAGAAAGCCGCCCTGGCAGACAGTGCGCAGCCGGTAACGGACGCTGAGTCACAGCCTGCTGAAGAAACTGACGATCCGCGCAAAGCCGCAGTGCAGGCCGCTATCGCCCGCGCGAAGGCGAAGAAAGCGCAGGCTCAGGCAGCGGCGGCCGATGCAGCCTCACGTGATGCTGCGGTAGTGGCCACGCAGGCCCATTACGCCGTCGAAAAAGCTGAACAGGCGCAGGAGCAAGCGAACAACGCCAATGCTGAACCGGAACAGGCACCTGAATTGAATCAACCCGATGATGCGCGTAAAGCCGCCATAGCGGCCGCCATCGCACGTGCCAAAGCGCGTAAAGCGCAGTCGTCTACGACGCTTGAGGATTAAATGGCTTTTCGTATCGCAAGTTCCCCTTATACCCATAACCGCCGCAGTACCGGCAATATCATGTTGCTGGTGGTGCTGGCGGCGGTGCCGGGTTTTGCCGCACAGTGTTATTTCTTTGGCTACGGCACGCTTTTACAGGTTTTACTGGCTACGCTGACCGCCTGGCTGACTGAAGCTGCTATTTTACGGCTGCGTAAAGCGCCGGTTGGCAGCAACCTGGCAGACAACTCAGCGCTGCTGACGGCGGTGCTGATCGGTATCAGTCTGCCCCCGCTGGCACCGTGGTGGCTGGTGGTGATCGGCACGGTGTTCGCCATCGTCATTGCCAAACAGCTGTATGGCGGGCTGGGCCAGAACCCCTTCAATCCGGCGATGGTCGGTTATGTGGTGCTGCTGATCTCCTTCCCGGTCCAGATGACCAGCTGGTTGCCGCCCGACACGCTACAGGCGATTAAACCGACGCTGATGGACAGTCTGAGCATGATATTCCGCGGCCATACGCTGGCGGGCGAGACCATGCAGCAGTTGCAGATTGGCGTTGACGGCATCAGCCAGGCGACGCCGCTGGATACCTTTAAAACCGGGCTGCGCGCCGGTCACAGCGCCGATCAGTTACTGGCGCAGCCAATCTACAGCGGCGTGCTGGCGGGTCTCGGCTGGCAATGGGTCAATCTGGGTTACCTGGCTGGCGGTCTGTTTCTGCTGTGGAAAAATGCGATCCGCTGGCATATTCCTGCCGCTATGCTGCTGTCGCTGGCGTTCTGCGCTACGCTTGGCTGGGTATTTTCACCAGACTCGCTCAACAGTCCGCTGATTCACCTGTTCTCCGGCGCGACTATGTTGGGTGCATTTTTCATCGCCACCGATCCGGTTACCGCCTCCACCACTAACCGCGGTCGTCTGATTTACGGCGCGCTGATCGGCCTGCTGGTCTGGCTGATCAGAAGTTTCGGCGGTTACCCGGATGGCGTGGCCTTCGCGGTGTTGCTGGCCAACATCTGCGTGCCGCTGATTGACTACTACACCCAGCCGCGCGTTTACGGCCATTTAAAGGATTAAGCGATGCTGGAGACGATTCGTAAAAATGGCGTGACGCTGGCGATCTTTGCCGCGATCACTACTGCGGCGACCGCAGTAGTTAATACCGTGACCAAACCCACGGTGGAACATCAGACTCAGCTACAGCAGAAAAACCTGCTTGACCAGGTGGTGCCGACCTCGCTCTACGACAACAACATCCAGCAGGATTGTTACGTTGTCACGGACCCGGCGTTAGGCAATGCCGCGCCCCACCATCTTTATCTGGCGCGTAACAACGGTCAGCCAGTGGCGGCCGCGCTGGAAACGACCGCGCCGGATGGCTATTCCGGTGCCATTCAGATGCTGGTCGGGGCCGATTTTCACGGTAAAGTGCTGGGTGTGCGGGTGGTGGAACATCATGAAACGCCGGGTCTGGGCGATAAAATCGAGTTGCGTATTTCGGACTGGATCAACAGCTTTAACGGCAAAGTGGTTCAGGGTCCGACAGATAAAGCCTTTGCGGTGAAAAAGGATGGCGGTGAGTTCGACCAGTTTACCGGTGCCACCATTACCCCACGCGCGGTGGTCAACGCCACCAAACGCACCGCACTGTTAATAGCAACCCTTCCGGAGAAACTCTCTTCGTTACCGGCATGTGGAGACGCAAATGAGTGAAGCTAAAAGCCTGCTGGTCGGCGGGTTGTGGAAAAATAACTCCGCCCTGGTGCAGCTGCTGGGTCTCTGCCCGCTGCTGGCCGTGACCGCCACCGCCACCAACGCCCTGGGATTAGGTCTGGCGACCACCCTGGTGCTGACTCTGACCAACAGTTTTATCTCCGCCTCACGCCGCTGGGTGCCGTCGGAGATCCGCATCCCGATTTACGTGATGATCATCGCTTCGGTGGTGAGCTGTGTGCAGATGCTGATCAACGCCTACGCCTATGGTCTGTATCAGTCGCTGGGCATCTTCATCCCGCTGATTGTGACTAACTGCATCGTGGTTGGCCGGGCCGAGGCGGTCGCCTCGAAAAGCAGCATCCCGCTGGCGGCGCTGGATGGTTTCGCCATCGGTATGGGTGCCACCTGTGCCATGGTGGTGCTGGGATCGATGCGTGAAATCATCGGCAGCGGCACGCTGTTTAACGGTGCCGATCAGCTGCTGGGTCCGTGGGCTAAATCGTTGCGGATTGAGGTGGTGCATTTTGACTCGCCGATGCTGCTGGCGATGCTGCCGCCCGGAGCCTTTATCGGTCTCGGCATGATGCTGGCGGGTAAATATCTGATCGACCAGAAAATGAAACAACGGGCTGCACAGCGCCCAGAAGCCGCTGCCTCTGCCGCTCCACAGGGCGCGACCGGGAAAGCGGTGTGAACCAGACCAAACGTAATGAGATCCTCCGTCGGCTGCAGCAGAATAATCCGCATCCGACCACCGAGCTAAACTTCAGCTCGCCGTTTGAGCTGCTGATTGCGGTTCTGCTGTCGGCGCAGGCCACTGACGTCAGCGTTAACAAAGCCACCGCCCGGCTCTATCCGGTGGCGAATACCCCGGCCGCGATGCTGGCGCTGGGCGTTGAGGGCGTTAAGGAGTACATCAAAACTATCGGGCTGTTTAACAGCAAAGCGGAAAATGTGATTAAGACCTGCCGCATCCTGCTGGAACAGCATAACGGCGAGGTGCCGGAAGATCGTGCGGCGCTGGAAGCACTGCCCGGCGTGGGCCGTAAAACCGCCAATGTGGTGCTGAACACCGCGTTTGGCTGGCCGACTATCGCGGTCGATACCCATATCTTCCGCGTCTGCAATCGCACCCACTTTGCGCCGGGTAAAAATGTCGAGCAGGTGGAGCAGAAACTGCTGAAGGTGGTGCCGGCGGCCTATAAAGTTGATTGCCACCACTGGCTGATCCTGCATGGCCGCTATACCTGCGTGGCGCGAAAACCGCGCTGTGGTGCCTGTCTGATTGAAGACCTGTGTGAGTATCCCGATAAGGTTGATTAATTTTCATTCTGACCCGCTACGGCGGGTCTTTTTATTTAGCGCCCCACCTGCCAGCGCCAATGACGACAGTTAAACATCGTTGCTGCCCCATGATTTCCCCTTTTTTCCGGGGTAAATATCGCCCCGAAGATACCTGCACAATTTGTCGGGTTGTTACATTGATGTTGATGATGGAAAATCGCCGACCCCGACGATAAGAAAAAGTTATGACACGGTGCGTAAAGTAATGAGCAAAAGCCCTTCCAGCGGGAGGCAGGCGATGCGCCTGTTTCTGGCCCGATTCTGGCCCCATCCGCTGGCGGTGAGTAAAAAGCATGTGATGATCGCCAGCCTCGGTGCCGGTATCGGATTGATCCTGACCAGTCTGCTGAGTCACTGGGTGCTGGGCGAGCTGAACCTGTGGTTTGTCGCGCCGGTGGGTGCATCGGCGGTATTGCTGTTTGGCGTACCGGCCAGTCCGCTGGCGCAGCCGTGGGCAATCGTCGGCGGCAATACGCTGTCGGCGCTGGCTGGCGTGACGATCGGTCAGCTGATCCCCAATCCGGCGATTGCCTGTGGCGTCGCCGCCTGCATGGCGATCCTGCTGATGTTTCAGCTACGCTGCCTGCATCCGCCGGGCGGCGCTGTCGCCCTGACCGCCATTCTGGGCGGACCCACAGTGAATCAACTCGGCTATCATTTTGTGCTGACGCCGGTGCTGCTCAACTCCCTGACCCTGGCGCTGCTGGCTATCCTGTTCAACAACCTTGCCGGGCGGCGCTATCCCCATCCGCTGGCACCGGAAGAGGTGAAACCGTCTCCGGTTGAGATACCGGTGCCGCTGACGCGCGCGGATCTGCATCAGGCGCTGGAAGGCGGCGAACTGCTGGATATCGACGAGGACGATCTGCAGGCGCTGTTGCAGCGTGCCGAACAGATTGCCCAGCGTCGTCAGACCGCCAAAGCGTGAGACGCCGCGGCCGGTAATGCTGACGGCCAGACCCTGAATATGATCCGACCCACAGTTTTGCTCAGCCAAAGCGAAGCGCCGGTCCAATAACATATTGATAACAATGATGCCCAGGCCGGACGCCCAGTGTCCCCTGGGCGATTGCCCATAGAGCCCGCCTTTTCAGCGCCCTACACTTTGCCTTCTCTACGCAGCCGCGAGGAAGACCGATGGATAGCGCCCTGTCACCGCATCACGATGAGCTGATCGCCTCCGCCATCAAAAAGTTTTTTACCCGCATCATTCCGATGCTGGCCGTTATGCTGATCATTAACCAGATTGACCGTGCCAACATTGGCTTTATCAAGGCAGAGCTTCACACCGACGCCGGGATCAGCGCGGCCGCCTTCGGCCTGGGTGCCGGGCTATTTTTTATCGGTTACGCGCTGTTTGAGGTGCCGAGTAACCTGATGATGAAGCGTTATGGTGCCCGGGTCTGGCTGACCCGCATCATGATCACCTGGGGTATGGTGGTGGTGCTGACCGGCTTTATCACTTCTCCGCTGCATTTCTACCTGTTGCGCTTTTTACTGGGCGTTGCCGAAGCGGGCTTTTTCCCTGGCGTGCTGTTCTATTTTCGCCAGTGGGTGCCCAATGCCTGGCGCGGCCGGGCCACTGCGATGGTACTGAGCGCAACCGCCGGGGCATTTCTGTTTTCCGGCCCGATCACCGGCGCAATCCTGATGCTGCATAATTTTCTCGGTATCGCCGGCTGGAAATGGGTGATGTTCCTCGAAGGTGGTGCCTCGGTGCTGGTGGGGATCGTGGCCGCCTGGGTGCTGGTTTCGCGGCCCGCCGATGCCCGCTGGCTGAGCGAGCCGGAAAAGCAGGCGCTGGCACAGCAGCTGCACAATGAAGAAGCCCATCGTGATCGGCTTAACCAGCAGCCGGGCCGGATGTCACTGCTGCGTAACCGTAGCCTGCTGTTCTTCTGCGCCATTTTCTTCACCATGACCATGACCGGCTACACGCTGGTGTTCTGGCTACCGCAAATTATTCAGCGTATTCAGGGCTTCAGCAGCTTTGGCATCGGCATTCTGACCGCCATTCCCTGGCTGTGCGCGATTGTCGCCATCAATCTGCTGAGCCGTTTTTCAGACCGCCATCGCGATAAGCTGGATAAAGCGCTGGGTGTCGCGATGCTGGTGGCCGCCTGCGGTACCTTTATGGCGACGCTGGGATCGCCGTGGTTTGGTTTTCTGGCGATGATCGTCGCCTGCATCGGCTCGAAAGTCAGCGCCACCTTCTTCTGGCCCATGCCACAGGGTGAACTGCCCGCATCGATTGTCGCCCCGGGAATTGCGCTGGTGAACTCCATCGGCAATCTTGGCGGTTTTTTCGCGCCGACGGTGTTCGGCTATCTGGAAATGAAGACCGGCTCGACCACCGGCGGCCTTTATGCACTGACCAGCGTGTCGCTGCTGACCGGTCTGTGGCTGCTGCTGCGCCGTAAACCCACCCCGTCTTCCCTTGTACCTATGGAGAATCAACATGTCAGCCAGTCCAGTCATTAAAACTATGCGGGTGGTGCCGGTCGCCGGCTATGACAGCATGCTGCTGAATATTGGCGGCGCGCATAACTGCTATTTCACCCGCATTCTGGTGATTATGACCGACTCCGCCGGCCGCACCGGCGTCGGCGAAAGCCCCTGCCACGCCTCGACGCTGGCGCTGCTGGAGCGCTTCCGGCCACAGATTGAGGGCAGCGATCTGCTGCGGCTCAACGCAACGATTTCGACGCTGTTTGCCAGCGATGCGCGACACCAGCAGAGCGCACATACCAATGACATTCACATTCCGCAGATGAACCCGGAGAAGTTCTACAATGCCGCTGCGGCGATTGAAGCGGCGCTGCTTGACCTGCTGGGACAGCATCTCGATTTGCCGGTCGCCGAGCTGCTGGCCAGCGGCAAACAGCGCGATCGGGTGCCGGTGCTGGGCTACCTGTTTTATATTGCCGACCGTAAACTGACCACCATGAATTATCAGGCGGGTCCGGCTGGTAGCGATGGCTGGCTGCAACTGCGCCATGAAAAAGCGATGGATGCTGCTGCCGTGGTGCGACTGGCGGAGGCTGCGACGGATCGTTACGGTTTCCGTGATTTCAAGCTTAAGGGCGGCGTGCACCACGCAGAGGTGGAAGTTGAAACCGTTAATGCCCTGCTGGCACGCTTTCCCGATGCGCGAGTCACGGTGGACCCCAACGCCAGCTGGTCACTGGATGACGCGATTTATTATGGACGCCAGCTGGCGGGTCGCATTCCTTATCTGGAAGATCCCTGCGGCGCGGAGAACGGCTATTCCGGCCGCGAGACGCTGGCAGAATTTAAGCGCGCCACCGGCATTCCGGTCGCCACCAACATGATTGCCAATGACTGGCGTCAGTTGCAGCATGCCTTACAGCTTAATGCCATCGATATTCCGCTGGCCGATCCGCACTTCTGGACGATGCGGAATGCGCATACCGTGGCGCAGCTGTGCCACGCATGGGGCCTGACCACCGGCTGTCACTCGAATAACCATTTTGATGTGTCGCTGGCGATGGTGGCGCACCTGGGAGCGGCTGCGCCTGGCGATCGGCTGACCGCCTTCGATACGCATTGGATCTGGCAGGATGGACAGCAGCTGACGCAGCAGGCACCCCAGATTCGCGACGGCTATCTGGAACTGCCTGAGGGGCCAGGACTGGGTATTACGTTAGATATGTCGAAGGTTGAAGCGGCACATGCTCTCTACAATGCACTGCCGGATAAGAACCGTAACGATGCAATCGGCATGCAGTTCCTGATTAATAACTGGCGCTTTGATGCCAGACGCCCGGCGCTGTTACGCGATTAATCGCGCAGCCGGTGACACTGTCACCGGCTGCTGGCGGTCAGCGCTGCGCCAGCGCGGCCTGCATCCAGGCGACCACCAGCGGTGAGGTCTTCTGTTGCAGCGCGGCCCGCTCTGACTGAAACAGCGTGGCGACAAAAAACGGGTGATCGTCCAGCTCAACACCGCGTACATCACCGTCTGAGTCCCAGGCGGTGATAGCCAGCGTCCTGTCGGCCAGCGCTGCGCTGAAGTCCGGGTTAACGCCAAAGTTACAATGGTAACCCTCATCGCTGTTCAGCGTGCCGTAGGCCCTGGCAATACGCGAACCGGCGGCAAAGCTGACCGCGCCGCGCTGCTCCACCAGCGAACAGCTCAGTGGCGCTATCACCATCCGTCCGCTCTGGTCGGTCTCCGCATGTGCCGCATCCTGCCAGTCGAGCACGTTGCGGGCATACTCAATCACCGCATACTGAAACCCGCCGCAGGAGCCGAGAAAAGGTTTGCCCTGTTCCCGCGCCATACGGATGGCAGCAAACACGCCGGCATCATGGTGATAAGGGCTGCCTGGCACCACCCAGATCGCCTCACGCTGTTGCAGCCGGCTGAGATCGCCCAGTTGTTCAGTGGCAATCCACTCTGCGTCAACGGTGATATTCAGCTCAGCGGCGGCACGTTCTATTGCCAGCGGAATCGCCTGATGGGCGACGGCGTCAGCACGGTAATCGCCGACCAGAGATAAACGTAAAGGGGAAGACATAAACCATCCTCATGAGGGGAAAGAATGAGGTTACAGGAATGTTAATTTATTGTCGAGCGAGGCCGGACGCACCGTGAATTTCTGCCCTCTGCACCCCACCGAACCGGGCATCTGATTCCGGACTGTCAGACCGCGCAGGCAATTTTTATGCTTCGATTGTCGTCTGCTGCCGTTTTTTGCTGCGCAGATTTTCAGCACGCAAACGGTTTCTTCTTTTTCTTCCTGAATTAAATCATCTATTTGTGCGCAGGATCGTCATTTGTTCACTTTTAGTGCAAAGCGGGCAGATAAATGACGGATATTTCGCCGCTTCGCCTGGAATATAGTCGCTGACTGACGAATAGTGCTGGATAGTTATTATTCAACAAACTATTAATCTGCATAATCCTCTATTAGCAGTTAATATCAATATGATCCAGCCACTGGCTCGCATCCACAGCATTTATACTGCTATAATCGACACTTGCCATATTTAAATCCGATTAACAGTTTGTTATAAGTTTTTTAACCCGACAATATCAGGCTAAACCAGTGGTCAGAAAATTCTTGCCCTGTCGCGCTTAATCAGCCAAATTAGTCGCCGCTTTTCCCTTCTAATAACAATCTTGCGCATGGACAACTCACATGACGCGGACTTAATTCCTGTCCCGAAACAGGGTGTGATAAAACTGAGGTACATGTGTCAACTGCAAACAAACACACTGATGAGACAGTCAGTCTCAATGCGTTTAAACAGCCAAAGGCGTTCTACTTAATCTTCTCGATTGAGCTGTGGGAACGTTTTGGTTTCTATGGCCTGCAGGCCATCATGGCGGTTTACCTGGTGAAACAGCTGGGGATGTCCGAATCAGACTCCATCACGCTGTTCTCCTCGTTCAGCGCACTGGTCTACGGACTGGTGGCGATTGGTGGCTGGCTCGGCGATAAGGTGCTGGGTACCAAACGCGTGATTGTGCTGGGCGTGCTGGTGCTGGCGCTGGGTTATGCGCTGGTGGCCTTCTCCGGTCACAACGTCAGCATTGTCTATATCGGTATGGCGACCATCGCCGTCGGTAGCGGCCTGTTTAAAGCGAACCCGTCTTCGCTGCTGTCAACCTGCTACGACAAAGATGACCCGCGTATCGACGGTGCTTTCACCATGTTCTATATGTCGATCAACATCGGCTCGCTGTTCTCGATGATGCTGACCCCGTGGTTAGCCGAGAAATATGGCTACAACGTGGCGTTCTCGCTGTCGGTCATTGGTCTGGTGATCACCCTGTTCAACTTCCTGTTCTGCAAGCGCATGGTCAAAGATTACGGTTCTAAACCGGATTTCGCCCCGCTGCAAATCGGTAAGCTGCTGATGACGCTGGTAGGCGTTGTGGTGCTGGTGGCACTGGCTAACTGGATGCTGCATCACCAGTCTATCGCCCGTCTGGTGCTGGCGGTGATTGCGCTGGGTATCGTGCTGGTGTTTGCCAAAGAGGCCTTTGCCCTGCAGGGTGCCGCGCGTCGTAAGATGATTGTCGCCTTCCTGCTGATGGTCGAAGCGATTCTGTTCTTTGTGCTCTACATGCAGATGCCGACTTCGCTGAACTTCTTTGCCATCCGCAACGTTGAGCACAGCATTCTTGGCATCACCTTTGCGCCGGAACAGTTCCAGGCGCTGAACCCGTTCTGGATTATGCTGGCCAGTCCGCTGCTGGCGGCGCTCTACAACAAGCTGGGCGATAAACTGCCGATGCCGCATAAGTTTGCTTTCGGCATGGTGCTCTGCTCAGGTGCGTTTCTGGTGCTGCCGGTGGGCGCGAAGTTTGCCAGCGATGCGGGTATCGTCTCGGTTAACTGGCTGATTCTGAGCTATGCGCTGCAGAGTATCGGTGAGCTGATGATCTCCGGTCTCGGCCTGGCGATGGTCGCACAGCTGGTGCCACAGCGTCTGATGGGCTTTATCATGGGCTCATGGTTCCTGACCACCGCAGGCGCGGCAGTGATTGCCGGTAAAGTGGCTAACCTGATGGCAGTGCCGGAAAACGTGACCGATCCGCTGATTTCGCTGGCCACCTATAGCCGCGTGTTCCAGCAGATTGGTATCGTGACCGCGGTCATTGCCCTGCTGATGCTGATTACAGCGCCGTTGCTTAACCGGATGACCCAGGATAACGACGCAAAAACCAAAGAGGTCGAGGCGTAAACCGTCTGACCCTTTACCCGCCGGGCACTGCCCGGCTTTTTTTTATTCCTCTCCCAGTCGCCCTCTCTCCGTTCCCTGATCGTCGTCACTGGCAATTCCGGGCCAGGCCCTTATGATGCAATGATCCCATCGCATCAAGGAGGCTGGTCATGAAACTGTTTTGCAAAGCGGGTGCCTGTTCTCTCTCACCCCACATTGTCATGCGCGAATGCGGGCTCGACTTCACGCAGGTGAATGTTGATCTGGCAAAAAAAATCACGGAACGTGGCGACGATTATTGGCAAATCAATCCCAAAGGACAGGTACCGGCGCTGCAGCTCAGCGACGGCACGGTACTGACCGAAGGCGTGGCGATTGTGCAGTATCTGGCGGACCTCAAGCCTGACCGCCATCTGCTGGCTCCGGTCGGCAGCCTGACGCGCTATCACACCGTGGAATGGCTGAGCTACATCAGCAGCGAACTGCACAAAAGTTTTACCCCGCTGTTTCGTCCGGATAGCACGGAAGAGGAAAAAAGCCGGGCGCGGACCCTGCTGACGGCTAAGTTCCGCTTTGTGGATGAGGCGCTGCGTGACAAGCAGTGGCTGATGGGGCTGCGCTTTAGCGTGGCCGATGCCTATCTGTATGTGGTGACGCGCTGGGCCAGAGCGCTCAGGCTCGATTTATCGGCCTGTACGGCGCTGGAGAGCTGGTTCAGTCGGGTGACGGCGCGGCCGGCGGTGCAGGCGGCGTTAACGGCGGAAGGCTTACACTGAGTCTGGTGCTACCTCAGCAAAAAATGAGCCGCTACGTGAACAGGGCCGATGATCCGGCCCTGCTCTGTTTTACAGCTTTTCAGCCGCGAAGTGCTGGGTCGGCGCGGCAATCGCATCCTGCGCGGCCACCAGTTGCAGTTCATACTCGCCCATCTGATGGGTTTTCAGCATCACTTCATACACTGCCGCCGTCACGTGCTCCAGCGCATCCTGTAAGCTTTTGCCGTGCAGCAGATTCACCAGCAGCAGGCCGCTGGTCAGATCGCCCACGCCAACCGGCTGCCGTACGCCAAAATCAACCAGCGGACGACTGATGTGCCAGGCATCTTCGGCGGTGACCAGCAGCATCTCAAAGCGATCGCTGCGACGGCCCGCCCGCGCCAGATGTTTTACCAGCACCACTTTTGGTCCCTGGGCGATCAGCGCCCGCGCGGCGTCTACCGCGGCATCAACGTCGGTAATGCTGCGCTCGCTCAGCATTTCCAGTTCCAGCAGATTCGGGGCGATGATATCGCTGGCCGGCATCGCCATTTTACAGTGAAATTCCGCCACGCCCGGCGCTACGATACAGCCCTTTTCAGGATGGCCCATCACCGGATCGCAGAAATACCAGGCGTCGGGATTAGCCGCTTTGACCTGGCGGACAATCTCTAAAATCTGTTCGCCCTGTTCCGCCGATCCCAGATAGCCGCTCAGCACCGCATCACAGGTCTTCAGGCGGTCGATGTCGGCGATACCTTTCACGATATCGGTCAGATGAGTGGCTGGCATCACCGTGCCGGTCCAGTGACCATATTGCGTATGGTTGGAAAACTGTACGGTGTTCAGCGGCCAGACGTTCGCGCCCATGCGGCGCATCGGAAACTCGGCAGCCGCGTTACCGGCATGACCAAAAACAACGTGCGACTGAATCGCTAAAATATTTTTCACTTGTTTGCCCTGTCCTGCCTTGCCATAAAAAAGGGCCGGAAACCGGCCCTGAAATCTTACTGCCAGTTAATCAGGCAGTAATGTTTCTTGCCGCGACGCAGCAGCGTGTAGCGATTAAACAGCTTATCGCTGTCGCTGAAGCGGTACTCCGCGTCCGACTGCTTCTCACCGTTGAGTGAGACGGCGTTTGAGCCGATCATGGTGCGAGCCTGACCGCGTGACGGCACCAGCTCCGCTTTCACCAGCGCCTGCTGCAGATCGTCCTCCGCGCTCAGGGTGATGGTCGGCATGCCATCCTGCGCCAGCTGTTCGAAATCGGCTTCGGTCATTTCGCTGATCGAACCGGAGAACAGGCTGGCGGTAATCCGTTTCGCGGCGGCCAGACCTTCCTCACCGTGCACCAGGCGGGTGACCTGCTCGGCCAGTACATACTGCGCACGTGGCGCGGTACCGCTGTTTTTGTCTTCTTCTTCCAGCGCATTGATCTCTTCAATGCTCATGAAGGTAAAGAACTTCAGGAACCGGTAAACATCGGCATCCGCAGTGTTGATCCAGAACTGGTAGAACTTATAAGGACTGGTTTTCTTCGCATCCAGCCAGACCGCGCCGCCTTCGGTTTTACCGAATTTAGTGCCGTCAGACTTGGTGATCAGCGGAACCGTCAGGCCAAACACCTGATTCTGATGCAGACGACGGGTCAGATCGATACCGGAGGTAATGTTGCCCCACTGATCGGAGCCGCCAATCTGCAGCGAGACGCCGTGACGCTCATTGAGGCAGGCAAAGTCGTAGCCCTGCAGCAGATTATAGGAAAACTCAGTGAAGGAGATGCCCTGATCGTCACGGTTCAGACGCTGCTTCACCGCTTCTTTATTGATCATCTGGTTCACTGAGAAGTGCTTACCAATATCACGCAGGAAGGTCAGCACATTCATGCTGCCAAACCAGTCATAGTTATTGGCGGCGATAGCGCTGTTGCTGCCGCAATCGAAATCAAGGAATGGCGCCACCTGCTGGCGGATCTTTTCAACCCATTCGTTGACGGTTTCGCTGGTATTGAGTTTACGCTCTGCTGCTTTAAAGCTGGGGTCGCCAATCAGGCCGGTAGCACCGCCAACCAGCGCGACCGGCTTGTGTCCGGCATCCTGAAAACGCTTCAGGCAGAGCAGCGGTACCAGATGGCCCAAATGCAAGCTGTCAGCAGTGGGATCAAAGCCGCAATAGAGCGAAATTGGCCCCTGCGCCAGTTTCTCTGTTAACGCGTCTTCATCCGTCACCTGGGCGATCAGGCCCCTCTCTTGCAATTGTTGTATCAGGTTACTGCTGGTCATCACTGACTCCAAATTGATCAGACTGCACCTATGCTGGTACACAGCTTTCCGCTGAGTTGCGGAATCGAAAAAAATGAGGGCTATAGCATAAAGCGCTGACGCCTTCTGTGCCAGCGCTGAAAGGCGGGAATCTTACCGATTCAGGGTGCCAGTCGGTCGATTTTCCAGCCGTCGTGATCGCGCTGATAGAGGAAACGATCGTGCAGGCGATGTTCGCCCCCCTGCCAGAACTCCACCGTATGAAATTTCACCCGGTAGCCGCCCCAGAAACTGGGCAGCGGGATCTCGCCCTGCTGGAACTTCTGCTTAAGCTCAAGGAACTTGCCTTCCAGTATGCCGCGCGCGGAGATGCGACTCGACTGCTTCGACACCCAGGCACCAATCTGGCTGTCACGCGGACGGCTGTGGAAGTACTTCAGCACCTCCAGCGGCGACAGCTTCTCGACCTCACCCAGCACCAGCACCTGACGCTCCAGAAAGTGCCACGGGAAATGCAGCGAAATACGCGGGTTGTGCGCCAGCTGCAAGGCCTTACGGCTGCCCAGATTGGTATAGAACACCATGCCCTGCGCATCAAAATGCTTCAGCAGAACGATGCGTTGCCACGGCTGCCCCTCTTCATCCACCGTCGCCACGGTCATCGCCGTCGGATCGGGCAGCTTCGCTTCGCAGGCCTGGCTCAGCCACTGTTCAAACAGCACGATAGGATCGACCGGCAGATCCTTACGGCGCAGCCCGCCGCGGGTATATTCACGCCGCAGGTGGGCAATGGTGTGTAGCGTATCGCTGTCGCTCATAATGTTCGCTCATTCAGATAAACAGTCAGCTGGCGGGTTGCAGCTCACAATCATTAACGACAATTTTATCGTTACGTTCGATAAACGCGCCGTTTCCTTTGGACCAGAAGACATAGTTGCCGTCGCTGTAGCGGGCACCCGAGGCGGATACCGTCTGTTTTAGCGTCAGCGGCTGACCATCCATAATAAAGCTGACCTGCTGCTGTGCTTCATCAAGGGTGACGGTCAGCGGCAAGGTACCGCAGCGGTAGTGCAGGGTCTGGGGCGCCGGTGGCTGTTTATGCATCAGGCTACAGCCCGACAGCAGCAGCGCAGCGGCAACGGTTAATCCTTTCAACATAAGCGGGTCTCCTTCACGAGTGAAGCTGGCATTATAAGAAGGATTTGACGTGAAGTAAGTGGGAATCAACGCCAATCTGGCCGACAGCCGAGATTGAGGTGCTTTATTGCGGTTTATCAGCCGGTTGTCTGAATGCACGCGCGGCTTAATCAGGCTACGCTCTATAGATCTGAAGCGAGGGAGACAAAAATGAAATTTGATAACGAAGATGCGTTCAAACTGGCAGTCGCGTTTATGAACCACAAAGAGAACGCCACCATAGCCAGTAGCTACTTTAAAACCTTTATCGACACCTACCAGAAATTCGATCGCTGGCTGAGCGCCTCCGATCCGATCAATGCGATGAAAGCCGAGAAAGCGGCCGCCAAAGCCGGGGAAGACTCGCTCCTCTGATCGGCCCTGCCGATCGGCGCACCCAGTTGATCGGCACGGTTATCAGCCCTGTCCGGCCCGGTAGCGGCTCACTCTGCCGGGTCATCAATCTCCGCGATCAGGCTGGCATCCTGATGATGAATATTCCCCACCGCCTGGCTCACCGGGTGCCAGGCAAACGCCTGCTCCGGTAACGCCGCCTGCTGCGCAATCTCAACCGCCCGTTCTGGCGTCGTCTCCGCACTTAGCCACTCAGTTACTGCGCTGGCTTCCAGCACCAGCGGCCGCCGATCGTGAATATCAACCATCCCCTTATCGCTGGCGGCAGTCACAATCACAAATCCCTCTTTGCCGTGCTCGCGGTCATAAGGCGCTTTGCCGATAGCGGCGAAGAACAGCGGTTGCTGGTGACGATGGTAGATAAACCACGGCTGCTTCTGCTTGCCCTGCTTTTTCCATTCGTACCAGCCATCGGCTGGCACGATAGCGCGACCCTGTGCCCACAACGGTTTAAACATCCGTCCCTGCGCCGCGGTTTCGCTGCGCGCATTGATCAACGGGGCCTTGTGCCACCAGTCGGGACCGTAACCCCACAGCACCGGATCAAGATGCAGCTGGTTATCGTGCTGGTTAAGCAACAGCACCCGGGTACCGGGCGCCACGTTGTAGCGGCCGATCGGTTGCGGGTCGTAAATAATTTCATCTTCCGGAATCCCCAGCGCATCGAAATAGTCATTCCGGCTGCTGTACTGCGCAAATCGTCCACACATAAGCACCTCCATGGTTAAGCATAGCTGACGCCGACGGCACCACCTGGACGGCGGCAGTGAGATTAATTTTACTGGTCTGACCTTTTTACTGCGGATTATTTGCGTACCCTTTAACCAGGCGGACAAATAACCTGCCCGACTGCTTTCATTGGCAATAAATGCTATATCCGGCGCACAGGTGGATGATTATTCCCCTGCACGCGCCTTTCTGGCCAAAAATTAGCCAACGAAGCGCTACAGGGCCAGCAAAATTTATAAAGGCGTCTATGCTGTATACGTCTGGATTTACTTCAAGGAGATGAAAAAATGAAAATGAAATCCCTCTCGGCTGTCGCTTTGGTGGCCCTTTGTTTAGGCACCCTGGCGGGCTGCGCATCTAATCAATCGATTAAGACTACCGATGGCCGCACTATTGTTACCGATGGCAAGCCACAAATTGATGATGATACCGGACTGGTCTCATATCGCGATGCTCAGACCGGTAAAACCGAGCAAATCAATCGCAATGAAATTAGTAACATGAGTGAACTCGACAACTAATTATAAGGTGAATACGATGAAAAAAGCGCTGATTTTACCTCTTGCTGCATTGATTGGTATGACCGTATTAACCGGTTGCACCCGTACCAGCTACGCAATCCACACCAATGATGGACGCACCATTATTAGTGATGGCAAACCTTCTGAGTCAGATGCCGGTCTGCTGGCATATAAAGATGCCAACGGCGTTAAGCAGCAAATTAATAAAGCTGACGTTAAAGCAGTTTCTGAAGTGCCAAATAAATAATTACGGATATTCCGTTATAAAGCCGCCGCCTGGCGGCTTTATTTTTGCTTTTTTTAGCTGAAACGTTAATCGCGGCCTGTGCTGCAGTGCGCCCTTAACACCGCTGCCCTTCAGCTGTGTCGGGCTGTCCGGTGCTACAGCCGCGCTTTATTCCGCCCCTTCGCTTATCTGAATTTCAGGCTCATCCAGCTTTTGTTACCGGTATTATGCGTACCCCGAGTGGCGTCAAAAATAGTAAGGCGTAACGTTTTAGCCAGATATCAGTAAGTTAACCGGATAGGCAAAAGTTCATTTTATTTGCTGATGACTTTAATAGCGTCTGCCTTAGGGGATTCCACTTTCGTTTAAGCTGCCTTTAACTAGAATAATTATTGTGTTATTTACATTTTCACTCAGGAGGTTACCCATGGTATTTCACGATAAATCAACCGGACATATGATTCTTGGTGAAGCCGCCATTAACCTGGCGTTTGAACAACAGGATATTACGCTGGTATCACTGATTCGACAGTTGGGTGAGATGGCTGAAAATGAGCGTAACGACGATCGCGTGGCGCAAATTGCTGATGCGCGCAACTGGCTGAAAAGTTTTATCAATGCTTCAACCCGCGATCGGGCCGAGCTGAACTGGCTGGTGGTGACCGGACAGGAACCGGTTGAACTTAAAAACTATCGTTAATCCTTCCTCTCAGGCTGACATTTCTGCCGAGGGCACCTTCTCCGGTGCCCGTATCGCCCCGCTGCCCGCCTTTTATTACCGCGTCATGTTATTACCGCGTCATGCTGCTTCAGACGAGCCAGCTGAAAAGCGAATCCTGTGCTCTGCGGCGTGCCGGGCAACGGCAGGCTGACCTGTCCGGGGCCGACTGTGGCGCTAGCCAGTTCGCCTATTCAGTCAGTGGCTCGCCGTTTTCGGTTACGCTCTGATGCGACGGATGTTGTGTCGCATGGGTTTCGAACCCGCCACGGGCGGCAAAAACGGAACAGCCGATAGCGGCCACCAGGGTCAGTAAGATTGAGGTTTTCACGAAACAGGCCTTAATTTTCTACGCAGGATAATGGAGCAGAAAAGCCTGGCACACAATAAGCGGTTCGGAAAGCGCACCGCAGAATTTCTCTGACTAAAAAGCGCGGGGCTAATGGAGTTTACGCGCCAGAATGCGAATCGCTTTCCGACAGGATAAGCGCGTATTACGGTCAGGTGAACGGACGCGCAAACTGTGCAGCGCAGTGATGATCTCATGAACACTCAGCACTTCATCGGGCCTGATCAGGCGTGAGACCACTTTTCCTATCAGGGCGCGAATTTCATCATTAATCGTCAGGTCGTCGTCTGTCACTGCTCGCTCCCGGGCATCTGGCGGGCGGCGATTGTCCCGCCGCGGGTTATGATCGTTGCCATCGCGTTTCTCTTGTTCGCTTTGGGTTACCTCTGTCCGTTTACCGATAAATTTAGGAAGCGCTCGCCTCCTAATTAGCTAAATTTTAACCCAGCACTTTTAATGCCAGGGCAAGGGTCTGTTGTTCGTCTGCCACATCGCTGACCTTGCCCGCCACCCGCATCCCATAGGCAATGCAGAGGATCAGTCCGGCAGCCGACTCAACATCCAGCGTGTCGGAGACAGAGCCATCCTGCTGTCCCTGCTCCAGCAGCGAAACCAGAAAGCACTGATTACGCACCACCACCTGATTGATGCGGAGCGCCAGCGCCTCATCCAGCGTCTGCAATTCAATCGCGCTGGCGACCACCAGACAGCCGCGTCGCCCTTCAACGGCACGCGCGGAATCGAGATAAAACTGCAGCAGTTCCGCTATTTTTGCCCGTCCGCTGGTACAGGGCAGCAGCCGGCGGCGCAGCTCGGCATTACGCAGCAGCAGATAACGTTCAAACACCTGCAGAAACAGGGAGCGTTTATCTTTAAACGCCTTGTAGATGCTGCCAGCAGAGAGGTTCATCGCCTCGCCCAGCTCGCTCAGTGATGCCGCGTGATACCCTTTTTGCCGAAAAACAATCATGGCGTGGTCCAGAGCCTGTTCAATATCAAACTCTCTGGGGCGGCCCCGTTCTTTGTTTTTATGCGCTGTGGCTATCGTGATCATCATTACCGGCCAGGGGGAAAGGTGCTCCCGTAAAAATCAACAGGGGATTGTATCCCAGCCGCTGATAATAAGTATACCGCGCTGATACTTTATCTTCAGGCACGAGTTCGGCTGCGTGACAATTTAATCGCCTTAATGGTTAACGATGCTACTCAATTTATGCTTTTTAGTGAGAACCTATTTTCCCGGCATCAGAACAATCCCGCCGCTTATTTATCCGGCAATAATGCTGCCTCGGCGTGACGTTCGGCCTTTTGCTGGCGGCGTTTCTCGCTATTTATTTTGATCAGCCACAGCGTAAATTGTTTAATAAGCAAGCTGGCATGGCTTTCATTATCCGCAAAGCAGATAAATAGCTGAGATTTTATATTATTGCTCTCATCGACTGCATAAATTTCATATTCCTCTTCGCGACGGTTTTTTACTATCGCGGTGAAATGTATGGCCGGCCACTGATTAATTCTGTTTTCAAATTGTCTAAAATTCATCACATTTACCTAAATATTTTATCAATACACCCGACCAGCTAACAACTGGTCGGGCCAGGTAAAGGATAACGGCCCGATAATTTCACTGCGTGATAAAAAAAGCTTTTATCCGGAAATCATTATGCTACGGCGGCAGTAAAAACAGCGGGCGCTTATTTCACTCTCGCGACCGGTAAATCGGTCAGACGGGTAGTGTAAGCGGGCGACAGCATCTCGCGTTTCATCGCCCACTCTTTATGGATGCCCTGCCCGGCAAACCACAGCTTTCCCCGGCCTTTCTGGTTGATGCGGTCAACCAGCTGCATCAGCACCTCGCTGTCAGCGCGCGGTGGCATCTCATCGAACAGATTAAGCTGGGCTACGCCCTGACTGAAAAAATCGCCCAGCAGGACACCGGCTTTCATATAGCGGTGGCCCTCTATCCAGATATTATCCAGGCACGCCATGGCGACGCGGATAATGTCACGCGTGTCAGGGGTTGGGGTCAGCAGCTGACCGGTAGACTGATTGCCATAGAAAGTTTCGTTGACCGCATGTGGACTGGTACGCACAAACACCCCGACCTGACGGCAATATTGTTTCTCCCGCCGCAGTTTTTCTGCCGCCCGTTCGGCATAGGCGCAGATGGCCTGCCGCATCTGATTGTAATCGGAGATACGGCTGCCAAACGATCGCGAACAGATGATCTGCTGCTTCACCGGAGTGAACTCTTCCATTTCCAGACAAGGCTCGCCGCGCAGCTCCCTGACCGTACGCTCCAGCACCACATTAAAATGCTTGCGAATGGTCGGAGTACTCTGGGCAGCCAGATCCTGCGCGGTCTCGATCCCCATCGCATTCAGCCGTTTCGCGATGCGGCGACCTACGCCCCACACCTCGGCGACATCAATCAACGCCAGCAGCTTTTTCTGCCGCTCAGGATCGGACAGATCGACGATGCCGCCGGTTTTGCTCCACTTCTTGGCGGCAAAATTAGCCAGCTTCGCCAGGGTTTTGGTCTGGGCAATGCCGACGCCGACGGTCAGATGCGTCTCTTTCAGCACCCGTTGGCGGACCTGGCGGGCAAAGGTTTCCAGCGCCGTACAGTTCTGCACGCCGGTCAGATTCAGAAACGCTTCGTCGATCGAGTAGATCTCAACCGAAGGTGCCATCTCTTCCAGGATGGTCATCACCCGTTGGCTCATATCGGCGTAGAGCGCATAGTTCGAGCTGAAGACTTGCACCCCATGACGCGTCAGCTCTTCACGCATTTTAAAATAGGGTGCGCCCATTTTGATGCCCACCCTTTTCGCCTCAGCGCTGCGCGCAATGACACAGCCGTCGTTATTCGACAGCACCACCACCGGCTTGCCGCGCAGATCGGGCCGGAACACCGTTTCACATGAGGCATAAAAACTGTTCACGTCGACCAGCGCGAACATGATTAATGGGTCGATTTAATAACGAAGGTCACCACACCGAACACTTCAAGCGCATCTTCCGTTTTAATGGCGATCGGCTTGAACTGGGTATTCATCGGCATCAGTTGCAGGCAGGGATGGAGCTGGAGGCGTTTAACCGTGAATTCACCGTCAACGGCGGCGACCACAATATCGCCATGGGCAGCGGTCAGCGAACTGTCGACCACCAGCATGTCACCGTCGTTAATACCCGCGTCTGTCATCGATTCACCGCTCACCCGGACAAAATAGGTGGCGCTGGGTCGCTGAACCATCAGCGTGTTTAAATCAATTCTTTGTTCGACATAATCCTGCGCCGGTGAGGGAAATCCGCAGGGTACCCGTTCGATGTACAACGGCAACGGCATAACGGCGTGCAGGTCCGCAGGTTTGATGAACTCCATAATAACACTCCTTTTCCAGATAACTGTATATAAACACAGTAATATCGAATTACCCTTTTAATCAAGCGCAACGGAAAAGGTTTAAGCGAAGGGGTTGATGACAATGCACTTTTTTTTGTGGCGTTTTTTTGCGCTGGCGTAATATTCAGCAGAAAGCGATCACTATCACCGCACAAGCTGAGCGGCGCGACTTGTTGATCGGGAATGGCGGTATAATCGCCCGGCTAATGCATTATTCTGACTTAAGGAAAATCTGACAAAGTTTGTCTGCTGCCTGCGTTGTTTGAATATCCGGCGTGGCATGGTTATTCTGCGGTGTTTAATCATGGAGGTGTTATGTCAGACGATGCGCGAATCAAACATCTTGAAGATGAAGTCCGTCAGCTAAAAGTAGAGACCACGGTATTAAAAGAGATCCTCGGCCAGCAAATTGCGCTGAATAATCTCAACTACAAAGGTAAGTTTGATGATGTGCTGGCGGCGCTGGCGAAAGAATATGCCGGACGCGGTCTGGATGAGGGCGATAACCGGGCGATCCATGACACATTACGGCAGTACATTAAATATGAGCCGCCGTCAGTAGAATAAGCGTTACCCGGCAGCCAGAGCGTTGCCGGGCTTCAGCGGCGACCCGGTGCTGAGGCCCGATCTGCCATCCACACCTCGCCGCCTCAGGCCGCTGGTTTACACTTCGCTATCGCTTTCCAGCGCATCCTGAATCGCATCCGCCAGATTAGCAATTTCATTGGCCACCGCCTGCAGATCCCACGCCGTTTTTGAACCGGTCGCCGAGGTTGACGCGCTGACTGACTCTTTAGCTACCGCCAGCGCCGCTGCCACCGCCACCGTGCGCTTGTGCTGTTCCTGCGTGATGCCGGCAGGCGGAAGCGCGAAATAGCCGTTAATCATGATCATCTCCTTCTGATAAGTAAGCGCTAAACCTTAGCCTTCTGAGGCGCAGGTGTGAAGTGAATTGTGCTGGCTTCACGGTCAGGTGAATAAGATTACCACCGTTGTACCGCCCGCCCCTGTCCCGTCAGCGCGGTTTTACTGTCTGAACCTGTACAGGTTTTTGCGGAAAATCACCCAGACGTACAGCCTTGAGCGGAAATATTTTTTTCAGCGAATTTGATAAAGAAAAAGCGAAAAGCGCAGCGACAAGAAAATAACTACTTGTATTTAAATATATTTAATAAAAATTAACCGTTAATTATTTTAAACATGCATGTGAAATACACCACCGACCAGTAAAATTTTATCGAATTTCGTTGTACAAGTTTGTCGTTATTGTATAACTTTGCGCCGTGATGTTAAGTCACTTGTAACGAAAGGTGCATTGCACCGCATCTGAAGGTGTCGTGGATTTCCACCTTCAGATGCTCTTTTTTTGCGTCGTCCGCTGACCGGACCTGAAATGGCGCATTTGTCCCCCTTTTTGATGAGGCCTGATATGCAAACGACAATCAATACAGAGTCTCAGATTTCTGAATACTTCATGAACTCTGGCACTCCGGTTACCAGCGAGAAAGAAGTTATTGCAGCCGTCCATGCTGAACTCGCGCATTACAAAACCCACGTTTCCGATAAAGACATTGTGCTGGGCCTGATTCATCGCCTGGAGAGTGAGCGTGACGTGGCTAAACAGGATATTTATCGTCAGGCACTGGAACACGTTCTGCAGAATGCGTCGTCGACCAGTAACAGCTGACATCCTGTGTCTGTTGTGAGGGATCACTGATTAGCACGGATGCTTTTGCTTCCCAGAATTTGCCCCGCCTGCGGGGCTTTTTTATGCCTTTTCTTCCGGGGGTCAGCGTCATCATTCTACTGTAATCAGCCCTCATCGGCGGACCAACCGTTTATCCATTTTTCGCGGTTTTTTGCCGCTTATCCCCTCTTACTCATCCACTAATTGCTCTCGTTACGCTTTCTTTTTTCGCTATCCCTGTCCAGGCTTTTTTCTGCATCGAGTGCAAACACTGACGAGGAAAAAAATCATGTTTCATCATTCATCAAAACTCCAGTTCCCGGTTCGCGTCGAGAAACCAGATCCAGAATTCGCCATGCTGTTACAGCAAGCCATCGGTGGCGTAGAGGGTGAAATTCGTGTGGCGATGCAATACTTTTTCCAGGCGATGGGCGCGCGTGGCGATGCCCGGATTCGGGATCTGCTGATCTCCACCGCAACCGAAGAACTCAGCCATATCGAAATGCTGGGCTATGCAGTGGCACTCAACCTTGAGGGCGCACCGCTCTCCTACCAGGAAGCCTCAGCCAAAGATCCGGTGGTTAACGCCATTCTGGGCGGCATGAACCCGCGTCATATCCTTTCATCGGGTCTGTCAGCGATGCCGGTTAACGCCAACGGTATGCCGTTCGACATGAGCCATATCTATGCTTCCGGCAACGTGGCGGCCGATATGCTGGCTAACGTCACGGCTGAAGCCACCGGCCGCGTGCTGGCGACCCGCCTGTACAATATGACGGAAGATAAAGGGATGAAGGACTTCCTGTCGTTCCTGATCGCTCGTGACACCATGCACCAGCAGCAGTGGCTGGCGGTGATTGAAGAGATGGGCGGCCTGAATGCTTCGCTGCCTATTCCAAACAGCTTCCCGCAGGAAAATGAAGCGCAGGAGCACTCTTACTACTGCCTGAACACCTCGCTGGATAAACCGCTGCCGGAAGGCCGCTGGAGCAATGGCCCGGCCTACGACGGTCACGGCCAGTTCAGTGCAAAACAGCAGCCGGAGATCCTCGGTGATGAGCCGCTGCTCGGTAACGCCCGTCCAGGCTCAGGCGCACAGCAGGAGCAGATTGACGGTGTCGCGTCACCGAAACCTTAATTGACGCCAGCGTGTCAGTCAGGACCACAGCCGTTCCGGCGGTCCTGACTGACTGTTTTACGCTAACGGATTTTTATGGAGGAATATTCATGTCATCGACTCAACGCCCCCAACCCCCTTTTGCCGAACAGCAACAGAACTGGCCCGGTACGACCTCGGCCATGCAGCCGCAGCCCGATCATGGTGAACAAAGTTATCAGGGCTCAGGCCGGCTGGCGGGCAAAAAAGCCATTATTACCGGCGGCGATTCCGGCATCGGTCGGGCGGTCGCTATCGCGTTTGCCCGCGAAGGGGCTGATGTCCTGATCTCTTATCTTGATGAACATGAAGATGCGCAGGATACCGCCCGGCTGGTCGAAGCCGCAGGCCAGAAAGCGATTCTGGTGCCAGGCGACATTACCGAGGCAGCACACTGTTCCGCCATCGTTGAGAAAGCGGTAGAAGCGTTTGGTGAGATCAACATTCTGGTGAACAACGCGGCTTATCAGATGACGCGTGAATCGCTGGATGAAATCAGCGATGACGAGTTTGACCGGACGATGAAAACCAATCTTTACGCCCTGTTCCGCATCACCAAAGCGGCAGTGCCGCATATGCCAGCGGGTGGATCGATCATTAATACCGCGTCGATCAACGCCGACCAGCCAAAGCCGAAGCTGCTGCCCTACTCGGCGACTAAAGCGGCTATCGTCAACTTTTCCGGCAGCCTCGCCGCCATGCTGGCGGAAAAAGGCATCCGCGCCAACGCGGTAGCACCGGGCCCAATCTGGACACCGCTGATCCCGTCGACCATGCCGGTTGAGCAGGTGAAAAACTTTGGCAGCGAAGTGCCGTTGCAGCGCGCCGGTCAGCCGGCTGAACTGGCCCCGACCTATGTGATGCTGGCCAGCGATGAGGCCAGCTATATTTCGGGCGCTACGGTCGCCGTCACCGGCGGCGTGGCGATTATTTGAGGTCGCTTCCCCTTGCTGCCCGACCAGCAAGGGGAAAGCTGTCGGCTGTTACGCTATCCGCTGTTGCTGTTTCGCCCACTGGTAGAGCTGTTCCCGCGCCAGATTCTTCATTTTCACTTCGCACATGATGTCGAAATCCTGAAACGACAATGCCCAGTCATTGAGCGTGTCGTTGAAGTAGTAATCGGAGTGCGCCCGCAGTTTGCTTTTCGACACGCCCAGCTGTTGCTGATCCGGCCAGCCCTGCGGCGGAATAATCCCCTCCTGTGAAATCGAATAATGCAGTACCGGCCGGACGCCGCGCCACGAAGCGATTATCGCGGCAATCCGCGCATCGTCAGGCTGGATAAACTGATTCTCTTTCACCCAGTGATGGTGAATATCCAGCACCACCGGACAGAGCGCGGCGGCCTGCAGTACGTCATCCAGCGAACAGGATATTTCATCATTCTCTACCGTCAGCATCCGGCGCGCTTCCTCGCTCAGCTGACCAAACGAACGTTTAAAACCGTCGAATCCCGCCTTACCGTTCATATGAATATTGATTTTAAAATCCTGGAAGCGTTGGCCGTAGCCCATCAGGCAGGCGCATAGGGTGTGATATTCGACATCCTCCAGCGCGCGGCTCACCACATCCGGATTATCTGACGCCAGCACCGTATATTGCCCCGGATGAAAGGAGAGTCGGATCTGGTGCGCGCGTGCCAGTTCACCGCAGCGGGCGAACAGCGGATGAAGCTCGGGTAAAAACGCGGCAAACAGCGACGTGGCCTCCGGAACGGTATAAAGCGGCAGCAGATCGCTGCCAATACGCATCATTCTTAACGGCTCCGGTAAGGTCGCCAGCTGCTCCAGCGTCAGGTAGAGCTGGTTAAGGTTGGTAACGGATATCTCATAAATCAGTTGATTACGTTGATCGTGCGGTAAACTCAGAAACCGTTTACGCGTGGTGGCGCGGAACGGGAAAAACTGTTTGCCATCGTGGTTGAGATACTTACATGCAAAGCCTAATTTCATGTCTGCTCCTGATTTATGCTTATCAGAAGTGTAACAGGCCTCAGTCACTCAGCCAGTGGGCAGTGATTGACCAACCCGGTAACAAGGAGATTCGCTATGCAGGGTGCTGATATCCAGCGCATCGCTATTGAGGCGGCCGAGCGGCTGCCTGCCGCCGAGTCCAGCTATCCGTTTGGACCGGCACATCAGGTCTATAAAGTGTGCGGTAAGGTGTTTCTACTGCTGACCGTGCTGCGGGGGGTGCCGATCATCACCCTGAAATGCCAGCCGCAGCAGGCGGAACTGCATCGCGCCATCTATCCCTCTATTACCGCCGGTTACCATATGAATAAGCAGCACTGGATCACCGTCTACCCGGGCGACGCACTGTCAGAAGGGTTGATCCAGCAGCTGGTCGACGATTCGTATCAACAGGTGGTGAAGGGAATACCGGCCTCGCGCCGGCCGGTATGGGTTGGCTGAAGTCCCGCCAATTTATGCAGATAATCAACAGATTAGCGAGGCGACAGCCGCCTCGATTTTGCCGTTTTGCTGGCATAATCCAGCCGGCAAACTAAACTTAATACTGTGACTAGCTAGTCCTACTTATCTAAGGAACCTGATACGAGGCCTATCTATGACACAACAGAAATACCGGGGTGGCGCAGGCAACTTTGCCAATGACCCGGACCGTGCCAGTGAAGCTGGAAGTGCCGGTGGCAAAGCCAGCGGAGGCAATTTCAAGAACGATCCTGAAAGAGCCAGGGAAGCTGGCCGCAAGGGCGGTAAAGTCAGTCGGCGCACCTCTAAGTAGATCTGAGTGAAGCGCTTTAGGATTTTGTACGCCACGGATTGGCGATTTACCTGCATAAGCTGGCCGCGTTTGTCGCCTGAAAACCCGCCGTTACGGGCGGGTGTGTCAAAAGCCGAAGCAAATCCTTAATGATGCAGCATCTCATCCACCACCTGCGCATTCATCATCTGCCAGGGATAGTAGGTCGGCCAGTTATCCATCTCCGCCAGTAAAGCTTGCTGCGAACGATTACCCATAAAAATATGGAAGTGGGCTGATTTGCGCGGTGCGATGGTGTGATCGCTGAACTGCACATATTTCGGCGCATCGCTGTTCGCCTCCTGGCATTCGAACAGGTAGCGCACCCCTTTCTTGCCCGAGGTATAGGTCAGGATCCGGTGGCCGGCATAATGGTAGCGGCAGGCGCTGACCCGATCGCCAATATGAAATTCCATCACGCCGTTTTCGATGCCGATAGTGTCGACATTGGTCGCGTAGCCTTTACGGTAATAAGCTTTAACCTGCTGCGCCGTTTTGCTGCCATCCTGCTGCGCTTTTTTCTGCCATACCGGGTCCAGCTCGCCACTTTCCAATAGTGGATAGACCGACTGCCACAGGCCATCCCAGTCCGACAGCGGGCGATCTTTAACATCCGCATCGGCAAAGTCCCCTTCCGCCGCTTTCTGTTCCATGGCTGACAACGGTTTGCCGTGCGCATGATCGCCATGCGCCGCCACCTGATTGCTGATCAACAGCGCGCCCAGCGCCATCGCCCACTTACCTGTATGATTTGCCAACGTCGCGATCCTCAATAGAAGTTACAAAATGAAATGTTATGATATAACATTTCTAACTTCAATCGGGAAATGCACGCCGGCTGCAATTAAACCGACGCGTAGGCCGGATCGTCGTTACAGAACAGCGCCAGCTTATTGCCTGCCGGATCGCGCAGGTAAGCCACGTAAAAATTCGGGTTATAGCGTTCACGAATGCCTGGCGTGCCCTCATCTGTGCCCCCTGCCCGCAGGCCCGCCGCGTAAAGCTCGTCAACCCTTTGCCGCGTCGGCGCGCGGAATCCGGCCATGTTGCCGTTACCCGGCTGCGCGTCTGCGCCATCCCACGGCTTCGCAATGTAGACGGCACCGGGTCCGTTTTGCCGATCGGGCACCTCCGGCAGCGAAAAAATCAGCTGTTCGCCATCGGGCTCAACCAGATACCCGAGCGGCAGCAGAACTGCCCGATAAAAGTGACCGGACAGCGCCACATCATTCGCACCAATAAACAGATAGCTGAGCATACAGACCTCCGAATAGTTGCAGTTGGCCGGCAATAAGCGAAACGACAGGCTGCCGCACCGGGTGAAGGTGTTATTTTAGCCCGCCAAAAAGAAACCCGGCGAGGTGAGTTAAAGTCGCGGTTTACCCCCAGCATTGGTCAGGTTGTTCTATATTTAGTGTCGTCGAAAGTAAAATAACCGCTGGAGCATGGATTAATGTCGAAAGAAACAGAGAAGAAAGAACTGAGCCACCGCGCCCCCACCACCGGGCCGGAGTCGTCAGAACCCGGACTCGGTTCGCTGGCACCTCAGGATGGATCACATCAGCCGCCAGCCGAACCGACGCCTCCCGGCAAACAACCGACCGCGCCAGGTAGCCTGAAAGCCCCGCAGACCCATAACGCTAAACTCGACCAGCTCAATGCCAGCCGTAAAAACGGCACCAACAGCCCGCTTACCACCAACCAGGGAACCCGTATTGCGAACGATCAGAATTCGCTGCGTGCCGGTTCGCGTGGGCCAACCCTGCTGGAAGACTTTATTATGCGTGAGAAGATCACGCATTTTGACCATGAACGTATCCCGGAGCGCATCGTGCATGCGCGCGGCTCAGCGGCGCACGGCTATTTTCAGCCCTACCGCTCGTTAAAAGATCTGACTAAAGCGCAGTTCCTCAGCGATCCGAATCAGGTGACGCCGGTTTTCGTGCGTTTCTCCACGGTACAGGGCGGCGCCGGTTCCGCTGATACGGTGCGTGATATTCGCGGTTTCGCCACCAAGTTTTATACCGAAGAGGGCGTCTTCGACCTGGTCGGCAACAACACCCCGGTGTTCTTTATTCAGGATGCGCATAAATTCCCTGACTTCGTGCACGCGGTGAAGCCTGAACCCCACAACGAAATCCCGCAGGGCCAGAGCGCCCACGATACCTTCTGGGATTACGTCTCTCTCCAGCCGGAAACCATGCACAACGTCATCTGGGCGATGTCCGATCGCGGCATTCCGCGCAGCTATCGCACCATGGAAGGGTTTGGTATTCACACCTTCCGCCTGATTAATGCTGCAGGCAAAGCGACCTTTGTCCGCTTCCACTGGAAGCCGGTGGCAGGCAAAGCCTCGCTGCTGTGGGATGAGTCGCAGAAACTGACCGGCCGCGATCCCGATTTCCATCGTCGCGACCTGTGGGAAGCGATTGAAGCGGGTGACTTCCCGGAATATGAACTGGGCCTGCAGCTGATCCCGGAAGAGGATGAATTCAAATTCGATTTCGATATTCTGGACGCCACCAAACTGATCCCGGAAGAGCTGGTACCGGTCGAGATCGTGGGTAAGATGGTGCTTAACCGCAACCCGGATAACTTCTTCGCAGAAACCGAGCAGGTAGCATTCCACCCAGGCCACATCGTGCCGGGCCTCGATTTTTCCAACGATCCGCTGCTGCAGGGCCGTCTGTTCTCCTATACCGATACCCAGATCAGCCGCCTCGGTGGTCCGAACTTCCATGAGATCCCGATCAACCGTCCAACCTGTCCGTACCATAACTTCCAGCGTCAGGGGATGCACCGTCAGGATATCGACACTAACCCGGCCAACTACGAGCCGAACTCGATCAACGATAACTGGCCACGTGAAACCCCGCCAGCCGCTGAAGGTGGCGGTTTTGAAAGCTACCAGGAGCGCGTTGAGGGCCACAAAGTGCGCGAGCGCAGCCCATCATTCGGTGAGTATTATGCTCAGCCGCGCCTGTTCTGGATGAGCCAGACGCCGGTCGAACAGCAGCATATTATCGGCGCTTACTCGTTCGAGCTGAGTAAAGTGGCGCGGGCCTATATTCGTGAGCGGGTGGTCGATCATCTGGCGCGGATTGACCTCGGTCTGGCGAAAGGCGTGGCGGATAATCTCGGTATCGCCCTGACCGCCGATCAGCTGAATATCCAGCCGCCAAAAGCGGTTAACGGCCTGACCAAAGATGACAGCCTGAGTCTCTACGCCATCCCGGATGGCGAGATCAAGGGCCGTCAGGTAGCGTTACTGGTCAGCGATGGCGTGAAGGCGGCAGATGTGCTGTCAATTCTGCAGGAACTGAAAGCGGTCGGTGTTCACACCAAACTGCTGGCTGCACACATGGGCCAGGTACGCGCCGATGATGGTTCGGTGCTGCCGATTGATGCCACCTTCGCCGGTCTGCCGTCACTGACCTTTGACGCCGTTATCGTGCCGGATGGCAACATCGACGCCCTGCTGCTGAGCGGTGATGCGCGTTACTTCCTGCTGGAAGCCTACAAGCATCTGAAAGTTATTGGTCTGTCAGGCGATGCACGTCGCTTCAAGGCGCAGTTCAGTCTGGGCGAAACCGAACAGGAAGAAGGCATTGTTGAGGGTGACAAAGCAGAAAACGCCCTGATGGCGGACTTCATCCAGGCGATGAAAGCACACCGCGTCTGGTCACGCAGCCAGAAAGCGCTGTCAGTACCGGCCTGACGATCGCGACGTGCTATTGCGCGTCAGATCTGCAGTAAAAAACCGCCTCCCGGGGCGGTTTTTTACTGCTCGATCCGGTCGGCAAGCGGCGCTGCTGCAGCCAGAGATGCGCCGATCATTTTGTCTTTTTGACCCGGTTTTCACGGAACAGTAAGGTGACGACACCGAATATCCCGCCGGTCAGAAAACCGTATTCGAGATCGGCGGCATCCTTACGGATATCCTGCAGCCTGATCAGCGCCCTTTCCGCATCTGGCGCAATAATTTCCTCAAACTGTTTCTGATAGCCGTCAGCCTTAAGCCGTTCGGCTGCCGCGCTGTCCTTCCGGTCGGCAGCCACCAGCTGACGGCCTTTCCTGAAAAAGAAAAATTCGGGCATGCTGAGTTCCTTTGCAGTCACGATTTGAAGCTTCAACATAACCGCAATCGGACGCTGCGCCCAGCGGAAACTCAGGCCAGGGCAGCCAGGCAAAGCGACATTGATCAGACGCCGGCTTATCCGCGCTGGCCGTCGCCTGCTTGTATTCTGTTATCGGTGGCAACGGGTCGTCCTGGTAAATGCACTAAAGCGCAATAGCGAGAAAAACAGGCGGTTGCGCCAGCGAGATGGATTCAGGCTCACGGACAACGAATGTGCCTCGCGGACGGCTGCCTCGCACGGGAGCCGGGTCGAATGCGGGTCGGGTTTGTGGCGCGGCTCTTTACATCTTCCGTGTCATGAGTCAGCAACGGCAGATGAGGCTGGATGACAAACGTTAAAGGATGGACCAACCGTACCGATACTGTTTCAATAACTGATTAGAACGCGTGAAAACAGCCAGGAAGGGTCGATGGCACGAAGAAGAGAGCTCAAAGGAATTAGCCATTCTCTGAATAGTAGTTTTGTCAGTCGAAACAACGATTACAATGGTTTCTGGGCTATAGGCCGGTTAAAACGCTTTGCTATTAACCAGGGACTTAAATCCGTGACGTTGGTGATGCTGCCAACTTACTGATTTAGTGTATGATGGTGTTTTTGAGGTGCTCCAGTGGCTTCTGTTTCTATCAGCTGTCCCTCCTGTTCAGCTA